>JALGTR010000185.1 GCA_029821265.1 Candidatus Zipacnadia bacterium
TCTTCCGCGGCGGTGGTGGGGTGGTATTCGACAACACCATTCGCGACCACTCCCGCGCCATCGGCCTGACCCTGGACTTCGACAGCAGGATCGACTGGAGCGCGCCGTACCCGATCGACTGGCAGATCCATGACTTCTGGGTCTGGGGCAACACCCTCGACGGCGAGCCGGTGGAACCCTACGTGCCGGAACGCTCCGCCGAGCACATCCAGCGGGGCCGTGATTACCACACGCAGCCCAGGCCCGGCTACGAGCCTTACGTTTACCCGCATCCGCTGGCGAGCGGCGGGCCCTTCGATAAGGCGGACTGAGATGCCGCAAAGACGCGACAACTGACGCGGGGAGGCATGACTGGTGAGCGCGCTTGCACTGCTTGGCGGCGAGAAGCTCTGCACCTTCGAGCGCACAGAGCTCTGGGAGCCTGACTACGATCGTGAGACCGCGCTGTGCAGACAGATCATCGAGGAGCGGGCGTTCTCGGACACTGGGCACCCGATGGTGCTCGAGTTTGAGGAGAAGTTCCGTGAGAAGGTCGCCGGAACGGAGTGGGTGCTGCCACAGTGCAACGGGACCTCCACGCTGCTGGCCGCCTACTTCGGCGCAGGCGTTGGGCCCGGCGACGAGATCATCACCCCCACGTACAACTGGATATGCAGCTTCGGGCCCGCCACGATCCTCGGCGCCAGGCCGGTCTTCTGCGACATTGAGCCTGATACCCTCTGCCTTGATCCCGAGGACCTACCGCGCTGCCTCTCCGAGCGCACGCGCGCGATCACCGTCCCGCACCTGTTCGGATCGGTCTGCGACATGGACCGCATCATGGCCTTCGCCCGCGAGCATGACCTTGCGGTGATCGAGGACTGCGCACACACCCACGGGGCGAAGTGGGACGGACGGCCGATCGGCTCGATCGGTGACGTGGGGTCGTTCTCGATGCAGGGCTCGGCGCCGTCCGGCAAGCCCGTTGCGGCGGGTGAGGGCGGCGTGGTCGGCACCAGCGACCGTGAGTGCTACGAGCGGATCCTGGCGATGGGGCACCTGAACCGCTACAACATTAGCGATGAGCTGACCCTCGAGCCCTACAGCAGGCTCACCACCGCTGGCCTGTCGCTGAGCAAGTTCCGGATCAACAATCTGGCGATCGCGATCGCCACCGTGGCGCTGGACAACCTCGAGTACCGCAACCGGCGAGTCCAGGAGAACTACGACGCGCTGCTGGGCGAGCTGCAGGACGTCGAGTGCCTCCAGCCTGTTCGCTTCTACGACAGGGCCGAGCCGGCCGGCTACTACGGGAATATGCGCATCCTCTACCGCCCCGAGGCCGTCGGTGGGCTTTCGGCGGACACCTTCCGGGCGGCCGTCGTCGCCGAGGGCGCCTCACTGGCCGGCCGCAACTACGAGGGTTGGCATCTGCACCCGCCTTACTCGACCGGCTTCCCGTACTGGCGCGACGGCCGCGGCCCGCTGTCGATCGACGGGGGATACGAACCGCCGAGGCGGGAGGATCTGCCGCAGGCGGTCGAGGTCATCCCGCGAATCCTCGCGCTTCCAACGATGATCGAGCCGCCCGAGGGCTACATCGAGGCCTTCGCGGCGGCGGTGCGCAAGGTCGCCGACAACTTCGATGAGCTGCTGCCACACGACGAGCGCATCTCAGGCGAGGTGCAGCGACGGCTTGCCTCGGGCCCTCCTCCACTGATTCGCTGACCGGCCCGCCGGCAGGAGATTCCGTATGGAGAGCTAAGTACCTCATCCGAGGACGAGGAACCGTGCGCGAGATATGCTGGGGAGATGGCCTGCAAGGCCGTCGGGTATCTGCCGGAGATCGTACGGGAGAAGCGGATTGAGGGTGTATGCAGCAGTGTTCCTCGAGGGTATTGGCGACTCTGGTGCCATAGAGGCCACCAAATAGGTCTTCGCTTTACCAGAAACGAGCATGCCAATGTTAGGAAGCGCGAATTCCTGTACGGGAAGAGGTAATCCACGATGAAGCGATCGATTTCGCTTGCGGTGGTTCTTCTGCTCGTTGCCGCATCCTGCTGCTCGGCGCAGTCGCTGGCGGTCTCGTCCGGCGACGCCGTCTTCGCGCCGCTCGCGTCTCTGCCCGAGGATATCGCCTTCGCGATCACGCCACAGACGCCCGGTTACGTTGAGGACAGCGACGTGGCCTTCGTGGACCTCGTCAGCTATGCCCAGACCGTCGGGGCGGCCGTCCAGCGGGACGCTCAGACGAACACGGTCAAGCTGGTGTTAGGCGACCGCGAGCTGGTCTTTTTCACGGTCACCCCCGAGCAATTCTTCGACGCCCACTACGGCATGACGGTCGCCCGCGTGGAGGCGCCCCCGCAGCCGGACGACCCCGCCCGTCTACTGCGAACCACGTGCGTACGCGTCATTGACGGCGATACCATCGAGATCGCAAGCGGTGAGAAGGTTCGTTACATCGGGATCGATGCGCCGGAGATGAACGCCGAGGACGAGACGCGCAGACACCTCGCGCAGGTGGCCAAGCGCGTGAACCGTGGGATGGTCGAGGGCCGTGAGCTGGTGATCGAACTGGGCGTCGAAGAGCGGGACCGCTATGGCCGGTTGCTGGGCTACATCTACTCCGGCAACGTTTTCGTGAACGCCGCCCTGGTCGCGGGCGGCTACGCTCAGGCTGCCACATACCCGCCGAACGTAAAACACGCAGAACTGTTCGTCACGCTGGCCACGCAGGCGTGGGAGGCGAACCGGGGTTTGTGGGCCGCCGAGCCGGAGCGAGCCCAGGAGGAACAGCAGAGGCAGCGACGCCGGGAGACCGCCGCTCCAGAGCCAGAGCGTGAGAGGAAACCGCCGCCAGCCACGGGGGACGTGGGCGTCTACATCACGAACACCGGTGACTGCTATCACCGCGGCAGCTGCTCGTCGCTGCGCAAGTCGAAGACACTCATTTCCCTCGCGGAGGCGAAGCGGCGGGGCTATCGGCCGTGCAAGCGGTGTCACCCCCCGCAGTGAACCCAGCCCAAGCACGAGACAGGGGGGCGGTCGAGTAGTGTGACAACGACGAACGGGCGCACAATGTCGCGTGATCGGCCGTGAAGCAGAGCTCCGAGAGGAGCACGGAGCCGGTGACATAGCAATGACCGCGACTGAGGTGGAGCAGCGGCCATGCCGAGAGCGATCTGGGGCGGTGTCGTGGCGGCGGCGACTGAGACCGGGCGTTTCTGGAGCCGCGTGGCGATCATCGGTGTCGGCCATCCGCTGACAACGCCAGATCACCTGGAGGGGAGCAGACGATGAAGAAACAGTATGACTTCCACGTCGAACACGCGAAGAACGCGCTCAAGCAGGCTTCCGAGAAGCTGGAGACCGTGCAGGATGTGCTGAAGTTCGCGGAGGTCAACGCCCAGCTCGCAACTGCAGCGATGCTCGAGCAGATCGCCCACGAGATGTAGATGGAACGGAAGACTCGCTGAGACGGCATGGGGCTGCTGCTGCTCTGGCCGCTGTTCTCGTATCCCTGTCCAGGACCGGTGAACCTGGTCTGGCATCTGCCCAGCGCGCTTGTGGTGACCTGGCTGGCACTGTGCGGTGTCGTGCCGGCGGCGACTGAGACGGGGCGTCTCTGGATCCGCGTGGCGATCATCGGTGTCGGCCATCCGCTGGTCATGGCGGTCCTCAGCATCCTGATGCTGCCGATCACATTCGTGCTCGCGCTGGCGGCAGCGTGGGTCGGCACCGCGATAGTGCTGGAGCGGTTTCTGGATCTCCTCTGGGAGGACACGCACCGTCTGACCGCCCGCGTCCTCGGCCCAACCCGGACCGTCTGGGCGGGATTGCAATCGTGCTGCACGGGATCGAGACGTTCATCGACTGATCGGCGAATTGCGGTCGAGGTGGGGTCGGCACTGATGTCGTCGCTTATGCTCGTGTGCACGTTCAGCAGGTAGGGCGTCTGCCTGCCCCGAACGTGGCGGGCAGCGGAGCCGTCAACACACCTGCTGGACCGTCCGCAACACCCGACTGGGGGCAATCCGATGCACCACACTCTTCTGATCCTCGTTGCGCTGACAGCGGTGACCGTCACGATGGCACAGGGCGAGCCGAATCCCTACGTGCGGACAGATGAGCCATCGATCGGACCGGCTCCCGTGCCGGTGATGGAACAGATCTTCTGGGTGGAGCTGAGGCACGACCCGGCGACCGCGATCGAGGTCTCGGCCCCCGAGGGTGTGGAGCTGATCGACCGCACGCGCCCCGGGCAGGGCAACGGATACACGCGGCTGTACTTCCGCTCCGATCGCGGTATCGACGGCGGTGAGATCGTGCTGCAGCCGGCCGGCGGTGACGAGATGCGCGTGCCGCTCAAGATCCGCACCTATCGTGAGGACATCGAGCTGCAGGTGCAGGAGATCCCCGGAATGCAGCCCGATCAGCGCAAGCGCGGGCGCTCGTGGTACACGGAGGAGATGCTTGAGACCGCGCGCCGGAACATCGAGCAGAATCCCGAGATCGACGACTTCCTCGATAGTGAGACGCGCTACGATGGCATGACCGACGAGGAGATCTTCCAGTCGCTGCCATCGTGGAATGTCCCGCGGCAGTGTTACAGCAACTGGCCGTGCCCGCACTGTGGCGAGGACATCTTCCGACACTCCGGCTTCTACCCGTGGAAGGCCACCACCGCGAAGCCCTGGAAGCTCACCTGCCCCGACTGCGGTCGCGAGTTCCCCACCAACGACTGGGCCGCCGGCGACATGACGTCGGGCGAGTACCCCGACGACGGCTGGGGCTTCCCCCTAACCGGCACCGAGCGCGACGATCACGCCGGCTGGATCGCCTACTACAACCACCATCAGCTGTGGCGGAGGGTGGGCAGCGAGCTGCGAGAGCTGTCTCTGCGGTATCTTCTGCGCGGCGACGAGGATGCAGCCCATCGCGCCGGCGTACTGCTGGCCAGGATCGCCTACGTTTACCCGGGTATGGATATGATGTGGCAGCAGGTCAAGGAGGGTTACCTGCGCCGCGGCCGCCTGCTGGTCGATGGGAACTGGGAGCGCGGCGAGATCCTTGTTCCGGCGTGCAAAGCCTACGATGCGATCTGGGACTACATGGGCCGCGACGAGAAGCTCGCGCGGTTCCTGCGCGAGAAGGACCCCGCGATCGAGGAACCGGACGATGTGCGCGCGCTGATCGACACCTACATGGTGCAGGTCTTCGGCTACGACTGGCTGCGCCGGGAGCTTTCCGGCGGGAATATGGGCGCTCGCGAGCGCGACCTCGCTGAGATGGCCGTCTGCGCGAACATGGGGCCGGTGACCGACCGCTGGATAGAGGAGCTTTTCACGCACGCCTACTCCTCCGGCCTGAACAAGGGCGGCTTCGATGACGAGACGCTGATCAACACGATGACCCGCGAGGGGCCCGTCTGGATTTCCGCCCTGGGCTACGCCTACGGCTATCTCCCCAGCAAGTCGGACATGGCCGAGGTTCTCGCGCGGGTAAGATCGGACCAATGGGGCGCGCGATGCGACCTCTACGATGCAGGGATGTACCCGAAGCTGCGCGCGGAATTCGACGCCTGGCCGAACATGATCGTGGCAGGGCAGTTCGGGCCCAGCTACGGCGACAGCGGCGCCCCGCCCGGCGCCCGGTACCCGCGGGGCATCGTCGCGAACCTCAAGACCCCGTACATGCGCGCCTACCGGCGCTGGCCGACCGACACCATCGCCCGAGCGCTGCACAGGGCCGGCTCGCCGAGCATCGAGCTGTTTGAGCCGAACGTGTGGGACCGGGTCGTCGAGCACGCAGAGCGCGTGGGGCCAGCCCCGCCGCTGGAGAGCCGGGTGATGGATGGCGTGGGCTTCGTCTTCCTCGAGTCGCGCCCCCATGCAGCGGAGCTTGAGGAGCGCGCCGGTCTCGCGCTCCGCTACGGCTACGGCCGCGGCCATCATCATGAGGACAATCTCAACGTTGAGCTGTTCGCTCACGGCCTGGACCTCACGCCGGAACTTGGCTACCCGTGCTGGGCGCACCCGATGGGCAACACAAGCTCCGTGGCGCATCACATCACCGGCATGATCGACTACAAGCCGCAGTACACCGGCGCGATTGCCCACGGCAGGCTCGAGGGTTTCTCGCGCGGCGATGGCGTCTCCTTTGCGGACGTGTCCTCGGATCCCGGTGGCTTCGAGGCCGACTTCTATCGCCGCGCGATTGCGCTGGTCGATGCGCCCGGCGGGAACGTGTATGTGCTGGACATCCTCCGCATGGCTGGTGGGACGACGCGAACGTGGTGCTTCCATGGCCCGGCCTACGATGACTTCCGCAGCTCCCTGCATTTCGCCGAGACCGGCGAGGACGCGATCCAGCTCGAGCGCATGGGCCGCGGCATGGCGAGCAACATCATCAACCCGCAGGCGGCACGCGATGACGGCCCCGTCGCCGCCGACTGGCGGCACCAGGAGAGCGATGTGCGCCTGCGCGTTGACGTGCTCGGTGAGGCCGGGCGTCGATACATCACGGCCGAGTGCGCGAAGCCAGACATCCCGCCGATTCGTTACCTCTTCGCCGAGGATGAGGCCGCGGACGGCGTCAGTGAGTTCGTGAGCATCTGGCAGCCCTACCGCGAGGGTGAGGGGGCATTCATCCAGCGCATCGAGCGGCTGCCGGTCGAGGGTGAGGCGGAGGGTCTCTACCCGCCGATTGCTGTGCGCGTCACGCTCTCGGGCGGACGCACCGACACGTTCATCTACTCCCTCGACCCGGACGCCGACCTGCGCGTGGGGCAGATCGAGTTCTCGGGGAGCTTCGGCTACTGGTCGGAGGTTGACGGGCGGCCGCGGGCCGCGCACCTCTACGACGGCACGCGCCTGGCGAAGGGTGACCGCGCGCTGACGCTTGATGAGCCGCGCTTCGAGGCCAACGTCACTGCGGCGGAGCTGCGCGAGAACGTGCTGACGCTTGACCGTCCGGTCGCCGCTGATGTCGCGGGCGCGCTGGCCTACCTGCAGGGCGGCCAGCACTGCACGGCGTACCACGTGGCGGAGATCGTCGATTCGGACACGATACGCCTCGACCTCAACTCGATCCGTTTCCGCTCGAAGATCGAAGGTTTCGCGGACGACGGCAGCCACCTGGTCTCTGAACTGCCACCGTCGATCGAAGTTGCGCGCGGCTTCCCGCCCGGCCACTACGATGGCGCGGTCATCACGAGCGAGGATCTCAGCGCACGCTACCGCGTCGATCACATCGAGGGCGAGAAGGTCTTCGCCGACCGGCCATTCGATCCGGCGGACTTCACTGACACCGATGGCGACGGCCGCGTGACCTTCCGGATCTACGACCACGGCGCCGGGGACCGCCTGACGGTGCGGCGGAGCGCCTCCGCAACGTGGGAGTGATGGGCGCCCTCAGTCGGCGCTCAGGGCCGTGAGCAGCTCATCTGCGAAGTGATCGACCTTCGCGAGGTAGTCATCCTGCCGCTCGGCTCTGACGGCCTTGTCGATGAGTGAGAGCGTCGCGACAGGCTGGCGGCCGGTGAGCTGCTGCATGTCGCGGAATGCGCCCGCGTCGCCGCGCCCGCCCATCGTCGCCACAAACGCGACCATCGGCAGATTCTGCGCCTCACGCGTGCAGTAGGTGCGCACCGCCGGGGCACAGGTGCCCGCCCATACGGGCGTGCCGAGGACCACCAGATCGAAGTCCTCCGGGCGCGTCTTCGTGGGCTCTATCTCGGTCTCGGCCTTCGTTGCCGCGTCCTTGCCTCCGCGCAGCCAGCCGAGGGCGCCATCGCGGTTCTTCTTGTCCACGAGCTCCTCGATCTGCACCTCAATCTCCTGCCCTGATGGGGTCTCGCGCGCCTCAAGCGCGTCCGCGATCGCCCTACACGCCCGTGCGGTGATGCCTGTACGGGAGTAGTACACCACGAGGATCCGCATCCTGACACCTCCGGCTCTTCATGAGCAC
>JALGTR010000186.1 GCA_029821265.1 Candidatus Zipacnadia bacterium
TCGGGCGAGCGCCACGTTCCGGTCTCGGTCCTCAGCGCCGCGTAGGGCACGTTGATCGCCGTCGGTATGTGTCCGGGCCTCGCCCACCAGCTCTTCTCGCCCACGTACGCCAGCGGCAGCCGGCAGTCGAGCAGGACGATCTCATCATCCCGCACAGCCGCGATCACCTCCGTCAGCGTCGCGTACACCGAGGGCACGAAACGCTCCCGCGCCGGGTAGTGCACCGGCTCGATCTCAGGATACTCCTGCGTCAGCACCCGCCCTTCGTCAATCCATCGCTTCATCCCGCCCGAGAGCATCGCAAATCGCTCATGGCCGATCGCCTCCAGCGCCCACAGCACGTAGGTCGCCTCATCGTCGTCGGCCTGTCCCGCGACGATCACCAGCGTCTCGCGCCTGATACCGATCTCGCCGAGCATCTGTGCCAGGATGCGCGGTCGCGTGAGCATTGCCGGCGTCCCATGGTTCGGCAGACGCAGGGCCTCCTGACTGAGCCACACCGCGCCCGGGATGTGTCCCGCCCAGTAATCGTGCAGCACCGGACGCGTATCGATGATTCGCATGTCATCCATCTGAAGATTGCTCTCCAGCCACTGTGGCGTCACGCGTTTCCCGAGCGAGTCCTGGGCGAACGCAGCCGTCGCGCAGACCACCAGTACCACCGCAACCCCTGTCATCCTCATCCGCATGATCATGCCTCCTCGGGTCCTATCCTCAGTGGTTTGGTCAATATTGCAAGCGACTCTTCTCCGGGCCCGCTCCCAAGGCCTTCCCTATTGCCGAGATCCGCGCGCCGAAGCTTCGGGGAGGCTTGTCCGCATGCCGCGTGGAAACTCTGCCACCGATACCGACCGTCCGGCGAAAAGAAAACACGCCTGAGATGCCTGAACTCTCGCCACGCACCGGCCAGACCTCTCGCGCCTGGGCGACAGACATATCGGCATCTGGAGCTGGGGACGAACAGATGCGCGAGGTCACGATCGACCTGCTGCAGGAGGCGGCGCCGGGACACGGGTTCGTGATCGGCATCACCGAGGATATGCCGCCAGATCGCTGGGCACACGGCTGCATGACCATCAACCGAATGGTCTGCCAGCACGGGCGGCTGCCCATTGAGGCTCATGCCGAACACCGCGCGGGAGGAGAGACCCCATGACATCGATCCTGACGCTTATCACCGCACATCTGGCAGCAGGCGGCCGGCAGGAGGTTGCACCCGAGTTTCAGCCCGTCGAGGACGACCCTGACCTCCCTCGTGTGCTGCTCATCGGCGACTCCATCTCGATCGGCTACACGATCCCCGTCCGGGAGCGCCTGGCATCCAGAGCAAACGTGCATCGCGCCCGTGAGAACTGCGGCCCGACCAGTCGCGGCGTCGAGAAGCTCGACGAGTGGCTCGGCGAGGGCAACTGGGACGTCATCCACTTCAACTTCGGACTGCATGACCTCAAGATCATGGAGGATGGCACCCATCAGGTGCCTCCGGACGAATATGAGCGCAATCTCGAGGAGATCGTCACCCGGCTCAAGCAGACCGGCGCGGAACTCATCTGGGCCTCCACCACTCCCGTTCCCCACCCGGTCGAGGGCCCCACGCGTCGGTCCGAGGATGTCATCCTTGACAACGAGATCGCCGAGGCCATCATGCACGAGCACTCCGTGACCATCGACAACCTCTACGAGTTCGCGCTTCCGCAGCTGGACAAGATCCAGCGCCCGAACAACGTGCACTTCACCCCCGCCGGATCGGGGGTCCTCGCTCGCCAGGTTGCCGCCGCCATCGAGGCCATCCTCGGCTCTGAGCCTGACTGATCCGCCGGTCGCGACGTTGGTCCGCCGCGCGCGACGGCCTGATGCGTTGAGGGCCGGCGATTGCCGGCCCTCAACTGATCGCGATATGTGTATGGGTATGGTCCGTCATGCGTCGATGGATGATCGGTTATGATATGATGACGATCTCGTGGTCGTCCACGCGCGGAACCGTCAGCTTCAGCCCGCCATCCTTCTCCGGGCTAACCTCCAGATCTCGCCCGCCGACAACCGTCCGGCCGTACCGGTAGCCCTTGAGGTGCACAGTGATCTCCACGCCGAAGAGCGGGAGAGTATCCTCAATCGTCGGCATGGCGTTGCGGTTCATCATCCGATTGGTCGCGAACGGCATGTTGAGGAGATGAACGCGGAGGTGATCGCCGGCGGCAAACGCGTTCACGTAGAGCACTGAGGGCGCCTCCAGCTCGATCGGCGGCGTGCGGCGCAGCACGAGCCCGGTGAACAGATCGCGCGTCCACAGATACGGTCGATTCCAGTATGCCGTCCCCACATCCTCGGCGAAGTACACCGCCTCCCCTTCGCCGAAACGGTTGAGCACCACTGCGGGTACATCGGCGGCGTGGCCCCCGTAACCGGCCGAGACGGCCAGCACCTCAGCGCCCTCCTGGGCCTCGATGATGCAGTGTGCCGCCCCGATCGAGATGTTCGAGATCCCCGCGGTCAGCGTCGTGTCCGCCATCAGCAGGCCTCTACGCGGATCGCCACTGTTCTTGCCGACCGATCCGCGCCAGCTCACCCCAAAGACGTCGCTGAGCGCGAAATCATCGCGCCGCTCGCCGTGCGGTTTAAAGAGCGTGCTCTCGAAGCTGCCCACCAGCAGGCCGCCCTCGTCCACGAACTGCCGGAGGCGTTCGCAGGCTGCGTCCGAGAGGTGGCCGACGTTGGGCAATATCACAGCCTGAAGCTCGTCCAGCGCGCCCTCCTCGACATGATCCTCGTAGAGTATCCGGTGCAGTATCTGCCGCTCGGCGAGCATCGAGTGAGTGCCGAAAAGACTCGCGGCGTAGCAGTTGTAGTCGCGCGAACCATCGCGCTTGCGGTCGTAGAAGTCGCGCGTGTGCTCGCTCACAACCACGCCGGCGAAGCGTAGCTCATCGCCGCCGAAGTAACGCTCTCGCAGCTTCAGCTTCTCGTTCGCCTGCTTCAACGGGCGCCAGCGATATCGCTCGTGCTCCTCCGCCAGCGACAGGTCGCTGCCGTGCGCCATGCCCCACCACGGCCACACGCCCTCGGTGATCGCGCCCAGCCCGTGATAACTGACCATCCGCTCGCGCGGCTCTCCGAAGCGCAGCTCCCGGCCGGTCCACAGCGGCGTCCATACATCCGCCCGACCGCCGGAGTGCGCCTTCGCCAGTTTTGCGTTGACGGTCAGCAGATTGGGCCCGTTGAAGTCGTAGGTGCCAGAGTGGTGAGAGGCGTAGACTCCGGGGAACTGCCGCAGCGGCGCCCCCCACTCCCACTCCTGCTTCCAGGCCGGCCCATCCCACGGATGGTTCGCCGGGTTGACCGTGATCGGCACATCTGGCCTGAACTCCCGAACGTGCGCCACGATGCGCTCGAGGTTGGCAACAAGCCGGTCCGCTCGCCACTCAAGCCATTCAAGGAAGCGTTCGTCCTCCCAGTCCTCACGCTCTGGCAGGTCGAGGCCGGTCGCCTCGCCGAACGCCTCGCGGCAGTAGTCGCATATGCAGCCAGGCCGGAACTCGCCGGGCATACCCCGCAGCGAGAAGCCGTCGAACCACAGGCCATCGACCCCCAGCTGCAGCACCTCGCGTTGAAACTCGGCAAGGATCTGCCAGTACGGTGAGCCGAGCAGGCACATGCCCACGGTCCCGGGATGCAGTGTGCCGTCGAATGCGGGCAGGAACCTCATCTGGTACTCCGGCCAGCGCTGCGCCGGCGCGTAATCAGCCGGATCGCGCACATCCTGGATGTTGAAGACCGCCCAGCTGGTCACAGCGATATCCCGCTCGTGGCAGGCCTCGATGAGGCGCGGGACGTACTCCGGATCCATCTCCGGATGGTGTGGCATGATCTCGGACGGGAAGAGCGCGTGGCCTGTGCCGATGGTCGCGCTCATGACAATCATGTTGCACTGAGCGTACTCCAGCAGATCCACGAGTTCGCCCACATCGTACTTGACTGGGCGGAACTCCAACCGGCGCAGTCTTCGGTCGTGGTCCGACATAGCTGGTGTAGCCTCCACCTCTCGACGGGCGTACCGGTCTGCTTCGCCATCCGTCAGGCTTCCCCTTCCTCCCATTGTAATTTCCTCAGCCAGCTCTCTGAAGTTACAAGCGCCTTCGCCTCTCGAGGACCCACGTCGGGCAGGTCCCGTACGTGGCGATCGGGATACCTGAAGGGAATTCGTGCCCCCACGAGGCATACTACGGGCACAGCTCCGAGGGACGGAGCGGACAGAGCGGCTGCCCGGCATCCACCGCTCAAGTACAAGGCCGCGGCCTCACTCCGGCCGCGAGGACAGGGAGTGGACAGACGATGGACGAGATCAGGTTCGGTTTTGTCGGCGCAGGTGGTAACGCGCGAGGCCACATGGAGCGCCTCAGCGCGGTCGAGGGTGCGGAGATCGTGGCGATCTGCGATATCAACGAGGGCGCGGCATCCGCAGCCGCCTCCGAGTATGGCGCGGACGCATACACCGATCACCGAGAGATGATCGACGGCGTGGAGATGGACGCGCTCTACGTCTCCATCCCGCCCTTCGCTCACACCGATGCGGAGATCCTCGCCGCAGAGGCCGGTCTGCACCTGTTCGTGGAGAAGCCCGTCGTGCTGGACATGGACAAAGGCTTCGAGATCCTCGAGGCCATCGAGGAGGCAGGCGTTCTGTCCTCAGTCGGCTACCAGCTTCGCCTCCTGGACACGTCGAAGCGGCTTCGCAACTATCTGGCGGACAGGCAGGTGGCGATGATCTCCTCGCACCGCTGGGGCGGACTTCCGGGCGCCCCATGGTGGCGGAGGATGGAGCAGTCCGGTGGCCAGCTTCATGAGCAGACCACCCACCAGCTCGACCTCATGCGCTACTGCACGGGCGACGAGATCGTGGAGGTCTACGCCAGGTATGACAGGCTCACGATGGATGATATCGAGGATATCACCATCCCTGACAGCCAGGGTGTGCTCATGACCTTCGCGAGCGGAACCATCGCCACGTTGACGACCAGTCCGATGATGACGCAGGGCGGCGGCAAGAGCGACATCAACTACCTCCTGCGCGATCAGATCATCGGCTGGTCACCGCGCGAGATCACGGTGCAGGGCGTCGATGCGCCACAGCTGGCGGGTGAGCCGGAGGAGACGCCGAATATCGACGAGACTTTCGTGCGTGCCATCCGCGAGGGCGACCAGTCGATCATTCCCTGCTCATATGAGGATGGCCTGCGCACCTGCGACGTCACGCTGGCGGCGAACCGCTCAGCGGAGAGCGGCCAACCTGTCACTCCGGAGATGGTGAAGGCATAGCGCACAAGGTCCGGCGCGGCGGCCTGGCGTTCAGCCCGAGGGCTCTCGACCAAAGCCCCGGGCGAGGCTACCACTCGGCCTCGATGTCGCCGCGGTCTACCGCGCCGGCGCGGGTGAGCGTCATCTTCGAGCCCTCCGGCACCAGGATGCGGAAGCCCCGATATGTCACGAGACCGTTCTCGTCGGCCGTCATGATCGTCGAGTGGATCTCCTTTCCGCAGTCCATGCAGGTCAGGCCACCGCGGATGCGCTCGCCGGGCCGAATCGTGAAGTTCTGGATTCGCCGGGGCGTCACGTTCATGCGGCACGGCAGCTCAGTTGCGTCGAGATGCCAGGTGAGAATCACCTCGTAGCGGTCAGGCTCGTCGATCGGCTCGTCCCATTCGATGCCGCGATTGATGTACCCCTCGGGATCGCCGTCATCGGCGGGGCCGTCGCCGGGATCATCGTTGGTGGAGAGATCGGTGATCACCGGGTAGCTTCTGTTCGTGGCGAAACGGTGCATCCAGTCGAACGTCATGCGCTCGCGGATGTCATCGGGCAGCATCGCCTCGACATCGCCGTGGCCGCCGGTGTTCCACGCTGCAATCAGGCCCTGGCGACGCTGCTGCATCGCGTCGTAGAACGGTGGCGTGGTCCACCACGGGATGGATGTGTCGTTGCGGCCGTTCGCCATGATCACGAACGGCAGCGGGCCATCATGCTCCATCACGAAGCGCGTCGAATCAAGCCACTCGCCAACCGTCATGCCCATGTCTGTGGGGGTATCCATGTCACCCATGTACGCCGTTACGCGCCGGGTGCTGTCGCCACCCTCCCCGGCAGCGTAGGTGGTGATGCCCACGGCCGACGCGATCGCCGCGAATACCTCCGGGTGCCGGAGGGCGATGCTGAAGCCGCCACAGCCGCCCATTGAGCTGCCCCGCGCATAGCTGCGGGCCGGGTCAGTGCCGAAGTACCGCTGCACCCAGTCCACGATCCACAGGACGCGGCGCTCGGCGAACATCACGCAGGTGCCCTGATCCATGCGCTCGGGGTCGAAGATCATGGTGTTGTATCCCGACCAGAAGGTGTGAATCGCCGGTGTCAGGCGCTGACAGGCATCATTGCCCTCAATCAGGATCCGGTCGATCCAGTGCCGGTCGGTCGGCGCCACGCGCACCGCACCGTCGATGACCTCTGCCCCGAACTTGAATGGAAGGCTCTCGCGCCAGCCGAGGCTTCTGTCACCGAAGACCAGCCAGTCCATCCCCCCGCGCCCGCGCTTGGCGTGCAGTACGAGGTCGAGCGGCATGTCGGCGCCCGCGCCCTCAGCGGGCATCCGGGCGGGGTCGCCCTGCCAGATCGGCCGCACGGGTGCGACCCTGCCCGCGATCGGCTCCGAGAGCGAGTTGACGCCCGCGACGATGGCCTCGATCTCTCCCTCTGAGCCCTCGGGCCAGCTCACGACCGCGTAGTATCGCTCGCCGGCGGTCTCGTCGGTGACGGTGTGGACGAACAGTCCGTTCCCCGGCTCGATGCGCCGCCCACCCGGCTCGAGCAGCCACCCATCGATGATGACCTCCGGCGGATCATTGTACTCGCTCAGTGGCCGACCGTATGTCTCGGGATTGAGCCACCAGTCGGTCGAAGAGCCGGGGAGCATCCAGTCGCCGAGGATCATCGCCGACCCGGCGTTCGCCTCGGTGATCGGCCGATCGGCTGAGAGCACGCGAAAGCGCACGCCGTCCAGCCCATCCGGCTCATTCCACTGCAAGAAGACCTGACCGTCGCGGTAGAAACCGCGCAGGTTCGTGGCGTTGGGCTCCTCCGCGGAGCATGTGCTGGCGACCACACTCGCCAGCAACGGCAGCGCCCACGTCAGTCGTCGCATGGTGTTGCTCCTCGCTCTCTGCCGATCGTGACACAACATCGGAGTTCACCATCGCGCCCCTGTCAGCCTGCCACACAGTAGGGCTTCATCCCCACGCAGGGCCGCCCGTGGACGTGAAGCGGAAGATCGTCACGGGATCGAACGCCTCGTTGCGGCCCGCCGCGCAGGCCTCGAAGGCGAAGAGGTGGTTCGTGCCCCGACCGTGCCAGCAGCGATCGCACAGCAGCAGAGCCCCCGGCGTCAGCGGATCGAGATCGCCACCGTCCGGTATGCGCCGGTCGGCGGCGCGGCGCAGAGCTGCGAGCGTCGTGTCGAAGGCCTCAAACGCCAGCGATGTCGATCCCGGCAGGCGCGCGAGCAGGGCTGCGATGGCCGGGCGGCAATCAGAGACCGCCTCATATGGCGGCTCGGGCAGGCGTTGGTGGATCGCCACGAGGCGGTCGGCCAGCGGACTATATCGCGACGTGTGCTCGAGCAGACGCGCGCCGGAGCGGTCGGGAGGAGGATGCAGGTCGCTGTGAGCGAGGATACTGGCGGCGGCGAGGCGGGCCCTGCCCTCAGCGACGGGCACCCGGACGGCGAGCAGCTCATGGATCTCACGCACGCGCGAGGTGATCTCGGCGGGTTTCCCGGGCACGAGACTCAGACGGGCCGCGTAGGGATAGGTCGCCGCCGCCATCGACCAGCCGGCGCGAACGAGGCCACACCAGACATCGTAGACGCGCTCCATCGAGC
>JALGTR010000187.1 GCA_029821265.1 Candidatus Zipacnadia bacterium
CTTGGCGCAGAGTCGTTGCTCGCGGCCGAGGACCGGGAGCGGACGCTGCGCGTCGTGACCGCAGTGGGCCTGGCCGTGCTGCTGGTCGGCCTGGCGGGCGGTCTCAGCGCGTGGGTATTCAGCGGGAGCGTGCAGGCCAGCCTGGAGGCGGCGGGAGTGACGGCGGACCTCGGAGGATACACGCTGCGACAGATCGCCCGTTTCGTGGCGCTTCTGCTGGCGGGGTGTGGACTGATCGGATGGGGCATCAGTGCGCGCTCTGAGTGGGCGTGGTGGGCGCTGGCGGTTCTCGTTGCAGTGGATATGGGCTTCTTCATGCAGAAGTTCACGCCTGAGGGGCCAAAGGAGTACCTCGCCATCCGAGCGGAGGTCGCCGAGGAGGTCTGCCGGCGCGATCAGCACGGGCGAATCGTGAGCGTGGGGCCCGACTTCCTCAATCGCGTCGCGCCGAACACGCACATGATCCTCGGGCTGCAATCCGCGCAGGGATCGGAGTCGCTGATCTGGGCGCCATACTATCGCCTGCTCGAGGCGATGAAGAGCGAGCGCCTCGGCTTCGAGCAGATCGATCCGGCACACCCGGCCCTCGACCGGCTGGCCGTGCGCTGGCTGCTGACGCCGATGGCGCTCGAGGAGCCCGGCTGGGCGATGCGCGGCGTATGGGAGACGCGGCTTTACGAGAACGAGGAGGCGGCGCCACGTGCGTTTCTTGCGCGCGAGGTCATCGGCCACCCGTCCGAGGATGCGGTATTCACCGCAGTGACCAGCGAGGGCGATCCGAGGGCAGTGCACGTAGTTGGCGATGACGCAGAGGTGTCAGGTGGGGATGCGCGGATCGAGGTGGCGTACTACGGGCGGAACAGCGTCGAACTGTGCGGACGGATGCCACCGGGATCGGAGCTTGTGCTCACGGATGCGGCGTATCCCGGCTGGCATGCATTCGCTGACGGGGTCGAGGTTCCCGTCGAGCGCGCGAATCTGGTGTTGCGCTCCGTGCGACTGGAGGATGGCGCCGGCCGGGTACGCTTCGTCTATCTCCCCGCGAGCTTCATGGCGGGGATGTTCGCGAGTCTTGTGGCACTGGCGATCCTCAGCGGTCTCTTCGTCGCGACGAGGGGGCGGCGACGATGACGCCGCGGCTTCAGCGCGGTCTCGAAGCCTTCGCGATCTTCGCGATCGTGACAATCGTGCTCGCGACGACGGCCCACAGCTACGGTCTGGGCTACGATGAACCGGTGTACATCTCCCGCGCGCAGGAGGCTGCAGCATGGCTTCGCCTGCTCAGCATCGACCCGCTTGAATCCATCAGCGACACCGGCGTTCGGCGGTTCTGGGATGCACGTAATGAGCAGCAGCCGGGGTTCTTGAAGCTCTGGGGCGCGATCACCACGCCGCTCGTCGCCGGGCTGCTGCCGACACTGGCCGCAATGCGGTTCGGGACACACCTGCTGGTTGGCGTCCTCTGCGCGTCGATGTACCTATTCACCGCCGCACTCTGGGGGCGGCTGGCAGCGCTGGCGGCCGTCGGCGCGCTGGTCACACTGCCGAGGACATTTGCACACAGCCACCTGTTCGCGCTCGACGCGCCGGTGATGGCCGCGACATTCATCGCGCTGCACATGTTCTATCTCGCCGCGCGAGAGCACGGCTGGACCTGGCCGGCGGCCGGAGCTCTCGTCTGGGGCGTGGCGCTGAGCATAAAGGTCAATGCGTTCTTCGTCCCTCTGATTGTGCTGCCGTGGCTGGCGCTTTACGCGCGGGACGCGATCGTGCGAGCGGTCGTTTGCGGCGCGACGCTCGGGCCGCTGGGCTTGTGGCTCACGTGGCCGTGGTTGTGGCATGACACCATCGCGCGGCTCGGCGAGTACATGGCCTTTCACGCCCGCCACTGGCAGATCCACGTCACCTATTTCGGCCGGCGCATGGCGCCGGCGCCATGGCACTACCCGATCGTGATGACGGCGATCACCACGCCGCTGGTGACGCTGGTTGCCGCGGCCGCCGGAGCAGTTCGCGTGATCCGACAGCGTGTCGGAACAGAGGCGCAGGGGTGGCGAGAACGCTGGGATGACCCTGGGTACCGGCGTCGCGCGGCGGGTGCGCTGCTGGCGATCGCGCTGGCGGTGAATCTCGCGTTGAACTCCCTGCCGGGCACGCCGAAGTACAACGGCGTGCGCCTGTTCCAGCCGATCTTTCCGCTGATCGCGATCTTCGCAGGGATCGGGATCGCGTGGGTGGCCCGCGCGGTTGGCGGTCGGTTGGACGAGGCCCGGAAGGACATGGGCAATCTTCCACGGATCGCGACGGCGTTGGTGGTCATCGTGGCACTGGCGCTCCCGCTGCGTTGCGTGGTAGACTACCACCCGTGGCAGCTCAGCTACTACAACGCCGCGATCGGCGGGCTGCCCGGGGCGGTCGAACGCGGCATGGAGCCGACCTACTGGGGTGAGACCTACCTCGCGGCCGCGTCGTGGCTCAGCGTGAACGCGCCGCAGGGGGCCCTTGTGTGGATCGAGCCAGCGGGAGTCGAGGCCACGATGGGCATCTATCGTACGCTGGGCTACCTGCGACGTGATATCCGTACGATCGCCGGCCCGACAATCCCTGCGGAGGCCGACTATGCGGTGTTCCAAAACAAGCCCACGGAGTTCAGCGAGGTCTCGCGTCGCCTGCTGCGAACACACGATCCGAAGACGCCGGTGACCGTGCACGGCGTTCCGCTGCTTTTCGTCTTTGATCTGACCGATGAGGGAGAGCTGCCGTGAAGAGCACGATTCCACTGCCCGACCCGGTGGGCATATTGATGCTGGACATAGACGGCGTGCTGACTGACGGAGGGATGTACTTCGACGCCTCCGGGCAGGCGATGAAGCGCTTCGACGTCAAGGACGGCCTCGGGATGGTGCGACTGGCCGAAATGGGCTTCCCCACGGCTGTAATTAGCGGCGATCAGTCTGCGATCAGCGGGGCGCGCTGCAATGTGCTGCGCATCAGCCATGTCGTCCTCGGGCGGATGGACAAGCGCGAGGCCGTGCAGGAGGTGCTCGAGGCCACCGGCATCGCCGCCGAAGCGGCCGTCTATGTGGGCGATGACGTGTCGGATATCGAGCCGATACACATGGTCGGCCTCGGCGTCGCGGTTGCGGACGCGATGCCCAGCGTGCGCGAGGCCGCCGACTGGGTCACCGAGCGTCCGGGCGGACATGGGGCCGTCCGTGAGATATGTGATGCGATCCTCGAGCAGCTGTCGCGGGGCGGCTGAGGCGATCCATGGACCTTTCGATCTGTATCGTGTCGTACAACTGCCGCGACCTGCTGGCCCGCTGTCTGCGCAGCCTGCAGGAGCATGCCGAAGGCCTCCGGCTCGAGGTCATCGTGACCGACAACGCCTCGACTGATGGCACCCCGGAACTCGTGACTGATCGCTTCCCGGAGGTCCGTCTTCTGGCGAGCGAGGAGAACCTCGGCTTCGCGGGTGGCACGAACCTGGCGATGTATGAGGCGACCGCCGACACAATGCTGATGCTCAACCCCGATACCGAGGTCCAGGCCGGGGCCCTCAGACGGCTCGCGGAATTCCTCCGCGACACGCCGGACGCTGGCTGCGTGGGGCCGGCGCTGTACGGCGCGGATGGGGAGCTTCAGTACACCTGCCACGCCTTTCCGTCGGTGTGGCTGACACTGGTGGCGCAGCTCGGGCTGCATCGTCTGCTGCCATGGACGCGTCTTTTCGGCGCCTACGACATGACGTGGTGGGATCACGCCTGTCCGAGACGGGTTGACTGGCTGTCAGGGGCGGCGATCGCCACGCGACGGGAGGTCTGGGAGGATGTCGGGCCGCTGGACGAGCGGTTCTTCATGTACTCCGAGGACGTGGACTGGTGCTACCGGCTGGCGCAGGCGGGCTGGGACCGCTGGTATCTCCCGGACGCGCGGATCGTGCACTTCGAGGCGGGAAGCTGGGGCGACGCGCCGCGGGAGCGGATCCTCGCCGCACACGCGGCAAACTTCCGGTTTTTCGGAAAGCACTACAGCCACGCGGCCGAGGTTGCGGCGCGGGCGCTGGTCGCGATCGGGTCGCTGGCCCGGGGCAACTTCTGGACAATCGCGGGCCCGGTGGTTGGGGACAGGAGCTCGTTCGTGACCAACGCGCAGACGCACTTCAGCGTTGCGGAACTCGCCACGGACTTCCACGGAACCTGGCGCCTGACCCGCCCGGACCTGACCTGAGCGGAGGGGGCATCGTGCGCATCGGCATCGACGCTCGGACAGCCTGCCATCCGAAGACCGGCGACCGCACCTATACGCTGGGGTTGATCCGCGGCCTCGAGGCGGTCACGCGCGGCTCCTCGCACGAGTTCGTGCTTTACGTCGACACCGCGCCGCCTGCCGCCCTTGACCTGCCCGATGGCGAGCGGTGGCGCGTTCGGGTGCTGGAGGCGTTGCATCCGCGGCTCTGGACGCTCAGCACGCTCCCGAGGGAGGCGCGACGCGATCGCGTCGATCTGCTGCATGTGCAGTACAACGGTCCCCGGCTGCGTGATCCGGTGCTTGTGACGACGGTCCACGATGTCACCTTCCGCCTGCATCCGGAGTCGTTCTCGCTCAAGGACCGACTGCTGCTTGACTGGGGGCTGCGTTCGACGCTGAGTGTCGCGGCGGAGGTGCTGGCGGTGTCGGAGTGCACTGCACTGGACATCGAGCGCACATACGGGGTGGAGCGGGATCGCATCACAGTGACCTACAATGCGCTCCCGCCCGGCTTCGCGGCCCCCGAGCCGGAGGCGGTGCCGCCGGTGCTGGCCCGACACGGTATCGACTTTCCCTACGCCCTGTTCGTGGGGGTGCTGCAGCCGCGCAAGAACGTAGCACGGATCGTGCGGGCATTCTGTAGCGCGCGGCAGCGGGCCGACCTGCCGCATCGACTGGCGATCGCGGGCAAGCGGGGTTGGCTGTCAGCGGAGATCGACGCGGCGATCTCCGAGGCCGGCGATGCCATCCGGTTGCTGGGCTACGTTCCCGACGAGGATCTGCCGGCGCTTTACGCGGGAGCGGACGCGTTTCTCTTCCCGACGCTCTACGAGGGCTTCGGAATCCCGGTGCTGGAGGCATTCGCGTGCGGGACACCGGTGGTGACGTCGAACGTCTCGGCACTGCCCGAGGTCGCCGGCGATGCCGCACTGCTCGTGAAGCCCACGTCGCTGGAAGAGATCTCGTCGGCGATCGAGGCCGCTCTGTGCGATGATGCGCTGCGGGAGCGGCTGCGCAGGCGCGGTCTCGAGCGCGTCCGCAGGTTCGACTGGAGGCAGACCGCGGAGCTGACTCTCCAGGCCTACGAGCGGGCGGTGACGCGGCGGTGAGCGATGACCGCCCGGACCTGACGATATGCATCGTCTCGTGGAACACGCGCGAGTACCTGCTGCGGTGCCTCGAGAGCATCCGCGAGGCGCCGGATCTGGCCACGCGTGAGGTGATCGTGGTTGACAACGCGTCGCAGGACGGCACCGTGGAGGCCGTGACCGCGGCGCATCCCGAGGTCAAGCTGGTACAGAACGCAGAGAATGTTGGCTATGCCGCCGGCAACAATGAGGCGATACGGCGCGCATCCGGGCGACACATCCTGCTGCTGAACCCCGACATCGTGGTCCATCCTGGCTCGCTCGACGCACTTCTGGACGTGCTCCGGCGCCGGCGGGAGGCGGGGGCCGTGGCGCCGCGTCTGATCCTCCCCGACGGGACTGTGCAGGCGAGTTGCCGCACGTTCCCGACGCCGGACGTGATTCTGTGGGAGGCGCTCGGGCTCAGCAGGCTCTTCTCGCGCAGCCGCGTGTTCGGGAAGTATCGCATGACGTGGTGGGACTATGACGACGAACGGCGCGTCGAGCAGCCGATGGCCTCGGCGCTGCTGATCCGCGGGGAGACCATCGACCAGGTCGGGCCGATGGACGAGGGCTTCCCGATATTCTTCAACGATGTGGATCTGTGCATGCGGATCCACGAGGCCGGCTGGGAGATCTGGTTCACGCCCGAGGCGTCGATGGATCATGTAGGGGGCGCGTCCACGTCCCAGGCGCCGCGGCGGATGATCATCGAGTCGCACCGCAGCTTCGTGCGGTTCTACCGCAAGCACTATCGCGGCGAGCTTCCGTGGTGGTCGTATTACGGCGCGTTGCTGCTGCTTGGCGTTGGATTCCGGTTCCGTCTGCTGCGGGCGGCACTTCGCCGGTGAGCCCTCCGGAGTGCACGCTGAAGGGCAGTGAGGCGCGCGCGACGAAATCTCTAAGAGACGCCTGGCAGCTCTTGCGCGACAGCGACGAGGTCGTTACGGCCGCTGGAGCGGTCGCCGGCCAGTTGCGGAGGAAACAGCATTGCAGCACACGGAGAAGCAGAAGGTGGGGAGACCCGAGCGCGCACAACCCGGGCGGGCGCTGCTGATTGCGGCGGCGGTCCTTCTGGCACTGGTGCTGGTGTTGTCGCTGACCCCAAGGCCGCTCGGCCTTCGGCCCGCGGCGCTGATTGGGTTCCCCATCGCGATCCTCGCCGCCACGGCGCTCATACTGCTGATGCTCGTGCTTCACGAGAGCGGCCAGGTTGTCCCAGATCCCGGGAATCCTGACGGGTGCCTCAGATACGCATTCGTCCCGGCAGTACTGGTGGAGCCGTCCAGTGGCAAGATCGTCGAGGCCAATGCACAGGCCGCTGATCTGCTTGGCCCGGCGAATGTGACGCCCGGTAGCAGGCTCGCGAACGTGCTCAGCGACAGCGGCGGGAATGCTCCGCGTGACGTCATCTCGAAGGCGCTCGAGGGCGGCGAAGGGGTCGGCGAGTGGGCCGTACGGACCCGCACCGGCTGCCGTCGACGGATGCGAGTCCAGGCCCGATGTGTAGGCCACGGCGGCGAGGAGGCGGTGGTCGTCGCCTTCGTCCAGGAGGGCCCGGAGGAGGCCATTGCGGAGTTTGCGCGCGTACAGGAGCGCCTGATGTCGAATATCAGCCATGAGGTCCGCACGCCGCTGAACGTCATCATGGGCTTCTCGGAGCTGCTTCTAACCGGAACCCTGGGCGAGTTGACCGAGAATCAGCTCGACGCCGCGCGCGAATGCCACATCGGCGGACAGCGTATCCTGAAGCTGGTCACCGACATCCTTGACATAGGACGTGCGCGCAGTTACTACACGCCATCGCCGGAGGAGGAACTCAGCCCTCGCGAGATCATCGATCGCATGCACGGTCTTCTGAGCGGGCAGGCGCGCAGGAATGACGTGAAGATCGAGCGACAGGTGGCCGAGGATCTCCCCACCATCGTTGCGCCCGAGAAGACGCTCAAGCAACTGCTTTACCACCTGATATTGCACGCCATCCGCCGGAGCAAGCCGGGTGAGACGGTGATCGTCTCCGCCGAGCTCGACGAGACTGAGGAAGTGCTGGAGGTCACGATCGCGGATCATGGCGAGCCGGTGGCGCCCGATCTGCTCGTTCCGCAGGAGATCGCTGTGAGCGAGCAGGAGGCGCAGGACGCGCTGGCGCCGCCGCTGCTGGGGCTGCCCCTCTGCGCCACACTCGCCGCCAACATGGGCGGAAAGCTCACCACGATCACTGGCGGCGAGATGACGCGCGTGGTGTTTGCTCTGCCGCTGCCCACCGAGCAGGACGTTTGATGCGTCGGGAGGTTTCGCCATGCACGCGGCTCAGCGCCTCCATGCCATCGTCGGCGCTCTCGCTGCCATTCTGATGGTATGCGCCGCAGCCAGTGCACAGAACCTCGTCGTCAATCCGGGTTTTGAGGTCGATGCGAACGGGGACGGAGTCCCCGACTGCTGGACGTTCGCGTGGCGCACCACCCACGCATCGAGGAGTTGCAGTGAAGACCCCG
>JALGTR010000188.1 GCA_029821265.1 Candidatus Zipacnadia bacterium
CGAATGTGGGCTCGCGCTTCTCGACACGGGTCTGCGCGGCTTCGGCGTGCGACACGTCGCCCTCGGGCTCCTCGGTCGCGTCCTGCGCATGCGCCCCGGGCATCGCCGCCTCCTTCTCGACCTCCGGCTCGATGTCCTCGCCGGATCCGCCGGGCTCTTCGCAGGGCGCACATTCGGCGCGTGTATCAGTGGTCTCGTCCGCAGGGCTCTCCGCGGGGGCGCACGGCTCTGCGCCCTCCTCGTCCACCTCGGGTTCGATGTCCTCGCCGGCGGTCGTCTCGATGTCCTCCTCGCCGACAACCGGCGTCTCGTCCTCGACCTCGACTTCCGTCGGCGGCTCGACGGACTTCGAGCGCTTCAACTCTGCGATCTCCCGCTCCAGGCGCTCGACGGTCTCTCCGATCTCGTCGATGCGCTCGCAATCACGCAGCAGATCACGATTCAGCACCTTGCCCTTGCGGTGCAGCGAGTAGACCTTTGTCCCCAGTTCGACCAGCAGCTTGCGCCGCTCGCGTGCCATCTCGCGGATCTCGTTGCGCCGCTCCTGGATGGCGTTGACCTCCTCCCACCACTCGTTGATGGCGGTGCTGGTCTCTTGCGCCCATCGCGAAACACGTCGGTTCATCGACTTTATTCTGTCGCTGATTCCGGCCATCTTCGCTCCTCCTCTATGCTCATCTACCCCGTGGATGACAGAGTCTCGGACGTCGAGCGGCTACAGAAAGCTCAGCGGGCGCTCGTCGAGGCGATGCAGGCCTGCGTCGTAGGCCGCCTGCACGGCCCGGCGATACTCCTCGCGCGTAATGCGCCGGGACAGCTCAGGATACTCGGCTGCCCGGTAGCAGGGCCGGTACTGCGCCATCACATTGACGTAGGTGTCCTCGCTCAGCGACGCGAGGAACTGCATGATCTCGGCCGTGCCGGCCAGATCGTTCGGAAGCACCAGATGGCGAACCAGCAGACCACGACGCGCGAGGCCGTCCTCGCCGATCTGCAGCTCACCGACCTGCCGATGCATCTCTGTCAGGGCCGCCCGCATCACGGACGGATAGTCCTCAGCGCCCGAGAGCCTCTTCGCGACCTCGCCGTCGGCGTACTTCGCGTCGGGCATGTAGATGTCGATGACGCCATCGAGCAGACGCAGCGTCGTGACCGATTCATAGCCGCCGCAGTTGTATACAAGCGGCACGCTCAGACCGTCATCGATCGCCGGACCGAGTGCGGCCAGGATCTGCGGCACGAAATGCGTGGGCGTGACGAAGTTGATGTTGTGGCAGCCCTGGCGCTGCAGCCCTACCATGTAATTCGCAAGCTCGGACGAAGACACCTCCTGACCACGACGCCCGTGGCTGATGTCATAGTTCTGACAGAAGACGCAGCCGAGGTTGCAGCCGCCGAAGAAGATCGTGCCCGAACCGCCCCTGCCCACGAGCGGTCGCTCCTCGCCGAAATGCGGTGCGGCCGAGCAGACGAGCGCACGTTCGCCGCCGCCGCAGAAGCCGTTCGGCTTGCGAAAGCGATCGACGCGGCACTCACGCGGGCATACCGTGCACTCATGGAGCAACTCCCGTGCTGCGGCAGCTCGCTCGGCAAGCTCCCCGCTCTCATGCAGCGAAAGGTAGGCGGGCGCGTCGGCTGCCATCGTCACTCCCCCAGGCCGTCGATAAGCTCCTGCAGCTCCTCCCGACCGCCGCGGAAGTTCATGTCGAAATGCACCGGGGTCACTGATATATTGCCCGCTTCGACCGCGCAGATATCGGTGCCTTCCTCGCAATCGCTCTCCAGCGGCTGGCCGGAGAACCAGTAGTAGCTGCGGCCACGCGGATCCTCGCGACGCTCCAGTTCGTTGCTGTAGTTGCGCCGGCCGAGGCGGGTGAGGACGGGCAGTCCGAGATCCTCCGCGCACAGATTGGGCACGTTCACGTTCAGGAACGTGTCGCGCGGGAGCGTCCGCCCGTGCAGTCTCGCCGCCAGCTTGGCGGCGAACTCGGCGGCGGCCTCGAAGATGCAGTTCTCGTAGGCGGTCACCGAGATCGCGAAGGACCTCAGGCCCTGCAGCGCGCCCTCCATCGCCGCCGATGCCGTGCCTGAGTACAGGACCTCCTCACCCAGGTTCGCCCCGGCGTTGATGCCCGCCACGACCAGATCGGGCCGCGGCCGCCCATCGGCCGCGGCGAGGATCGTGCAGTCGGCAGGGGTTCCGTTGGTCGCGAATGCCTCATCAACGGGCGCATCCAGCGTCACAGGCGTCATGCGCAGCGGCTTGTGCAGCGTGATCCCGTGCCCGGCCGCGGACTGCTGCCGCTCCGGGGCGATCACCATGACCTCGCCAAGCGGCGCCAGTGATCGGGCAAGAGCAAGCAGCCCCGGGGCGTAAATACCATCATCGTTTGTAATCAGAATTCGCATTGTGTGCACTCACCGGCTGATCTGACGATCTGCGGTTGGCAGGTGGCCGCCGGACCGACTGCCGACTCTACCTACGCGTCGAACGCGACGACCTCGAGGCGCGCGACGCTTTCGAGCCGGCGGATCTCGTCACGCACATCAGCACTGATCGGCTCGCTGACCGTGACAGCCATCAGGCCGCAGCCATTGAGCACTTCGTGGCCAACCTGAATGCCGAGGATGTTGATGGACGCCTCGCCGAGGATCCGCCCGATCGTTCCCACGAAGCCCGGCCGATCGGGCCGCTGGTTCCACACGAGCAGCACGGTGTTGGCCGGCCTGAGGTCCACGCCGAAGCCGGCGATCTCGACGATGCGCGCCTGATCGCGATCGAGCAATGCCCCCGCGACCGAGGTCTGCGTCTGGCCATCGGCCACGAGCGTCTCGACGAACTCCGAGTACCCCCGCGGATCGGTCGAGGCGCCGCGAGAGACCTGCAGCCCCCGTTCAGCGGCGATCACCGGCGCGTTCACGTGGTTCACCGGCTCCTCCGCGATCACGCGCAGCAGGCCCACGAGGAAGTGCTCCGCAACGACGCGGAGATGCTCCTCGGCGGCGCCATGCACATGAACCGCCGCGCGCTCGGGCGCACCGGACAGCAGCGCTGCCTGGAGAACGCCAAGGGCCTCGGCCAGTGGCAGGTATGGCCCCACCGCCGCCATCTCCTCGGCGGTCAGCGCCGGGACATTCACGGGCCACCGCGGTCGGCCGCCCGCCAGCACATCGAGCACCTGCTCGACCGCCTCGCGCGCCACCAGCGCCTGCGCCTCATGCGTGGAGGCCGCCACGTGGGGAGTCGCAACAACGCTGTCAAGGCGAACGAGGTCCGGGTTCGGCTCAGGCTCGCCCTCGAACACATCAAGCGCCGCACCGCCCAGGTGTCCACTGGTTAGTGCGTCCAGTAGCGCATCCTCGTCTACGAGAGCCCCGCGCGCGCAGTTCACCAGCAGCGCTCCCGGTTTCATCGCCTCGAACTGCGGGGCGGCCAGCATGTGCCGCGAGTCCTCGTTGAGCGCCGCGTGCAGGCTGACCACGTCGGAGCGTTCGAGCAGCTCATCGAGCGCCAGAGGCTCAGCACCCAGCTCCCTGATCCGCCCCTCCGGCACGAAGGGATCATGTGCCACAATCGTCATCTCGAACGCGCGGGCCCGGCGCGCGACCTCCTGGCCGATCTTCCCGATCCCGATGATGCCCAATGTCTTGCGATAAAGCTGACGCCCGATCGATTCGCGCTTCGCCCAGCGACCGGACTTGAGCGCACTGTCGGCGGCCGGGATATGTCGAACCGCCGCCAGCATCATCGCCATCGTATGCTCGGCGGCCGCGATGGTATTGCCCGTGGGCGTGTTGACGACCGTGACCCCGCGCCGGGTGGCGGCATCGAGGTCGATGTTGTCAACGCCCACCCCCGCCCGTGCGATGACACGCAGTTTGCTCGCGGCCTCAATGATCTCCGCATCCAGCGTCGTGGCGCTGCGGATGATGACGCCCTCGGCCTCTCCGATCATGCCGAGAAGCCGCTCGCGATCCCAGGACGTGGCATCGACGACCTCGGCACGCGACGAAAGCAGATCGAGACCCTCCGGGGCGATCGCGTCACAGACAAAGACCGTGGGCATGCTCAGCCCTCCCCTGACGACGCCGCCTCGCGGGCGGCGACAAGCATCTCGTCGGCGTCGCAGGTGTGGCCGAGCGCGTTCAGGCCATCAGCAAGCGCGCGCAACGTCCGCTCGACTTCGGCGAGCCGGACCGTGCCCATGTGCCCGATGCGGAAGATGCGGCCCTTGAGGTCGCCCTGGCCGCCGGAGATGAGCACGCCGCGGTTCTCTCGCAGCCATGCGACCAGCTCGACGCTGTCGATGCCCTCCGGGGAGCGAACGGCGGTGACCGTTGGCGAACGCGCGCCCTCCTGTGCGAACAGCTTCAGCCCGGCCGCCTGCATCGCCGCGCACACACCCGCCGCCATCGCCGCGTGGCGCCTGAAGACGTTCTGCAGCCCCTCCGCCTCTATATGGTCGAGGGCTGCTGCGAGCGCAGCGATCAGTGAAGTGGCTGGAGTGTACGGCGTCTGACCCCGGTGCAGCGATTCCCGGGCCTTCTGCAGATCGAAGTAGTATCGCGGCATCGTCGCGCTCTCGGATCGCTGCCAGGCGTCGTCACGGACACCAACAAATGCGAGCCCCGGCGGCAGCATCAGGCACTTCTGCGACCCCGCGGCCACCACGTCCAACGCCCACTCGTCGGTCAGGACCGGACATCCGCCAAGGCAGCTCACAGTATCGACGATGACCATCGCGCCGGCGTCATGGGCCGCATCGGACACCGAGGCGATCGGATGCATAACGCCGGTGGAAGTCTCGTTGAACGCGCACAGAACCGCGGCGTAGTCCGCGTCACGGAGGGCCCTGCGCAGATCCTCGGGATCCACCGCGCGTCCGGGCTCGACGGCGAGCGCCTGGACGTCCGCGCCGAAGCAGCGGGCGATCTCCCCGAGGCGCTCTCCGAACTTGCCGCCCTCGACCGCCAGCACGCGCTCTCCGGGCGACAGAAAGCTGGTGATGGCGGCCTCAAGCGCCCCCGTCCCGGAGCTGGTGAGCGTGATGACATCGCCGCGGGTGCCCATGAGCTGGCGGAGGCCGTCCGTGCAGCGCCTCAGCAGCTCCGCCATCCGCTCCCCGCGGTGGTAGAACCCCGGCCCCGAGAGCGCCTCACGCACCTCACAGGGGAGGTTTGTGGGCCCCGGAATCATCAGCAGGGGATCGGGTTGTTCGGCCTGATCGTCAGGCATCGCAGTGACACTCCTGCATCCTCTCAACGCTGCAGACAGGGCAAATCATCCGCGCCCGGAGGTCAACGCGGAGGGCATCGGTCAGTCCCTGCCGTCCCGGTCAGTCGCCCAGCAGTGTGACGTTTACGCGCCGGTGCCTGGGTCCATCGAGCTCAATGAGCTGGATCCGCTGCCATGTGCCCAGGACCATGTTGCCACCCTCGACGGGAACCTGCACGCTGTTGCCGAGCAGCGTCGCGCCGAGGTGCGCACCGGCGTTATGGTCGATGCGGTCGTGATGCCACTCCTGACCAGAGACGATCTCGTCAATGAGGGCCAGCGTGTCGTGCACCAGGCCCTCCTCAGGCTCGTTCACGTAAACGGCACAGGTGCAGTGAGGTACCGATATCGTGCACAGGCCGGACGAGATTCCGGCGTTTGCGACGATCTCAGCCACCTCACCAGTAATATCAAGCACCTGGCGCCTCGAACTCGATGGTAGTGCAAAGGTCTTGGTCACCGATCACCCATCTCCTTCAGGGCGACGCGACTGACGCCGCCCGTTCTCGGCCCCGTCCGGTATCAATCAATAGCAGAATCGCGCAGAGGCCTGAACTGTGACTCCCGTGTGTAATTCAGACCGGCCTGATGTCCTCAAGCTGAAGCTGCAGACGCGGAACACCGGTGTAGTTGTCGATCTGGGGACTGAAGCACAGGTCAACACGCGTGCCCGGCCGCGTGACCTCCTCCAGGTCTCCCAGTCCGAAGCCGATGCAGTCGATATGCCGGCCGTTGGCCTCGACGAGGAGCTTCAGGTGGGAGCCGCCTGCCCCAACCGTCCTCGCGCGGGTGATCGGCACATTCCGCGCGACCAGCATCGGTTCAGGGTTGCCCTCGCCGAATGGCTCCATCAGAGAAAGATCCGTCGCGAGCTGATGATCGACCTCGGCGAGATCCACCTCCACGTCCGCGTAGATCCGCGGACGCAGGTCGTCGTCGGTGAGCACCTCGCGCCCGATGGCGTTCAGCCGCTCGCGCAGCTCCTGAACCCGCTCCGCGGGCAGCTCACACCCGGCGGCCAGCGAGTGCCCGCCGAAGCGGGCCAGCAGGTCATCGCAGCCCTCCAGCGCCCGCGCGACGTTGAAGCCCGGTATACTGCGCGCCGAGCCCCTCGCATGGGCGCCCTCCACCGCCATCAGCACCGTCGGAAGGCCCGTGTGTTCGAGGACCTTCGCCGCCACAATGCCGACGACGCCTCGGTGCCATCCCTGCCGCGCCAGCACGACCACCCGGTCGCTGTTGGGATCGACCTCACGCTCGATCATCTCCAGCGCCTCGCGAAAGATCCGCTCCTGCTCGCTACGGCGCTGCGAGTTAAGTGCGTCAAGGTGCAGCGCATGCCTGCGCGCCGCGTCCTCGTCGTCGGTTAGCAGAAGCTCCAGGGCGTCAGTGGCATCGGCCATGCGTCCGACGGCGTTCAGGCGCGGGCCGAGCCGGTAGGCGACGTCGCGCGCGCCGACCTCATCAGTAAGCTCGCACAGCTCCAGCAGCACCTGCAGGCCGACCTTGCGCGTGCAGGGCAGAAGCTGCAGGCCGGCGCCAGTCAGGACCCGGTTCTCGCCTACAAGCGGCGAGACGTCGGCGATGGTGCCGATCGCGACAAGGTCGAGAAAGGCCCGCTGCAGCGACTTCTCCGGCAGGTCCAGGCGCCGGCATATCGCTGAGGCCAGCTTGAATGCCAGCCCGACGGCCGCCAGCGCGCGCTCCGGGTAGTGGGCGTCGCGTCGCTTGGGATCGATCACCAGCGCGCCCTCGGGCAGGCGTTCGCCCGGCTCGTGGTGATCGACCACGATGACGTCCTGACCCTGCCCGCAGGCGCAGGCGACGGCCTCGTGATCACGGATGCCGCAGTCCACCGCGATTATCAGCCCCGCCTGCCCGCGGGAGGCCCGGACGGCCCGCTCACTCAGCCCGTAGGAGTCCTCGAACCGGTGCGGAAGGTAGTACTGCACATTCGCGCCGAGCTTTGCCAGAAAGCGCACAAGTAGCGCCGTGGAGGTGATCCCGTCGGCGTCGTAATCGCCATGGACAAGAATCGGCTCGTTCTGCTCGAGGGCCTGAAGAACGCGCTCGACGGCCGGCTCCATGTCCGGCAGCAGGAACGGGTCGTGCAGGTCGTCGAGTGACGGTCTGAGGAAGGCCTCTGCCTCAGCCGGTTCGGCCATGCCTCGTGCCGCGAGGACGGCGGCCATGGTAGGGTGTACCGACAGCTCCCGCGCAAGTCGCTGCTCGGCGCCTCTGTCGCGGGGCTGGATGATCCAGTCAGTGCTGCGGCTGAAGGCCATCGCGGCTCGTACATTCCTCCAGGCGGGTGGTTGGGCGCAGTATACGCCAAGCTGATGGGACTGTCAACTTGCGGCCCCCGCCCGCGGGCACCTCTGGAGGGGCTGTATTGCAGTTTTTCGACCGCTGGTTGACAGGGCCGGCACGCTTGCCTAATATGATGGGCGGCGTCACGAACGCGGGGCCCCGGATCTGTTGCTCCAGTGCCGGGCGACCGCGATGTTGCCGCCCCACCAAAGAACCCACGCCCGGACCACGACCAAGGAGGCACACGATGAGTTCGGATATGAAGTTCGATGAGGGCCACATGTGGGTCCGGCTTGAGGACGAAGATACTGCCGTTATGGGCCTTTCCGATTACGCGCAGGATATGATGGGCGAGGTCATCTTCGCCGAGCTGCCCGAAGAGGGGACTGCGATCACCCGCGGCGATGCCTGCGGCACGCTGGAATCGGTGAAGTCCGTGGAGGATCTGCTCGCGCCGGCGACCGGTGAGGTCACGCGGGTTAACGAGGAGGTCCTGGATGCGCCCGAGCTGATCAACCAGGACCCCTACGGCGACGGTTGGCTCTTTGAGGTGCGGCTCGAAGACCCCTCCGAGCTTGACAACCTGATGTCCGAGGACGAGTACGAGGCTTATCTCGACACCATCGAGGGCGACCGCGACGACGACTTCTGAGTGTCGCGTGCGTGAGTGCACGAGGACCTGTACCGAGAGCCGGCCGGTGTGATGGCCGGCTCTCTTTGCGTGAGGTGATCCGATGACGCAGTTCAGGCTCAACGACAGCGGTCGCGAAACGGGCTTCTGGAACATGGCGGTTGACGAGGCGATCATGGAGGCGGTGGCGGCGGGCCTGCAGCCGCCCACGCTGCGGCTCTACGGCTGGGAGCCGCCCGCGGTATCGCTCGGCTACCACCAGGCGCTTGACGGCGGCATCAGCCGCGAGGCCGTCCGCGAGCGCGGCTACGACATCGTGCGACGTCCGACCGGCGGGCGCGCCATCCTCCACGCCGACGAGCTTACCTACAGCTTCTGTATCCGGCAGGACGAGATCGCCGGTGGACACTCGGTCATGGAGTCCTACCGCGAGATATCGCGCGGGATCATAGAGGGGCTGCGCATCCTCGGCGCGCAGGTGAGCCTCGGCGCAGAGCAGGATGCGACCCCGGAGGTTGAGAGAGCCGCGGCGGACAGCGATGCGGCGCGCCCGATCTGCTTCGCCAAGACCGCGCGCTGCGACCTGCAGGCCGCCGGCCGCAAGGTCGTTGGCAGCGCGCAGGTGCGGCGCCACGGAGGCATTCTGCAGCACGGCTCGATCCCCATCACGATTGACCTCGAGGACCAGGTCGCGGTCATGCCCGGCAGCGACGATCGCATCGCGCGGCAGGTGCTGGCGGGGGCGGCGATGAGCGTAACTGACCTGCTCGGCCGCGTGGTGACATACGAGGAGATCTCGGAGGCGATGGTGCGCGGCTTCGCGGAAGTCTTTGAGGTGGAGCTGGTGCCGGGCGATCTCTCCCCCGACGAGCAGAGGCGCGCGCGTCAGCTTCACGACGAGCGCTATGCGACCGCGGAGTGGAACGAGCGAGCGCCGAGCCGATCGTGACACAGTGAGCGCCGAAGCGTGGCGACGTCGGGATGGCTGGGATGAGAACGCTCAGGACAGCGATCCTCACCGGAATCGATGGAGGCGCGCTGGCGGACCTCGCATCGAGCCGTTGCCTCGGGCGGTCACTCAGCCCCTGCTGATCGGCTCGGGGATGATCGCGCTCGTCGCCGAACGCCTCAGGCCAGTGCAACGTCCGTAACCGTGCGCAGTCCGGGGTCGGCCTTCATCAGCGGGTGCAGGAAGTTGATGACCGTCCCGGCGGTCGCCGTGTCGCCGTGGATGCCGCCCTCGATGATTGCGTGCACCGGTGGCCGGCCCTCGATGCGCACCTCGTCCCTGTCGCAGGTTCCGAGCGCCATCGTCAGCTCGAGCGTCAGGTCGCCCATCGTGACCGTCTGAGCCTGGCCGCGGACCTCTCCCGCGGCCACCTTGAAGTGGTCGGTCGCAATTGGCTCGTCGGCGATCACGGGGTCGATCGTCTCCTCGAAGTCGTCCCACTGCCAGCCGAGCGAATCCGCCAGCAGCGCGGCGCTCTCGGCGAGCCCCACATGGCCGATCCTGCCCTCCGAGGCATCGGAGCGGAACTCGTCGGGGGTCATCCCGGAGCCGATCTTCGCCTGAAGCTGCCTGCGCCTGCGTGTCGCATCGACGAACCGCCCTGCGTACAGCGACTCCACGCTCTGACAGACGCGAGTGAGCACAAATGGCAGCAGATCGAGCACGAAGCCGGGGTTGACGCCGGCGCCGAGCAGCGCCACATCGTTCTCCACCGCAATCCCGTCCAGCCGGTCGGCCTCCGGGGCGGCGCGCAACCACGGGAAGATCAGCTCCTCGCAGGTGGAGATCACCCGCAGGCCGCGGCGCAGGCAGGCTTCGAACTGCGGCGCGACGCGCTCAACTCGCGAGCCGGTCGAGACGATCGCGGCCACCGCGCCGGCCTGCACCGCCTGCTCGAGCGCGTCGTCAAGCTCGGCGCACACGCTGACCGCGGGCAGGCTTTCGTCCTGCGCCACCTCGCGGATCGTACGTCCGGCGATCTCCGGCGAGATATCCGCGCAGACGACCGGCTCGCAGATCTGCGCCCGCGCGCCGGCCTTGAGGATCTCGATCCCGATGGGGCCCAACCCCACGTGCAGCGTCTTCAGGGTGTCTCTCATCGCACTCGCCTCTCGCACCGCCCGGGCGGACGGCCTGTTTACGTTCGCCGGCGTCATCGACGCCGCTGCCGAGTGTACACGAACTGCCGCCGGCAGGCAAGCCGCCGTCAGCGCCAAAGACTCAGTTGCCGGTCACCGCTCAGTTGGATGGTCTCACTGGGGGGCTCGCGATGAGCAGCTCGAGCAGCTCATCCACGTCCACTCCTGCGTCCTCCACCATCTGTCGGGCTGCCTTCGCCATCCAGCTCATCGTCCATGGCACGCCCTCTTTGCGGCTATAGCTCATGGTATGCAATACTTGAGCTCTCTCACCTGCACGGATCTCGCAGGACGGTTGGGCTTTTCCCGTGCACTCCGGGCGAGCCCCGCCGCCCTGGCGATGACGTCGCTCACAGCTCCTCGATCACGCCGTCCTCGATACGTAGAATGCGGTCGCCCTGGCTGGCGAGCCGATCGTCATGGGTGACCATGACGAACGCCACGCCAGTTTCCTGGTTGATTTCGCGCATCAGCGAAAAAACCTGGGCGGAGGACCTGCTGTCGAGGTTGCCGGTCGGTTCATCAGCAAGCACCAGTCGCGGCTGGTTCGCCAGCGCCCGCACGATCGCCGTCCGCTGCTGCTCGCCGCCGGAGAGCTGGGGCGGCCGGTTACCGAGCCGCTCGCCGAGCCCGACGCGTTCAAGAAGGCCCTGGACACGCTCGACATCCTCGTCGTCCGGCGTCCCCTTCGTGATGCTCACGGGCATCAGGGCGTTCTCGAGACAGGTGAACTCGTCCTGGAGGTAATGAAACTGGAAGATGAAGCCGACGGTTCGATTGCGGAACCTCGCGAGCTCGTCGTCATCAAGCTCAGAGAGGTCCTGCCCATTGATTCGCACCGTGCCCTCGGTTGGGCGATCGAGCGCCCCAAGGCAGTTCAGCAGCGTGGACTTGCCTGAGCCGGACTGGCCCAGCACGCAGACGAACTCCCCCGAGCCAACGTGGAGGTCGATCCCTCGCAGCACCTGCACCGGCACTGCGCCGAAGTATGTCTTTCGGAGGTTCACTGTCTCCACGGCCGGGTGACCATTCTCACGCACCGCGGATCACGTCCACAGGATCGAGGTTCGCCGCCTGGCGCGCGGGCAGGACGCTAGCGATCACGGTGATCAGGATTGCGGCGGCCATCGTGCCTCCCACGATAAGCGGCGTGACGAGTCCGGGGAACAGCGGATCAGGCGGGACTCCGGGGACACGCACCGGCTGGGGGATCTTGCCGATGAATATCACGATCGCGCTTCCGATCGCGCCTCCGAGGATCGCTCCGAGCACGCCGAT
>JALGTR010000189.1 GCA_029821265.1 Candidatus Zipacnadia bacterium
CAGCCAGCTTCCGTGTTCCTCGTGCATTCTAACTCACTCGGCCTCGGGATCATCTACATCTGGCACAGGACGGGCTGCGGCCGGTCTCTCGCCGGCATAGACAACCAGCAGCACGATCAGGGCATGCGTGTAACCTGCCATGAAGGCAACTGCGTCTCCCTCAAGCAGTACGATCATCACATACCCGATCGCGGCTGCGGCCGGCAGCTTGGCCACATGCAGCAGAAGGTACGGCCACGCCACGGCGGGGCGTTCATCCGGTGGCACGGCGACTTTGCCCAGTACATAGACGAGGGCGCTGAGCATGCCCGCGCCCGTGATCGCTCCGCCGACATATCCGATGACGACGCTCTCGCCCAGAGTGAAGTGCAGCCCTACCACCGCGGCGGCAGCAGTGAGCACACCTACCGAGACAACTCTGCGACCGCGCTGAAGCCTCGAGTCACTCGTCATCGCTGTTGACCAGCTTCAGGATCTGACCCAGGCCCGCTGCCGCCCCGATGAGAAAGCCGACGATCTGGAGCCACGGCTCCGTCCCGAGCCACCGGTCGAGCAGATAGCCCCCGCCATAGCCGATCACGATCGAGAGCGGTATCGACCAGGCCAGGATCCAGTAGCTTGCTCCCTTCATCAGGGCGCCGGACGGATCGCGCATTGTCGCCGCCTCCACGCCCCCAATTGTAAATTCTGGGCGGGCCGCCGTCAAGTTCGCGACCATGCGGGTCGCTGAGGCCAGGCCGAAGCGCTGAAAGGTGCCCGGTCCTGATTCTCCCGCCAGAGCTCGCGTCGCTGCGATTCACGCTCGGCCGATCAACTTCAACGGGGCGTCCCAGGTCAGTCGCTCGAAGGCCCCCCGGCCACCAGCGCGATCCACCGCCCGCCTGCATGCCGTCAGGCCGGGAACGCGGTCGTGCAGGTCGTGGGCATCCGACCCCAGCGCCGCCACGAGATCCTCGCGCACAAGCCGCTGCGCAAGCCTGGCGACGGGGCGACCGCGCTTGCCGATCAGGCTCTCACAGTTCACCTGCAGCTTGATGCCACGGCGCACGAGGTCCTCGGGCTCCGCCTCCGCCGCGGGCGAGCTCGCGGCCCGCTCGTAGTGCGCGATAACCGGCGTGAAGCCCGCGAGCTGCAGCTCGAACAGGGCCTGCTCGGCATAGGCTGCGTAGCTCGCCATGGGCAGCTCGATCATCAGGTGATTGCTGTCCCCGAGTGTCGGCAGGACGCCCTGCGCAGCAAGCTCGGCGACATCGGGCGTGATCTCAATCTCTGCTCCATGGACGACTTCGACGTCCACCCCGCGCTCGCGCAACACCTCGTTGAGCCGGTCTACCCCCTCCCGCATCAGATCCACCACGCGCGGCAGATCATCCTCGAGAAGCTGGGGCCTCAGGTGCGGCGTGGAGACGATGATACGCACGCCATCCTCCGCCGACATACGCGCCATCTGCACCGCGACCTCGATGTCTGGCTCGGTCCTGTGCACCGGCACGACGTATCTGACGATGTGGTTGTGAAGGTCAATCACTTCGCATCCCCTTATCGGCATCGGGCCCGCGATCTTAAGTCCCCGGCCCGCAGTTATCCCGTCCCTGCGTCAGTCGCCCTGCACATCAGACACGATCACTCCGCCCCCCAGCAGTCGAGGGCCTCGCTCCGGCTCGTAGAACACCGCCGACTGCCCCGGAGTGGGCGCCCGGTGCGGGCGGTCAAATCGAACCGTCGCGGTCTCGCCCTGCAGCTCGACCTCAGCCGGAGTCTCGCTCCCGCGGTAACGGGTCATCACTGAGGCACGGAACCGCTGGCCCGGCGGCTCGCCAACGGTGTGCACGTTCTCCAGCGCGCAGGAGGACGTCATCAGCGCCTGCTCTTCGCCGACGACAACCGCATTCTCCTCCGGCAGGATGCGCAGCACGAAGTACGGCCCGCCCGGACCTCCAAGGCCGAGGCCCTTCCTCTGCCCCACCGTGTACCGGGCGAGCCCGCGGTGCTCGCCGAGCACCCGGCCGCGCGCATCGAGAATTGGCCCCGGCTCCAGCGCCTCCGGGCAACGGCTCTCCACGAGCGTGGCCACGTCTCCGCCGGGGGCGAAGCAGATGTCCTGACTCTCCTCGCGCTCCAGCGCCCTCAGCCCGGCCCGGGCGGCGATTCCGCGGACCTGCTGCTTCGTCATACCGCCGAGGGGGAGTATCAGGCGCGCGAGCACGCTCTGCTCGAGGCGGTAGAGCATGTACGACTGGTCCTTGCCTTCGTCGATCCCCCGCAGAAGGTGCAACTCCCCGCCGCTCTCGCGGATCCGCGCGTAGTGCCCCGTCGTAACGCGCTCACACCGGAGCTCGTCGGCGATGCGCAGCAGCTCGGGAAACTTCACGCAGGCGTTGCACCGCACGCAGGGGTTGGGGGTCCTGCCCCGGGCCCATGCGCTGCAGAACGGTCCGATGACGCGCTCCTCCATCAACCTGCCGGCGTCCACGAAGTGATGCTCGATCCCCAGGCGCCGGCAGGTCGTGCGCGCCTCGTCCGGTCCCGTCAGCCCCAGCCCAAGCGTCACGCCGATGACCTCGTGTCCGGCACGCATCGCAAGCAGTGCCGCGACGGCGCTGTCCACCCCGCCTGAAAGCGCGGCAAGGACCCGCATGCGGTCAGATGAGGGCGCGGACATGGGCTCCCGGGGTCAGCGGAATAGCCGTGGGTCTCGCCGGGCGCCTCACGGTCGAGGCCAGATCGCGCGTCGTGAACTCGATCACGCGCTCCTCCTCGTTGAACTCCACGTGCGCGCCGCAGATATTCGCGATGAGCCAGGCCGGAAGCATCGCCTGTTGCCGATGGTACACCGATGGCACACGCACCGTGAGCGGCACACCGTCTCGTTGCACTTCCAGGCTGTTCAGGCGCACACGGAACTCGCCCCGGGACGACACGATCGTCACCGTCAGGTCCTCGGCATCCCACGCGACCCCCGCCCCCAGCGCCTGCAGAACCGGACGCGCGTGCACGAGAAACTGCTCGCGGATCATCAGCGGCGGCTCGGCCACCTCGACGTCGCGGGCGTCCACGCGCACGGTAACATCATCGAACCCCGTATGCAGCTCAAAACGCTCCTGCCCGAGGGTCAGGACCGTTCCGCGGTCGGACGGCTCGGTAAGACCCCGGAGCTCGGACAGCGTCACAAGCCGATAGCCCCGTTCTTGCAGCGCCGGAATCACGGTCTTCATCGCCGCGACCGTTCCGGCTCGATTGCCCCCACCATCGTGCAGCACCACCACTGCACCGTCGTGCGCGCGAGAGAGTATCCGGCTGGCGATCGCTGACGAACCCGGACGCTGCCAGTCGCGCGGGTCCACCGACCACATCGCGACGCCGTAGCCCGCCCTGGCAATGGCGGCGCGTACACGGGCGTTGGCCGCGCCGTACGGCGGACGCAGCCAGCGCACGGGGCCATCGATGACCCCTGTCAGCGCATCCTCACATCTCGCGATGTCGGCCGCAATCGAGGCGTCCGAGAGCCGCGTGTAGTCTGCGTGCCACCAGCTGTGCAGGGCGATCTCATGCCCTTCAGCTTCTGCGCGCTGGAGGACCTGCCGGTTGCCCTTCACCAGCGCGCCGAGGATGAAGAATGTTGCTCGGGCGTCGTGCTTCCGCAGAATGTCCAGAAGCTGTGGGGTGTACTTCGCACTGGGGCCGTCGTCAAAGGTCAGCGCGATGCGTGGAGGCTCGCTCCGTGCGCTCGGAGGATCGGCGGCAAGGGGCGTCATCGACGTCAGCGTGAGGACAGGCGCCATCACCGCGAGCAGGCTGAGCCTGACGTGCGAGCGGCCATAACCCACCGGCCATCACTCCCGATCATCGCGCCTGGTACTGAGGGCGTCCGAGCCGAAGGCTTCCGGCAGCAACTGAGCGACCGTCATCACCCGGCTCTCCGGCTCTCCGGCCATGATGACATCCGCCGAGGGTGCAAGTTCAGCCATCACCTGGCGGCAGCAACCACAGGGAGGAAGCGGCTCAGCTCCCGGTCCGGCGATGGCTATCGCGCGGATATCCCTGCAGCCGGCAGCCACTGCCGAGAACATCGCGACCCGCTCCGCGCAGATGGTTGGTCCGTAGGCCGCGTTCTCGATGTTGCAGCCCGCGAAAACGCGACCGTCGGCGCACAAAGCTGCTGCGCCGACGGCAAATCCCGAATACGGGGCGTAAGCCCGTTCACGCGCCTCGCGCGCGGCGGCGACAAGCTCGGCAGCATCGTAACCGTCGTTCATGCTCTCGCCCTGCCGGCGGCCGGGGGAGGGCTTACTCCTGGTAGGTCACGTAGGCCCGGTCGTCCTTGAAGTCCCAGACCGTCGCGATGCCGAACAGCTTCGCGAACGGCCGAACCGGCACCCACGTGCGATTGTCCTTTCGCAGCGTGGTGCTGTCGAGCTGTGTCTCCACGCCGTTCACGACGACAGTGCGGCTGTGCGGGTAGACTCGAACATGCACATCGTTGCGGTGCACCATCATCTCGTCATCGTCCGGACCCCAGATGATTGACCCGCCGATATGCCGCATCAGGTCGGTCAGGGTGATGTACACCCGGCCGTTGCGGATGAAGGCATGCTTCTCAAGGTCGCCCTCACGATTGTTGAAGTACACAATCTCACGGTAGACCTTCGGCTTGTACAGCTTGATGAAGCTCGGGCGATCGCCACCCAGTTCGTCCGACGAGACCTGCCGCTTCGCGGCTTCGGTGGCGCTGAGCACCGTGAACGGGATGCTGCCGGTCGAGGCGACGAGGTTCCTGCCCTCGACCGCATCCACGCGCAATGTGTGCTCGCCCTCACCGAGGGCGTCGGCATCAACGTCGAAGCTGCCTGCGGCCTCACCCGTCAGGCCGCGGCAGACACCGTCGACGTAGAGCATCATCGGCAGGTCGCGCACGCTGTCTGAACTCGGCGCGACACAGACCCTCCCACTGAGCTCGGGGGGTGCGTTCTCCCCCGGAGGCAGGTCGCACGTGATGGACAGCGAGAGCCCGCCGGCCCCCTCGACGTTGAGCGTTCCTGCGGCTGCGAAGCTCCCTGCGACGAGCACTGCGATGACGACCGCGAGCAGGCGCCTGGCATCGAGCACGTCGAACACTCCCCTCGGCTGCATGACCGCGATCGGCCTGTGAGGGCCGATACGCACAGATTCAGGCTGAATATAGCACAAGCCCCGGCGGGTGTCAAAGCTCAGCAGACGTTCGCTGCCCTCGAGATTGTCCCCGCCAGCGTGTGTCTTCTCCTACTCCCGCATTTTCTCCTCCTGCTCCCTCGCCCGCCGCTGCCCTTTTGTCAGGAAGACGCCGTCACGTCCGGGCTGTATCGGCCATGGGGCCTCGTGCTGCAGGTCATGGCCACGCCTCAGAATCTCGTAGACGACCGCCAACAGGTTTCGTGCCCGAACCGTGTCCGGGACGATCCGGCCGGGCGACAGGATTGCCACCGGGCCCTGGCTCCCGGAAGGTGCTCGAGCTCCAACACGCGAATCCGTCTGTACGCACACTCGTAGACCATACGCAGCGACAGGGGGCCGTCCCCATGCCAGACAGGCTCGCAGTTGTGCTCGATTGCGGAGCGACCAACGCCCGCGCCGTCGCCCTCAACACCACCGGCGAGGTCGTCTCGTCGGTCAGCCGCCCGAATGAGCCCGCCCGGCAGCCCGAGTCGCCTGAGGACTGGCTGATATGGCCATTGGAAGGGGTCTTCGAGAAGCTCGCCGTGAGCTGCCGTGAGGCCCTGGCAGAGATTGATCCGGCGCGGGTGGTCGCGGTGACCGTCACGACATTCGGCGCCGACGGCGCGCCGGTGACCGCCGGCAACGAGCTGACCTACCCGGTCATCTCGTGGCAGGACTCACGCACCGAAGACCTCGCAAACCGCCTCGGCGACTACATCGAGCCCTGGCGGATCTTCAAGACCACCGGATATCAGATTATCCCCTTTAATACGCTGCTCAAGCTCATCTGGCTGCGCGAGAACGCGCCCGAGGCGCTTGATGGCGCCGAGAGCTGGCTGATGATGCCGGGGCTGCTGAGCATGATGCTCTGTGGGGAGCGCTCGATCGATCCCACTGCGGCCGGAACCATGATGGCGATGGACATGGCTGCGCGCGACTGGTCGCCGGAGATGCTTGAGCTGGCCGACCTGACGCCAGGCTTCTTTCCGCGCTGGGTGGAGCCCGGCGAGGTGATCGGCGAGGTCGGCGCGGCGGCGGCTGAGCGGACCGGTCTGCCGGAGGGCACTCCCGTGGTCGCCGCCGGCCATGACACGCAGTTCGCGGCGGTCGGATCCGGCGCCGGGCCACGAGAGGCAATTCTGTCGTCCGGCACGTGGGAGATCCTGCTGCTGCGCCAGCAGCGGTATGAGGCGACCCGCGCCGGCTTCGAAGCCGGACTGCTCATCGAGGCCGACGCCGAGCCCGGTCGCTGGAACCCGCAGCTTCTCATGATGGGATCGGGGCCGCTGGAGTGGATTCGAGAGCAGTTCTTCTCGGGCATCAGCGCGCGCGCCGCCGCGTATGAGCGGATGATCGCCGCGGCGGAAAAGGTCGAGCCGGGCGCCGGCGGCGTCATGGTGCTTCCCAGTTTCGTCCCCGACACCGGCCCCAATGCCCGACATCGCACGAAGGGCACGATTCTGGGACTGGGCCTGAACACCACCCGGGGACAGATCTACCGCGCAGGCCTCGAGGGCCTGTGCTACCAGCTCAGGCACGCCGTCGAGGTGCTGCGCGAGTCCACGGGCTTCGAGCCGGAGGGCATCCGGCTCGTTGGCGGCGGCGCGAGAAACCAGCTGTGGAACCGCCTGCGCGCGGACATCACCGGTCTGCCGATCACGACACTCACCAACGAGGAGGCCACGGTCGCCGGAGCGGCGATCTTCGCGTTTATCGGCGCCGGCCTCTTCAGATCGGTCGAGGAGGGGCAGTCTGCGGCAGATCTCGGCGAGCGGATCATTGAGCCCTCGGCCGAGAGCGGCGCTTACGATGAGTTGTACGAGCTGTACCGCTCGGCGCCACCGGCGCTGGAGGCGTTCTACCGCACCTGACGGCGTTCGCTGACAATGCCTCACGCACCAGCACGGAGGGAACTGACGTGCGATACGCTCCGGGCCACGGCACGCGCGCAATATTGGACCTGTCCGAGGTGATCGTGCACTCCATGATCGACCTCGTCGGCGACGCGACCCTGCCACGGCTGAGTCGTCGGGCGGCACTGCGGCGCTATCACCACGCCGGTTACGCCATCCATGACATCGCAGAGATCCGCGGATTGAGCGTCACCGTGCCGGACCGGCTCTCCCGTCGCGTGGTCAGCCGCTGGACGGTGCTCGTTGGGGCCTCGGGAGTCGTGACGGGCGCCGGCGGCATCGCGTCGCTGGTGGCCGACATCCCGATCCTCCTCAGCGGCAACCTCGCGGCCATCGGCGAGATCGCCTGCGTCTACGGCTTTGACGTGGCGGAGGAGGATGAGCAGGCCTACGCGATCGCCCTGTTGTTCGCTGAGCGCGACAGACGGGCCACAGGCGTCGGCACGCTCGCTCGGCTGCGGCAGCTCGCCCGGGAGCTGGAAAGCGGCGCGTCATGACGCGAGGTGCGCGATGAAAGTCTGACCCCCTGGCTTCGGTCGGCGGCGCGGCGTCTGGCGTGGCAGCTGGTGAAGCGCAGGCTGGCCAGCATCGTACCCGGCGTCGGGGCTCTGGTGGCGGGAGGCGTGAACGCACAGTTCACCCGCCACACCTGCCTCAACGCCCGCGAGATCTATCACCGGCGCTTCCTGGAG
>JALGTR010000190.1 GCA_029821265.1 Candidatus Zipacnadia bacterium
ACGGAAGGTCTGTGCCGCGGAGCGATCCTCGTCGGTGGCCTCCTCGACATCGCAGACGCGCAGCATCTCCTCCCCGGGCTCGGTGAGCACCTCGACGAGGTAGCCGCGCTCGATTGGCGTGAGGAACAGGTCGCAGCTTCCCCGACCGTAGCAGGTATCGACGGATGTGCAGAAGCAGTACTCGTCTGGCATGCAATCGACGCCGATGACGCGGGCGCGGGCGCGGTTTGCCGGCCAGCAGGCCTCCGCGGGCTCCTGGGCGTAGGCGTCATCGAGCATATCGAGGGCCTCGAGATCGCAGGGATGCACGCCGACGAGAGTGAATGGCTCGGTCTCACGCACCGCCCTGAACTGCGGCGGCTCGGTCAGCTCGAACTCAAAGAGGACCTCCCGGGGGGGGAAGAAGGCCTTCTTCGGCGGGATTGTGGTGGAGGTGTAATCGAGCGTGAGGTCGTCGGCGCTCTCAAGCCAGTCGAAGGTGACGAAGCCCGGGTGCTTGCGCCGCTCGCGGGGGCCCATCACCGGCCCCTCGTCGAGAAGTCGGCCGAAAAAGCGCGGGACCGCCTCGGTGGGCATCACCAGTTCAGTCGGCATCACTGTCACCTCCGCCCTGCTCCGCGGCCTCCGATGACTGGCTTGCTCCGAGCTGATGGCGAAGCTGCAGCAGCCGCCGGATATGCCGATGCTCCTCAGCGAGGATCTCGTCCACCGTGTCGCGTTCGGACTGGCGCACAAGCTCGCGCAGCCCGGCGTATAAGTTGACTGTGCGCCGCTCGAGTTCGAGCGCCTGATCGACCGCCTCCGAGACGTCCTCGATGGCCTCGGCAGCACAGCTTGCGGCATCCACATCCTCGAAGATGCGCTTCCCGACGAGGCTGCGGATGTAGGAGAGAGTCTCACCGGGGTAGCTTTCGGGGACGGTGTACTGATCGAGGTCGGCCTTCATCTTCGTGAAGGTCCGGATGTGGTCGCGCTCCTGCTGGGCGGCGTAGTCAAAGACCTCGGCGACGCGCTCGTCTGCCCTCGCAGCCCTGCACGAGGTGTAGTAGGCGAGGCCCTCGCGTTCGATCTCGATCGCCATATCGAGGATCTCGGCGGCCTGGAAGAGCGGGCGGTCCACCTGGAATCGCCTCCTGCCAGCCTGCCTTATCGGCCGCACGACTGAAAATGTCTTCGTTGCCGCCGGAAGTTCTCCTCCCGTGAGTTCTGGTGCGATCCGCAGGGCTCCAACGCCGTCAGCGCGAATCTCTTCGCCGAGGGATATCGCGCAATGACAGGCAGCTATGTGCTGATCATCGAGCTGTCAGAGCCGGCGGAGATCGAGGTGGGGGCGCTCGGGAGGGTGGACTTCGCGGCCGGGGGCTACGCCTATGTGGGCTCGGCCATGGGCGGGCTTGAGGCGCGCATCGAGCGTCATCTGCGTGACGACAAACGCCTGCACTGGCATGTCGATTACCTGCTCGAACGCGCGCTCGTCGTACAGGTGCTGCGTCTGGAGAGCACTGACCGAACGGAGTGCGCGATCGCGCGCGAGCTGGCGACGCGGCTGGATGCTGTCCCGGACTTCGGCTGCTCGGACTGCGCGTGCGCGAGCCATCTGTTCTTCGCGCCCGAGCTGGACGCCGTGCGCGAGGCGGCGCAGAGGGCGGTCGCGGCGACTGCGAGGGCTTGCAGCGATCACTGAGCGGGTATCATCGAGCCACAGGCGACGGGGATTGGGGAAGGGGTGCTGCGGGATGAAGCCCGAGAATCTCGTCACACCCGAGCGGCAGCGGGGAACCGTCCGGGAGGTCGTTGAGGCTTACAGCCGCATGGGGATCCACGTGGAGGTGGAGCTGAAGGCTGTGCCGGCGCACCGGCTGATCGCGACTCAGAACGCGATCGAGCGCGAGAAGCTCGAGATGGTGCGGCAGCTGATGGCCGAGGGGAAGCTCGACATTCCCGTCGTGGTCGAGGAGCATTTCGTGGACGACGACTGGAGCCGCTACCTGATCGACGGACACTGCCGAACGCGCGTGAAGATCATGTGGGGGCGCCATTCCATCGATGCCTACTGCATCTACTCGCCGGCGGGCACATTTCCCTCGAACTTCGTCACCATCGCGGCACGCTACGGCAACAGGCTCGTGAAGGACCTCCCGCTCGTCTGAGGCCGATCAGGACTCCGCGCGCAGGGCGGGCTTGCAGAGGATCTCGTGGACCGTCAGGTCCTCAAGCCTCGTGCTCGGAGCGGGCGTGAGAATCACGGCAGTGTCCGCGCCGTGGCCGGTTCCGGCGATGACGACACACTCGGCGTCCGAGGTCACCAACCCCGCGTCTGCCGCCATCATGGCGATCTCGATGCAGACCTGAATGCCCTGGCCGAAGCAGCGCAGGATATCGCCCATTCGCTTCGGGGCACTGCAGCCGTGAAACGCAGAGCGACGAAAGCGCCCCGCAGGCGCGGTCAGATCTCCTCGGCGATCGTGTATCCATGGCGGCTAACGGTGCGGATGTACCGCGGCTGCGACGGGTCGTCCTCGATCTTCTCGCGCAGGTTCCTGATGTGCCAGCGGACGAGCGAGGTATCCCCGGTTCCGGGGCTGTACCCCCAGACTTGCTGCAGGAGCAGGTCGGAACTGAAGACCTCGCCGGCGTGTGCAAGCAGATGGTCGAGCAGATCGTACTCGACTGGCGTCAGCTCGACAGTGCGGTCGCGAACCCGCGCGACACGATTCGCCCGATCGAGCGTCAGCTCCCCGACCTGCAGATGCGTCCGCGGATCCTCACGATCCGTGGTCCGTACGCGGCGCAGCAACGCCCCGACGCGCGCCTGCAACTCTGTGATGTCGAATGGCTTCGGGAGGTAATCGTCGGCGCCGGCCTCGAGCCCGCGCACGCGCTCCTCGACCTCACCGCGTTTGGTGAGGAACAGCAGTGGGATGTCGCTCAGCCGCGGATCCTCGCGCAGGCGGCGGCAAACCTCGAACCCATCAACGCCAGGCATGTTGATGTCAAGCACAACGACGTCCGGCGAGTGCCGGCGAGCCATGCCGATCCCATCGAGTCCGTTGTTGGCAGTGAAGACCTCGTGCCCGGCGGCCCGGAGGCCGCGTTGCAGCAGCGAGAGCACCAGATCCTCGTCGTCGATTACCAGGACAGTGGCCATCAGGTCACCCTTGATCCTGCAGGTCGTCCGCGGCCGGCGAAGGCGGCGCCGCTGGAGCTACCACGGCCCGTCAAGCGCCCTCCGAAGTGCCCGCGCCAGCTGCTCGGGCTCGAAGGGCTTCTCCAGCAACTGCACGTTCTCGAAAAGAGCATCGTCACCGAGAGTGTTCCGATCGCTGTCGCAGAGAAACAGCACCCGGACGTGCGGACAGGTCTCTCGCAGGCGTCGAAGCAGCTCGGGGCCGCCAATATCAGGCATCGCGATGTCGGCCACGACCGCGGCGACCTCACCGTCTCTCATCGAGCATTGCTCGAGCGCCTCCCGGCCGCTGGTGGCCTGTATTACGTCGTAACCATTCTGCCGCAGCAGCTCAACGACAAGTGCCCGGGCAGTCTGCTCGTGCTCGACAACGAGGATGGTCTCTGTGCCTCTGTAGCTGTGCAGCGCCGTCGCTTCTGAGCCCTCCAGCTCCCCGTCGTCCGCACCGGCCGCCGGAAGATAGACCTGGATGGTAGTTCCCTTGCCCGGTTCGCTGTCGATGTCCAGAGTCCCTCCGCTCTGGGTGACGATCCCGTAGACCATCGAGAGGCCCAGACCGGTGCCGCGGCCGTGCTTCTTGGTAGTGTAGAAGGGCTCGAATGCCCGCGATCGAGTCTCCTCGTCCATCCCGACTCCCGTGTCTTCAACCTCCAGAACGGCCCAGGAGCCGGCTGCGATGCCGGCGATGCCGCGACTTTGCGCCCTATCGAAATGCTCGGTGCGCGTTCGGATGGTGAGCGTGCCCCCTTCAGGCATCGCGTCCCGGGCATTGACGCACAGGTTCACGACAACCTGTTCCATCTGCGACGGATCGACCGTGACCGGCACGCGCTCTTCGCTCAGTTCCATCTCTATGTCGATATTCTCGGGGATCATCCGGCGGAGCATCAGCTTCAGATCTTCGACGATCTCGTTGAGGTCGACGGTCTCGGGGCGCATGACCTGCTTGCGGCTGAACGCGAGCAGCCGTCGGGTCAGCTCCGCTGAGCGCTGGCCTGCCTTGATAATCTGCGTGACGTACTCACGCAGATTGTCGTCTGGCTCCATCAGCATCTGCAGCAGCTGGGCATTGCCGAGGATCGCGGTCAGCATGTTGTTGAAGTCGTGGGCGATACCGGCGGTAAGCTGACCGACCGCCTCCATCTTCTGCACCTGCCGAAGCTGCTCTTCGAGGGCCCTGTGCTCGGTGATGTCGCGGCCGAGTGCGATCGAGCCGGTGACGGTACCCTCCTCGTCAACGAGGCGTCGCACGTGCCAGGAGATGACCCGCTCCTCACCATCCTTCCGGCGGATGGTGGTCGCCCAGTTCTCGAGCGTCTGGCCTGCGTGAATCACGCGACCGAGAGCGCTCAGCACGGTCTCGCGGTAATCGTCATCGGGGTAGATCAGCTCCCAGATCTTATCGTCGCCGACGACCTCCTCAGCACTGTAGCCGCTGATCTTCTCCGCCGCGCGGTTCCAGATCACGACATTGCCGGCGGGATCGAGGCAGTTCAGCCAGATGTTCGCCTGATCGATGATGCTCTGGCGGAAGGCGTGTAGCCGGGCGAGGTTCCGCTCGATGCGACGGCGCTCGATCGTCTCACTGAGCTGTGCGGCGAATACCTCAAGCAGGTCGCGCTCTTCGGCGAGGAACGGGCCGTCGAACTCCTCGGGCATCGCCTGATGGTAGCGCACCTCGACGAAGCCCGCGCACTGTCCGTCGATCACCAGGGGCGCGCGCTGGCTCGCAACCGGCTCCCCATCGGGCGATCCGGCGGTCCAGCGCCGGTCGTCGAGTTCGATCACCGCAGACGTGATCTCGGGGAACTGCGAGGCCAGGGGCAGGAGCTGCACTGCGTGAGAGAGCAGCTCCTCAACGGTCAGCTCGGGATCGGCCCCCAGTCTGGCGACATTGTACATGCAGCGCAGCTCTTTGACGCGCTCGCCGAGTTCATGCGTCCGTCGCTGCAGCTGCCGCGCAGTGCGCTCACGCTCGGTAATGTCCATGAGCGAGGCGACGGTGCGCGAGGTGCCGGGCACGAGGGCAACCGAGAGATAGACGCGACGCAGCTCGCCGCTGCGGTTGCGGAATGTGAAATCGTAGCTGCTCGGCGCGGACCCGCCCTCGGTGCGCCGGGCCCGATGATAGCCGACCATCCGCTCTCGCTCATCATCGGGGAGGAGGTCGAAGAAGCACACCCGCCCCTCGATCTCGTCGCGCTCCCACCCCGACTGGCGCGCGAACTCGTCGTTTGCCAGTGAGATGGTGCCGTCCTCCTCGATGATGCACATGGCGGTCCCGGTGTTTTCGAAGACCGCCCGGTAATGGGCCTCACTGCGTCGCAGCGCCTCCTCGGCACGCCTGCGCGCTGTTATGTCACGCGCGATTCCGGTCACCTCGAGCGCATCACTGGCTTCGAGGCGGCGCAGACGCGTCGTGGTCTCGAAGATGACCTCTCTGCCATCGCGCGCGGTCATCACGATCTCGTGTCGCTGCGGCGTGTGCTCATCCAGCTGACCGCTGTCGAGCAGATCCATCACGAACTGATGCGCCTGGGGGCCGAGCAGCGTTGACACGTCCTCGCCGATCAGCTCCTCTGGGCGATAGCCGGTAATGCGCTCAACCGCGCCGTTGATGGAGGTCAGGACGCCGTCGCTGTTGACCGCATAGATGATATCGCTCGCATTCTGCACCAGCGTGCGATAGCGCTCCTCGCTCTCGCGCAACGCGGCCTCCATCTGACGTTCGCGGGTCACATCGCGAGCGTATATGGCAATCCGCTCGACCGTGCCGTCGGGGCCCCTGACGGGATAGATTCGATGGTCGAGCGTCCGCCCATTGTTGCAGTCCTCGAAACGTTGGGGCAGGCCCGTATCGAATGCGCGCTTGAGGTGCGTGCGGCGGGTCCGTGACAGCTCGGGGTCGAGATAGTCGAAGACGCAGTCGCCCGCGATATCAGTCACCGTTGTGCCGAGAGCCTGCGCGAAGGCCTCATTCGCGGCGACGACCGTGCCGTCGCGCTCGAGGAGCGCCGCGAGATCGTCGGTGGCGTTGAGCAACGCCCGAGTGACGCGCTCACTCCGACGCAGCTCGCGCTGTGCCCTCTCGAGTTCGACGAGGCTCGTGATTACCGCGAATGCGCCCACGACCGCGCCATCGGGCCCACGGAGTGACGATCCCGTGACCAGCACGGGGACGATCCTGCCGGAGGTGGAACGGTACTCCATCCTGTACGCTGGCGTGTCCTCGCCTGCCAGTCGCCGTTCGAGCTGGTCACGAAGCAGTTCCCGGTGGTCCTCGGTGGCGAGTTCGACCGCCGGCCGGCCAATCAGGTCCTCAGGCTCTGCTTCCATCAGCTCGGCGAACGCAGGATTGACGTAGGTGATGATGCCGTCCTCGTCGACCACGGTTAGGCCCTCGCCCATCGTCTCGACAAGTGTCTGGAAACGCAGCTCCGTGGCTCGCAGTTCGGTCACGTCCTCACCGACTGAGACCATGCCCGCGAACTGGCCCGCCTCGAACACCGGGCTATTGCGCCAGGCGATGATGTGACGCTTTCCGTCTGCGCCGATCCATGGGTTCTCGTGTGTCGTGAGCGTCCGATCGGTGCACATCCGCTTGACGATCTCACGACAGGCCTCCACGCTCTCCTCGGGCACAAACAGTTCGACGACATCACGCCCGAGGACCTCGGCGGCGCGGTAGCCGGTGAGCTCCTCGCAACGACGGTTGAAGAAGGTGATGCGCCCGTCCGAGTCGAGGCAGACGATGAGGGCATTGGCGGTATCGGTGATGTCGCGAAGCCGCGCGCGTTCGGCGTCGGCGACGTCGAGCGCGAGGTCCCGGGCATGCTCCGTCTCGATAAGAGCCTTGGCGAGGGCGATATCCCAGGCGAGTTCGCTGATGAGCGCGAGCTGCTCGGGATCATCGGCCACATCGCATTCCACCGTCACGCCAATAACCCCGCTGATCTCGCCCAGGTACTCCAGCGGGGCGACGATGGCAGCGCGATCGCCATGCATCGCGGCGACCGGGCAATCGCCGCAGCGGGCGCCGATCTCCGGAATGACACACAGCTCGCCGGTGTGTAGCGCCTGCTCAATGCACGGCGGCTGATCGACACGCGTCCAGACGCGGAGGGCATCGCGCTCGTCCGGGGAGCCGGCATGGTAGAGCTCGCAGACAGCCCTGCGGGAATCGAGCAGGGCGATCCAGGCGCTGTGGCAATGAGGCGCGCGAACGAGGATATCGCAGGCCCTGTCGAACAGTGTGGGCATGTGCCGCTCGGAGACGATGAGCTGGTTCACGTCACGGATCGACGTGAGCATGCTGTTGAGCACACTGATCCGGACACGCTGACGCTCGCACGCACAGACCAGCCTCGCAGAGATGAGACCAAACACGAGGAAGATCGCGAGGGCCGCGGCTCGCACGAACAGCTCGTGCTGCGACACGTCGAGGATCAACGTGTCGAGGAACGGACCTCGGTAGAAGAGGAACGCGTCAGCAAGCGCGTCGATGATCCATACCAGGACGCCGAGGCCGAACGCGAGGAGCATGATCCTGGAGGGCCACACGAGCTCGACCTCCCTTCGGAGCGTCATG
>JALGTR010000191.1 GCA_029821265.1 Candidatus Zipacnadia bacterium
CAGCAGCCACAGCAGGAACCCGTCAGTGTCGTGCTCAGCAGTCATGCTCGTCGGCAGAGTATCCCACCGACCCACCCACCTCAAACGAGCCCGCTGCGGCTGGGGCTACCAGGGCGGTTGACTTCGAGACCGACGACGCCCTCCCGGTCACCGACGGCTGCTTGACGCTGGATCTGACCGCACGGGAGAGGTAATGCCTGCTGGTGCGGTGACGGTGACGGTCAGACGCTGGCGACCGTCCGCCGCGTCAAGCTTGGTGCCTTCAGTCGCTCTCCTCCGCGCGAGCGCGTGTGAGGTAGTTCTGGAAGAGCCAGCTTAGTAGCGCGCTGCCGAACTGGTCGTCGTCGTGGATGCGCTTGTAGAGTTCGAAGTTCGCGTCGATCATCTCCTGCAGTGTGTCGCTGACCACCCGGTCGAAGGTCAGGCGCGCGTTCTCCGGCGTGTTCGCCTGCACGCTTCTCGCCAGCGTCGCGTCTGTATCCAGCTTCGCCTCAAGCTGCCCCAGAAACACCTTGTCGTCCTCGGTCAAGTCCGCGCCGAACTGCTCGTTGAGCTGGGCGATGATCTCCGAGAGCGGGTCCTTCTCTGTCTCGTCCGAGGGCGTCGGCTCAGTCTCCTGCAGCGGCTCCACCTCGGCCCGACTGGCGGTGAGCGCAATGTCGCCTCCGCCGGTCCAGTGTATCCGGTAGCCGTTCATGTCGATCTCACGCCTGATCTCCAGCGGCAGCTCGGAGCGATCGACGGGCAGTACGCGCAGCAGGTTCCGCGCCATCTGGTACAGCTTCTCGAGGTCCACGTCCGTGAAGGTCACGATCTGCGACAGGAAGGCGTACTGGCGCACGTACTTCGCCAGCAGACTGCGGAAGTCGGCCTGCTGCTCCTCGTCCTTGTCGTTGTAGCGATCCGCGCACGGGCGCAGGGCCGACTCAAGCTCCGCATGCGTACCGCCCTCCCACATGATCCGCGCCACGCGCTCGATGTCGCTCTGGTCGAAGACCTCATGGTCATCGAGCTGCCGCTGCAGGTCGTAGAGGATGTTCGGATCGGTCTCGCGCGACAGGATCAGCCGGTCGTAGTAGGGCTGAAAGGCCTCCTGAATGTCCTGCGCCTCGTTGGCGAAGTCGATCACCATGGTCTCGTGCTTCTCCGGATGCACGCGGTTCAGGCGCGAGAGCGTCTGCACCGCGTGCACACCCGCCAGCTTGCGGTCCACGTACATGGTGTGCAGCAGCGGCTGGTCGAAGCCCGTCTGGAACTTCTCGGCCACCACCAGGAAGCGGCAGTCGTCCTGGTTGAAGGTGCTCGCGGTCTGCGTGTCCGGGAAGCCGTTCAGGCCGTGCTCGGTGAACTTCTCGCCGCTGTCGGGATCGGTCACCTCGCCGCTGAAGGCCACCAGCGCCCGGTGCGGGGAGTTGCGCCGGTTCAACTCGGCCCGCAGGTGCAGGAAGTAGCGCACCGCGTGCAGCCGCGAGCGCGTTACGATCATCGCCTTGGCGCGCCCGCCGATGCGCCCGGCCACCATCTCGTCGAAGTGGTCGAGGATGATCGCCACCTTCTCCGCGATGTTGTGTGGGTGCAGGTCCACCCACTGCTTGAGCAGGTAGTTCGCCTTCGCCCGATCGTAGCGCGGGTCGTCCTCGATGGCCTTGCGCAGTGACCACCAGGTCTTGTAGGTCGTGTAGTTCTCCAGCACATCGAGGATGAAGCCCTCCTCGATCGCCTGGCGCATGGTATAGAGATGGAAGGGCGCAAACGTCCCGTCCTCCTGCCGCGTGCCGAACATCTCCAGCGTCTTCGCCTTAGGTGTGGCGGTGAAGGCGAACAGGCTCATGTTCTCCTGTCGGCCGCGCTTCGCCATCTCCTCGCGGATGCGGTCCTCCAGTGTCGGCGGGTCTGGCGATGCCTCTTCATCCTCCTCAGGTCGCTCGGCCAGCGTCGCGCGCATGTCGCGCGAGGCCTCGCCCGCCTGTGAGGAGTGCGCCTCGTCCACGATCACCGCGAAGCGCCGGCCCGGCAGCGACGCCACCTGGTCCACGATCATCGGGAACTTCCACAGCGTCGTGACGATGATGTCCTTGCCCTGCTCCAGCGCCGCCTTGAGCTGCGCCGAAGTCCCGTCAATGGTCTCGACCACCCCCAGCGTCTGCTCGAACTGCCGCACCGTGCGCTGAAGCTGGCGGTCGAGCACGATGCGGTCGGTCACCACGCAGATGGTGTCGAAGACCCGCTCGTCATCGTCGTTGTGCAGCACTGAGAGTTGATGCGCCAGCCACGCAATCGAGTTGCTCTTGCCCGACCCCGCGCTGTGCTGGATCAGGTAGTTGTGCCCCGGACCGTGCTGGCGGCAGTGCCGGATCAGCCGGCGCACGCAGTCAAGCTGGTGGTAGCGCGGGAAGATCACCCGCCGATCGCGGCGTCTGCGACCGCCGTCGTCCTCGACGACCTCCTCGAAGTCGTGGATGAAGTATTGCACCAGGTTGAGCACGCTCGAGGGCGACCAGATATCCTCCCACAGGTAGGCCGTGGCGTAGCCCGTCATCGAGGGCGGGTTGCCCGCGCCGCCGGCCCAGCCCCGGTCGAAGGGCAGGAAGCGCGTGCGCTTGCCGTTCACATGCGTGGTCATGCGCACCAGCTCGGGATCGACCGCGAAGTGCGCCGCGCAGCGCCCCGGCGCGAACAGCGGCTCATGCGGCTCGCGGTCGGTGCGGTACTGGTGCACCGCGTCCTCCACCGTCTGGCCGGTCAGCGGGTTCTTCAGCTCGGCGGTCAGCAGCGGCATGCCGTTGAGGAAGAGCACCAGGTCGAGGCTCTTCTCGCTCGTCGGGCTGTAGCGCAGTTGCCGGATCACGCTGAACTGGTTCAGCTCGTAGAGCCGCTGCAGCTCCTCGTTCAGGCCGCTGGCGGGGACGAAGTAGGCCATGGCGAAGTGGCAGCCGCGGTCGCGGATGCCCCTGCGCAGCACGTCCACCACGCCGCGCTTGCCGATCTCCTCCGACAGCCGCCGCGCGAAGGCCGCGCGCACCTCGCCGCCGTAGTACTCGCGCAGGCGCTCCCACTCCCGCGGCTGAGTGGCGCGCACGAACTCGTAGACCTTCTCGGGGTCGAGGCACAGCCCGCGGTCGTAGTCCGCCGCGTTGCGCAGCTCATAGCCGCCCGGGGCCGCGCCCGTCAGCCCCGCCACGATCGCGTCCTCGAACCGCTCCTCCACGGTGATGTTCATGCTCAGCGCGACCCCCTCACGTCGATCTTGCCCGTCACCGCCGCCGAGATCAGCGCGGTGCGATACTCCTGCAGTGTGGCGATGGCGGCGCGGACCCGTTGGGTCATTGACGCGAACCCGGCCGACACACCCTCGATGTGCTCGCTGATGGCGGCTTGCTCGTCCCTTGGCGGCACGAGGAACGGGAGATACCCGACCCTCGTTGCGCTCATAATGGGAAGGGTCGTCCGCGGGGCGATGGAGTTCACGGTGACCTCCATGTGCTTCATCTGGTATGCCGCGTACCGGGGGACGACCCGCTCGGCATCCACGGTCATGCACGTGATCTGCTGATTGCTCGCCCCGGGATGTGATAGCAGACCCGACTTGCCGGTGCTGGCGCCGATGCACACCATCAGCACCGACCCAGCGGCGAATAGAGGGGCGGCCCCATCAGCGAGAGCGATGGAGTTGATGCTGCGGCTCGAGTCCTCCAACTCAACATGCGAGCCGAAGTCATCAGGAGTGTACCACGGGATGTCAGCGTCGGCATAGTACGCCTGCTCCTTGGTTGGCGGAGTGCTGCCTGTCTGGATGCGGACAGTCACACGCTTGAGCGGCAGCACCTCCCAATGCTCCGGGATGTCGCCGAGCCATTCGACGCCGGAGGGCTTGAGGGGGACGGTGGGGTCGAGGCCGCGAGTGACCGCGCGGGTGATCAGCGCCGCGCGCTTCTCCTCCAGCAGCTCGATCAGCCGCCGCATCTTCTCGATCAGCGCATCGATCCGCCCCGTCTCCCGATCCAGGAACTCCGCAATCGCCCGCTGCTCCGAAAGCGGCGGCAGCGGCACGGTGAAGTCATTGACGAAGCCGGTAGGCACGCGCTTCTGTCCGGCGGCTCCGTACATCTCTGCCGCGCCGCCGCGGCGGAACACCTCGGACATGGTAAGGTGCAGCAGGAATCGTCCATCGACGTCATCGCCTGGGCGGAGCACATAGAACTCCGTTGTCCCCGCACCCATGCCGTTGGCGAGGCCGGAGCAGAGGGCACCCTTCCGGTTCTCAAAGCAGGGCGTGATCTTCGCCACGAGGACGTCTCCATCAGCAAACCACGTGTGGCCGCTCCCGACATCCTCCGCCAACCGCGTCTCTGACAAGTCGAGGCCGCCGCCCTCCTGCACGCGCTCCATCGGCACGAAGGAGACTTCGGTGTCCCTAGTGACACGTGAAGGCAACCAACTCGGGTTAACGCTGGCGACATACTTCATCCGCCGAAGACCCCAGCCACTCGGTATCTCGTCCAGCCAACGTGACTGCGCATCGCGGTAGCTGCGGTAGCGTGGCCACCGGGCGGTCGCCTGCTCGGGGGCGCTCATCCGGTGATCTCCCCCAACATGCGCACGATGTCGGCCTGGAGCGCCCGGATGTCCGCCTCGATCTCCTCCAGCGGCCGCGGCGGCTGGTAGCGGTAGAAGTAGCGGTTGAAGTTGACCTCGTAGCCCACGCGCCCGACCCGGCCGTCCTTCTTGTCGGTCCAGCCCTCGTCGATCCACGCGTCGGGCACGTGCGGCAGCATCTCGCGCGCGAAGAACTCCCCCACGTCCTCGGTCAGCGGCACCTGCTCGTAGTCGCGCAGGTCGGGGTCGGGCTCGGGGTTGCCCTTGCTGTCGCGGCACACCGCGGCGCTCTCGTCGCGTTCCGACAGCGCGCCCAGGATCGCCTTGCGCACCGGCGCGGCCAGCTTGAGTTGCGCCTGCTTCGCCGCGGCCTTGAGCGCCGCCGCGAACTGGTCGCGGTCGCGGAACAGCTCCCCGGGCATGCCCTCGAGCATGGCGATGATGGCCGCCTGCAGCGCGCGCCCGTCGGCCTCCTCGGCGGCCCGCTGCTCGGGGTCTTTCCTGCGGCTCCTCGCCAGGTTCGCGAACGCGGACTGCTCGCGCAGGCGCTCGATGCGCTCGGCGGAGGCCTGGAAGTTGAGCTGCAGCGGGCGCTCGACGCGGATCTTGCGGTAGCCGAACTCCTCGTTGGCGAAGATGCGACAGCGCTCGCCCTCCTCGAAGGCGAGGTGGAGGTCGGTGATCTGCTTGATCTGCTCGTCGGAGATCTCGCGCCGCTTGTCGCCGAGGCTCTTGCGCATGGGCACCCACAGGTCGGTGGCGTCGATGAGCTGGACGCGCCCGCGGCGCTCGGGGGCCTTGCGGTTGGTGACGATCCACACGTACGTGGCGATGCCGGTGTTGTAGAAGAGCTGCTCGGGGAGGGCCACGATGGCCTCAAGCCAGTCGTTCTCGATGATCCAGCGGCGGATCTCGCTCTCGCCCGAGCCGGCGTCGCCGGTGAACAGCGGTGAGCCGTTCATGATGATGGCGACGCGGCTGCCGCCGTCCTTGGGCCGCTTCATGCGCCCGAGCATGTGCTGCAGGAAGAGCAGTTGGCCGTCGCTCTTGCGGGGCAGCCCGGCGCCGAAGCGCCCGGCGAAGCCGCGTTCGGCCTCGGCGGTGACGGCGGCCTGGTCTTGGTTCCAGTCCTTGCCGTAGGGTGGATTAGCGAGCAGGTAGTCAAAGCGCCTGGTGGCGTGCTGGTCGTGGGAGAGCGTGCTGCCGAAGGCGATGTTGTCGGCGTCGTGGCCGGTGGGGTCCTTGATGAACAGGTCGGACTTGCACATGGCGAAGGTCTCGGGGTTGACCTCCTGGCCGAACAGGTGGACCTCGGCCTCCGGGTTCATCTCGCGGATGCGCTCGGCGGCGATGGTGAGCATGCCCCCGGAGCCGCAGCATGGGTCGTAGACGGTGCGCACGACGTGGTCGTGCGCGAGCATGGCCTGGTCATGGGCGAGCAGCAGCGCGGTCATGAGGCGGATGACCTCGCGGGGCGTGAAGTGCTCGCCGGGGTTCTCGTTGAGCGCCTCGTTGAACCGGCGGATCAGCTCCTCGAAGATCAAGCCCATCTCGTGGTTGGAGACCGTCTCGGGGCCCAGCTCGACCTGGGCGAAACGCTCCATGACCTGGAAGAGCAGGCCAGCATCATCGAGCTTGGTGATGGTGTTATCGAAGTCGAAGCGCTCGATGACCTCGCGCATGTTGGGGCTGAAGCCGTTGATGTAGTTGCGCAGGTTCGCGGCGAGCCCCGGCGCGTCGTCGAGCAGCCGCGCGAAGTCATAGCGCGACGTGTTGTAGAACGCGAAGCCGGCGGCATGGCGCAGCTGGGCGTCCACGTTCTCGAGCCCGCGCTGTCGCAGGTCGGCGTTGCGGTCGAGCACCTCCTGCTTGGTGGGCGCGAGGACGCAGTCGATGCGGCGCAGGACGGTGAAGGGGAGGATGACGTCCTGGTACTTGCCGCGCTTGAAGCGGTCGCGAAGCAGTTCGGCGATAGACCAAATGAAGCCGGCGCGATCCGAATGAGTGCGCACGACGAGGTTCCCCCTCACGGAGATGATGGCGCCACGTGAGGACAGATTCGCGGGACGGGGGCACGCCACCTCCGCGCGGGCGTTCAGCCTGCCTACCGTGCAATGGGCAGCACGTAGGGACCCGAGGCGCCCGCCCGCCGACGAGTTCTGTTTGTGAGCATCCGGTGGGAGGATCGACAACTACCTCGGCGAATTCATACACGTTAGCAGAGCGCAAGCAGCATTACGCTGTAACGCTCCGTATGATAGCAACCTCGGGGAGTGACCGGCCGCCGTCGGCGGACAAGTGTCGTAGACGCGCAAAGCGGATTATGCGTCAGGCCCGCTACTATCAGATCATTGTGGAGTGCCTCGCCACCGCGCCCGATCAACGCGCGACGGTCCAAGACGTCTATGATGCTGTCGTGCGCGATGGTGCCGCCGGGGACCATATGCACGCGACTGACGGTGACGGCGATGCGAGCTGGCAGCATGACGTTCGCAACGCGATGCAGTTCCTCAAGGCTAAGGGTGTGATCCGCTACTTGGGGGCCGGCGTGTGGGGCCTTGGCGAGGCGGACTGGACATCATGGACGACCGGCGTACCGGCACAACCACACCGCGGCGGTCAGGGGAAGACGAGGGTCAGCCAGGAGCCGACGCCAGCAGGCGATCGCGCCCCGCAGTCAGTGGCCGAGGACAACGCGGCTGCACCTGATGGGCGTGCCTCCCGCCACCGTGCTGTGCTCGCCACTCCCATCACAGAGGCCGCAATCCCAACGCGCCTCCGAAACCGCCTCAAAGCCTATGGTGCGCGCACCCTTGGCGACGTGTTGAGTATTGACGAGCGGCGCTTTGCGTGCATCGGAGGCGTCGGGCAGAAGACTATCGCTGATCTCCACAAGTTGCAGGCGGCCATTCGACGGGGAGAGGCAGTGTTCACGACCCAGACGGTCGGAGAGAGCGAAGAGGCGATTCCCCAGATCAGTATTGAGAGGATTCAGGGGCCGGTCTCACTCGCAACTCCGATCACGGCTCTGGACCTGCCAACGCGTCTGTTCAATCGTCTGGGGGAATATGGCTGCGCTACGGTCGGCGACCTGCTCCAGGTCGATATGGCCGAGTTCGCGGAGCTGCGGGGCGTTGGCAGAACCACATTGGCGGAGCTGCGCGACCTGCGCA
>JALGTR010000192.1 GCA_029821265.1 Candidatus Zipacnadia bacterium
GCAGGTAGTCCTGCACGCGAGAGAGATCGGCCAGCCAGAAGTCCGGCACCGCGATGCGCGGTATCTTTATGGTCACTGTGTAGCCCCCCTCAACGCGCGACGGCGAGGCCGTAGATGTGCCCGTCGTCGCTGGTCGCAACGACCTCTGCGGTCGCCGGGTCGCCGTCAAGCTCGCAGACGCGAACCTGCCGGACCCAGCCCCCGGTCTGATACCACGCGACGATCTCGCCCGACGCGTCCACGATCTTCACCTGCCCATCCTCGCAGGCGCAGACGATCTCGGGGGTGTTGTCTCCGGTCACGTCCGCGATCTCGACCTCCCGCGCGACATCCATCAGATTCGTCTGCCAGATCGGCTGGCCGTCCGCGTCGAAGAGGTAGAGCAGGTAATTGCGCGACGAGACGGCGGTCTCGAGGCCCGGTGCTTGAGTGACGTCGCCGATCGCGACGCTGGCAACGTCGGTGCCGGCGTTCCACGAGGGCATAGTCCGGCCCTGCCACTCGTTGAACCAGATCATCCCCGCGCGATCGCCGGTGACCATCTCGCCGAGGCCGTTGCCGTTGAGATCCGCGGCGGCGATGTCGGTCGGGCCAGCGTGCCCCGAGCCGTTCCCGGAGCCGAGGATCTTGCCGTCGGCGGAGTAGATGACGCTCGCGGTGTAGCTGTTGCCCATGATCAGCTCTTTGGGCCCCTCGCCGTCGAGGTCGAAGGCGGTGCCGCAGGTCGGCGTATGGGCCCACAGCACCTCGTCCCAGATCAGCTCGCCGAGGTGATCGTAGACGTATGTCCTCCAGTTCGCCGAGCCGACGATGATCTCATCATCGCCATCCTCGTCAAGGTCCGAATCGAAGACCACCGTCAGCCGGCCCTGGAAGGGCTCCACGCCGCGATAGCCGGGCCGGGCGTAGGTCCGCGGCGGCGGCATAAGCGTCCAGTTCTCGCTACCATCCTCTGTCACCGAGTAGAGCGTCTTGTCGTCGCAACCGGCGACGATCTGCAGGGCGCCATCTCCGGCGCCCGCCACAGTCATGTCGTTGATCACATCGCCCACGCGATACTTCCACAGCGGGTTGCCATCCGAGCCGATGGCGTGGATCGCCTTGTCGCTGCCGCCTGAGAAGACCTCGTGCAGCCCATCGTCGTCGATGTCCGCGACCTCCAGTGTGTTGAGGTGGAAGCCGCTGGCCATCAGGTCCTCGTGATCACCCGTGCCCTGAAGCTGGATCGAATCGAGGTAGACGTTGTGCTCGTCGCTCCACGGGACTGCCTCAATTCTGACGTAGCGGCCGGTGACCGCTTCATCGGGAACAATCGCGTAGCTGATCATCGCATCCTGCAGCGGCTCGGTCACGTCCATCGAGCCGACGAGGTCCTCGTCGGTGAAGCTGCGATCGCTGCTGACCCACGCGTTCAGCCTGCTGACGCCACAGCCGCCGTTGAAGGTCTTGAGCTGGCGTGAGTTGACGACCACGCTCGTTATCTGCCGCGGCGCCTGCAGGTCCACATCGATCACAAGCGTCTCACCATCGGGGAAGATGACGTTGCCGCCCGGCCGCAGCAGGTCCATCGGCTCGCCGACCGCGTAGCCGGCCTCCTCGGGGGTCAACTGCTCGAGGTTGACCGTCAACCGCGCATCGGCCAGGTGCGTGAAGTCGCGATAGACGTCGAAGTTCTGGTAGGCCCAGAGCTGGCTTATGCCATCGCCAGTGCCCGCGGCGGGGCGTTCGCCGTCGCCGTCCGCGGCCGCAAGCATGGTCATCTGCGAGCGCAGCGCGTTGGCGATCCGCCCCCGTACCCCGGCATCAACCATGCGCAGCTGCAGGCGGTGGCGGCCGGGCTCAAGCTCGACCGTGCGCTCGCCGTCCACGGTGTCGTGCGTTACGGTCACGGGCTGATCGGCAATGACCGTCGCACGACCGGAGGCGAGGTCGATCTCCACGTTCGCCGCCGGCTCGACGGAGAGCAGCGGTCCATCAACGTGAACGGTCTCGGCGGCTGCCGCCGTGAGCGTCTCAGACGTGAGGTGAAACGCCGCCGCATCGACGATCACGCCCGGGACTGTCGCGCTGTGGCCGACGCCGGCGAGCGCCATCTCCCGGCCGTCGCGGACGATGTAGGTGCCGGTATCGCCGATCTGCTCGATGCTGACCGCCCGCGGCGTATCCGTGACCGCTTCTGCGTAGAAGAGGTTCGCGAGGTGATAGCTGTCGCCGCGCTCCATCTCAAGGCTCGCCGACTCGATCAGTCGCCGCGCCTCGTTGAGCGGGAACGGCTCAGCGTTGAGCGACGTGCCTGCCGACTGCTTCTGCGAAAGCGAGGCATCCGAGGCCGCGATGAGCGTCATCTGGGCCTTGGGCTTGCGTGCTGTCCAGCGCCGGCCGTCGAGGCTCGTATCCCCGAGCGTGCGGTAGACGCACTGAAAGTTGTAGCTCGCGTCATCTTTGGCCCGGAGATCGTCGATCACCAAATAGTACCGGCCTTTCGGCCAGATGATGCAGCGGTCCCACTGCACGCCATTGTAGTCGTTGAGGCGTGTCTCGAAGAAGCCGACGTCCTCGAAGTCCGCGCGCGCTGTAACCTCCGACAACTCCGGCACGCGGCCGGCCCAGCCATCCTTGAGGACCACAATGCTGTTGTGCTCGCTCAGCGATGGGATCATGTACCCGTCATCGTAGAGGAAGATCTCGCCCTCATCCTCGAAGCGAATGATGGCATTCGCGTCCGGATGCGAGTGAAAGCCGTGGCTGAAGCCGCTCAGGCTCAGGTATTCGTCCGTTTCGTCGAAGCCGGAGCGGAACGAGGCCTTGTCGAAGCACACCTCGCGCGGGAAATCGCGCACCGGCTCGTAGTTGTCGCGCTCGTAGATCCACTCGTCGAGGGGCGCCACGGCCACACCCAGAAGGTCGTCGGGGCGCTCGCGCGGCAGGACCTCCGGCGGCACCCAGTAGCGCGTTTTCTGACCTCCGTGATGGTCCCACCACCACAGAAAACGGCCATCCTGATAGAGCCACGCAGCCAGCGGTTGCGCCTCAACGAGGTAGTTGCCGCCGAGGCCGGAGCAATCGCCGAAGCCCGAGACCCGGCCGGTGTTGTCGGTGATCAGCATGTCATACTCGGCCATCTTCCGCAGGCGCTCCTGCGGCGGGTCGATATAGCGCATGTCCGGCCGATGCAGCGCCCACTTGTAGTTTCCCGTGAGTGTGATGTTCCCGTAGCCCGGACAGTCCTCGTTGACCTTCCACGTGACCATGTTCGGCTCGTAGTAGACGTCCATCTTCTCGATGAGCCGCTGTCCGATCTCAAGCTCCGGGTAGTAGCGAGAGAAGTATATCGCCGCAAAGGCCGCGCCGGTGGCGTTCCAGTTGTTGCCGTGCGGAATTTCCGAAGGCGCCACGTTCGCGGTTGCATACTGCAGTCGGTGAGCGAAGCGGTAGAAGATGTTCGTCAGCTCGGCGCGCTCCGCGTCGCTGAACGCCGGCCCCTCCTCGATGCGATCGAACTGGTGGAAGATATACCGGCAGGAGCGCACGTCATCTGCCGCTCCCTCGGCCTCCTGCAGCTGTTCGAGCTTGCGCATCGAGGCGAGAAACAGTTGGGCATACTCCGGCTTGCCGCTGCGGAAGTAGTTGTCGGCATACGAGGCCGCCACCCCGCCCATCGACCGCGAGGACGTTTCCCCGGCGATCCGCTCCAACGCGCTCTGCATCGCAGCTTCGTCGAGGCTCTCGATCGGCTCATCGGTCGAAACCTCAATGATCGGGCCCAGCGAGCCGTCGTCCACCTCCGCGATCAGCTCACGAAGTCGCTCGCCTGCCGCCTGCAGGCCCTCACGGTCGCGCGCCCCGACGAAGACCACGTTCGTGCCGCTGAGCCATGGGTTATGCACCGTCCGGATGACGTAGCTGCCCTCACCCGCCGGCCAGGAGTAATCGCAGAGGACGTACTCGCGGTGATAGAGCTGCTCGGTGACATCGTTGAAGCAAAACAGGCCGACCGCGATCACGTTCCTCGAGCTCAGCGTCTCCTGGTCGATCTCCGAGGCATCGATCACCGGCGGGCGCGCCCCCAGCGACTCCTCGATCCAGTCCGCGATTCTGCCCGCCAGCGCGCGGCCGGGCTCGTCGGTCGGCGCCGCGATCACGCACTGCGCGGTGCCATCTGCCACCAGCGCGGTCTGCAGGTACATCGGTTTGATCTCGTCGATGCTTCCGATCTCCTGGGCATGCGCACAGAGCGTGGCAAGCACCATCGCTGCCACGAGCAAAGTCGTCGGGGTGCGGGCGTCCATCTGGTATCGTCCTCTCGCGAATCCAGGCATGGCCGAGCGTTCGCGTCGGGGAAGAGTTGAACGCCCGGTGCGGGAATCCCTTCGCGCGCGGTCGTCCTTAGTACGCGGCGACCACGCGGTACGATTGCGCGCCCGGCCTCAGGGTGATCGTCTCGCGATCTGGATCAAACTCCGACCACGCGTTGCCGTTGACGGTCACCGAGCGCAGCGTCAGGCCCTCGGGATGGCGCAGCCGCAGATGAATCGCCTCCCACCGCGAGCCAGTGCGACGGGGCGCCACGACCGTGGCCTCGATCCGGCCGTCGTCGGCCGCTGAGACCACCTCGCAGGAAACCTCGCCGAAGTGCGTGGGCATGTTGCGCAGTCGGATCGTCTCACCATCCGCGAACCATCGCCGGGGCGCTCCACGCAGCAGGTGAAGCTCGTCGCCCGGGAGCTCGCCGCCGGAGCGCGCCTCCGCGACGAGCATCTCGCGCAGCAGCAGCAACGGGACGGCCGCCGAGCATGGCACGGGGTCGCTGATGTCCGGCACGCGATACTCCGAGCGCACGTGCAGATCGCTGGCATAGATGAGGTTCGTCTCCCGAGCCGCGAAGGTGTCGCGCTCGAGATTGAAGGCGAGGTAGCCGTAGAAGCCGAGCAGGAACTCGTCGATCCGATCCTGATGCAGCTTTGTGAGCATATACCCGAGCCCGTAGAGCCCGTCGAGCCCCCCTGCGCCGACATCCCTCCGGAAGCGTGGCATCAGGCAGAACGTGAGGTTGCCGTCCTCGAGGTAGTCCGTCACATAGCGCAACCGATGGCCAGCCAGGTCGAACGGGAAGAGGTCCAGCAGCGTTCCCGCGAATAGCTGGTAGTAGTCGTCACCGACCGGCTCCTCGCCGTGGACCCGCAGCGGCAGGAACGGTGGCTCGTGGTCCTCGCGATAGATTCGATCCACCACGCTGTCGAGCAGTGCTCGGTAGGCGGACGCCTCGTCATAGTAGCGCCTCGCCGCGTCCCCCTCACCGCGCTGCTCCATCAGCCACGCCGTCTCGAGCATTCCCCGCCAGCAGGCGAAGTTCGAGTAGAGCGCGTGACATTGCAGGCCGGCGATATCGCCGCCGTATGACCACTTCGGCAGCAGGCCCCAGTGCAGCGGCCGCTCGCCGTCCTCCTCCACCATCGTCCGCCGCCTCTGCTCGATCGTCCACTCCGCCGCCTCTCGGATCAGGTCGATGTGCCCCTCGATCCATGCCCTGTCCCCGGTCAGGCGGTAAAGCTGCACGGCGTACATCGGTTGAAGCCCGTTGCGATACTGCTGGTGGCGATCCGCGTAGCCGGTGTACTGCGGTACCTTGCGCAGAAACTCGTCGGTGAGGTACGTCGCGTCCATGTACCGCGCGGCGTCCTGCGCCAGCCCGAACTGCGCCAGCGCCATCATCGCGAAGCCCTCTTCGATCCCGTAGAGCTTCCCCTCATACGCCGAGGGCCCGGCGCCGTAGGGCATGATATCCCCGTCCGCGTTGATGAGAAGCTGCGCGAGAACCGCGCGATAGAGGTCGTTCAGCCGCTTCTCCGGCAGCTCCAGCCACACATCCCGCGGCAGCAGGTCATCCCAGTACTCCCGGAAGTCCTCGAGCGCCGAGGCCCAGAGATGCTCGTCGATCTTCGTGACGGGGGCACCTCCGCCAACCGGAATCGCAAGACAGAGCACGCCGTTCGGTGCCTCGAAGACACGCTCCGGGCCCTCGCCGACAATGAGCGTGACTGCATCCGCACCCTCAACCTGCGCGCGCACGAGCACATGCCCGTCGGCATCGCCGGGATCGATCCGCGCCACGAACGCGGTCTGGGTCACCCGCACGTCGCCCATCTGCGCTTCGACTACCGTCCCGGGCCGCCAGCCATCGATCAGCCGACGCGTCACGGTATCGGCGTACGCCGCCATGGTCAGCCGCTCCGGTCCGTACGCGAAGCTGATCGTCTCGCCGGCCCAGATCGTCCCATCCCAGTCCACGGCCGCCTCATTCACGCGATCTTTGAGGCCCAGCAGAGCCCACGTCGGCCGCATCGACAGCGCGACCGTCGCCAGTCGCTCGAATGAAGGCTCCTCCGGCAGCGCCAGGATCTGCGCTTCAAGCAGGTTGTCCGCGACAAGCCGCTCCGGCCACTCATGTGGCCCGTCAGGCATATACCGATACACCGCAAGCTCGGTCACCCCGCGCCCATCGTGAAGCACCCGAACTGCGTCCGCGGCCAGCGGCTCGAACCGCAGCGTCAGCCGCCCGTCCTCGCGTCCGTGCTCCAGCCCCGTCTCGATCCCGAACCAGCGCCCCTCAGCGCGGATCTCCGCGCGCAGCGGCTCCGGCGCCGACGATCCCCGCGCCATACTCAGCGTCAGGCCATCGATTACGTGCTGGATCGGCCACTCGATTCCGATCGCGATCGCACCATCCGGTGCCTCGACGGCTCGAACGGGGTCACCGTCCGCCAGCGCCGGGAGCGGCGCGCTCGTTCCATCGTCCTTCCACGCCACCGGCACGCTCGCGCCAGGCTGCTCGAGGTGCAACGTCGCGACATTGCGCGGCAGGTCGAAGGGGCTGAGGGCCTCGATCTCCTCCCGGGTAAGCTCTCGTGCGCCGGTCAGACCGATTTCGCCCGTCTCGGCGAAAACGCGCAGCTCCTGCATCGCCATCAGACCGCGCTCCGGCCCGCCGAGCCCATGCTGGATCACTCGCAACGCATCGGTCTGCACGGGCTCGAATCGCAGCTCGCTGCGACGTTCGGTCGGGGCCAGCCACGTCCGGGCGTCCAGCACGGGAACCCATGACTGGTCGCTCAGGTACTCGACCCGGAAGGCCTTCGGATACCACTGCTCCTGGCTCCACCAGATCTCCACCCGGCCGACGCTGACCTGCCCCGGCCAGTCCAGGCGAACCCAATGCTCCCCGGGTTTGGCCGCCGATACCCACGTGTTCCCGTAGTTCCCGAGCCTGTCGGGGCTGCCGACATCATCCGTTATCTCCTCGCCGGGCGCGATCCACTCCCCGTCAGTCAGCACCTGCGTCGAGTAGCCCGGGAAGGTAGAGTCCACGCTGACCTCCGCGCTCCCGGCGAGGTTCGCTCCGTCGTCCGCACTTGCGGCGAGGCAGATCCCGGCGCAAAGCGCCAGCAGCAGTCCGGTCAGTGTCATCGTCTCCTCCAGCGCGCCCTTCGCTGCATCGGTGCCAGAACAGAAGCGCCCCGGCGCTCAGTCCGCTGTTTTCCAGCGCGCCGGGGCGAAAGCGGGTCGATTGCTGTCGCGCTCAGTGATTCTCGTTGCACACGAACCAGTGATGCCGTGAGCTGTCGGCGACGAGGTAGTCGAGCTTGAACCACTTGGCATGCCCGTCCATGAAGCTGACGTTCGCCCCATCATTATGCCGCGGGTTCGGCCACGCGCTGCGGTTCTGCACCTGCACGGTGTCGCGGATCGTATAGCCGTACGTCGA
>JALGTR010000193.1:0-523 GCA_029821265.1 Candidatus Zipacnadia bacterium
CCTCAAAGAAACCCTTTGTCTCAACGCGCAGGGCGTTGGCCTCGAGGTAGGTCTCCTCTTCATCCACCTCAACGTTACCGGAGCCCCAGCTCCCAAGCTCCACCGCGTCGAGGTCACCCGCGAAGATTGGAATCTTGCACTCCTGCGTGAAGCCGACAGTCGTGAGCCCGACCATCAAAACGGCTGCTGAGAGAACGATTGCCGCTCGTCGCATCAAGATAATCACCCTTCTACGCTGGTGCGCTCACTCCGCGGCGGACCGGCAGCCAGCCGCCTCGCGTATGCGAATTCTGACGGTGCAATTCTACCCGCTCGCGCGGAATCCTGCAAGCTCGACGAGCTCAATGCAGTCGCGTCAGGCGAGATGCACACAGATCTCGCCATGAAGCGGCTCGCCGGCATCCGTAAGCCGAATGCGCTCATTGATCTCCAGCAATCCCATCTCGGCGAGCGGGCGGGCGCTGGCGAGGACCTCCGCGACGCGCTCGGGCCCGTACCGCTCCCGCAGGACGTCCAGCCGCAC
>JALGTR010000193.1:556-8235 GCA_029821265.1 Candidatus Zipacnadia bacterium
GTCCGGATCGAGCTGCTCGCTATACTCGCGGACGCCGCCGCCGGCCGTGACCGCGGCGATGTAGTCCTCAGGCTCGGAGCGATTCGTGCTCCGCACACCCTCGAGGTAGCTCCATGCTCCTGCTCCGAGGCCGACATAGGGGTCGTTGCGCCAGTACGTGATGTTATGCCGACACTGGAAGCCGGGCCGGGCGTAGTTCGAGATCTCGTAGCGGAGCAGGCCGGCCTCCGCGCAGAGCCTCCCCGTGGTCTCGCGCATCGCCAGATGCTCCTCATCGGCGACGGGAGTGATCTCCCCCGCCTCCGCAGCAGCGGCCAGCGGCGTGCCCTCGGCAAGCTCAAGCCCATAGGCGGAGAGATGCTCCGGCCTCAGCGACAGCGCCTGACGAAGCGTCTGCGTCCAGCCTGCGAGCGTCTGCCCGGGCAGCGCGTAGATCAGATCAAGCGAGAGGTTCTCGAAGCCCGCGCCGCGAGCGGCCCGAGCGGCCCTTACGATGTCCTCTGACGTGTGGCCGCGGCCGAGAAGCTTCAGCTCACGGTTGTCGAACGACTGCGCACCGAGGCTCAGACGGTTGAAGCCGCCGTCCCGAAGCGCCTGCAGCTTCAGGGCATCGACAGTCTCGGGGTTGGCCTCACAGGAGATCTCGGCGTCGGGATCGACCTCGAAGCGAGCAGCGATCGCGTCCAGCAGGGAGACGAGCTGCTCCGCCTTGTAGATCGTTGGCGTACCGCCGCCGAAGAAGATGGTCTGTACGAGGAAGCCGCCGAGCGTCTCCGCCCGGCGGTCAAGCTCGGTGTGCAGTGCTTCAAGATAGCGAGCCCGCGTCTCGGGACTGGCAGGCCGCGAGTTGAAGTCGCAGTAGGCGCACTTGCGGGTGCAGAAGGGCAGATGCACGTACACCGACAGTGGGCGGGCGCGCATGGTCGCTCCCCTCAATCCTCGTCCCCCAGACGCAGGATGGACATGAACGCTTCCTGCGGCACCTCGACGTTGCCGACCTGCTTCATGCGTCGCTTGCCCTCGCGCTGCCGCTCGAGGAGCTTGCGCTTGCGGGTCACGTCGCCCCCGTAGCACTTCTCAGTGACATTGCGTCGCAGCGGCGGGATTCGAGTGGAGGCCACGATCCGGCTGCCGATCGACGCCTGGATGCGCACCTCGAAGAGCTGGCGCGGAATCGACTCCTTGAGCTTCCTTGCGATCTGCCGACCGCGCGCCTCGGCGAAGTCGCGGTGGCAGATAATCGCCAGCGCGTCCACCGGATCGCCGTTGATCAGGATCTCGACCTTCACGAGTTCCTCGGGGTGATACCCGGCGTGCTCGTAATCGAGCGTCGCATACCCGCGCGTGCCTGATTTCAGCGCGTCGAAGTAATCAACGATGATCTCGGCGAGCGGCAGGCGGTAGTGCAGCGCGACGCGGTCGCCCCAGACGTACTCCTGCTTGAGATACTGTCCGCGGCGATCGTCGGAGATCTTCATGACCTGGCCGACGTACTTCTGCGGGCACATGATCGTCGCGTCAACCATCGGCTCCTCGATGATCTCGATGTGCTCGCGCTCCGGGAACTGCGCCGGATTGTCCACCTCGATGACCTGGCCGTCGGTGAGCATGATGCGGTAGACCACGCTCGGGGCGGTGGCGACGAGGTCGAGGTCATACTCGCGCTCCAGCCGCTCCTGCACAATCTCCATGTGCAGCAGACCAAGGAACCCGCAGCGGAAGCCGAAGCCCAGCGCCGCGGAGGTCTCGCGCTCATAGCGAAGCGCAGCGTCGTTCAGCGAGAGACGATCGAGCGCGTCCTTGAGGCTCTCGTAGTCCACGTTGTCGGTCGGGTAGAGGCCGCAGAAGACCATCGGCTGCGCCTCACGATAGCCGGGCAGGGGCTTCTCGGCCGGGCTCTTCGCCGAGGTGATCGTGTCACCGACCTGGCTGTCTTTGACGCCCTTGATGCCAGCGGTGAGGTAGCCCACATCGCCGGCGTGCAGTTCGTCGATATCCATCATCGCCGGCGAGAACACGCCCACCCGCGAGACCTCGAAGCGCTTGCCGGTGGACATCATCTTGATCTCGTCGCCCGGCCGGACCCTGCCCTCGAACAGCCGGACGTACGCGATCACGCCCTGATGCACATCGAACTCGGAATCGAAGATCATCGCCCGCAGGGGCTCGTCGGCGGCGTTTCTCGGCGGCGGTACGCGCCGAACGATGGCCTCGAGCAGCTCGCGCACACCCTCGCCGGTCTTCCCGGATGTGAGGATGATCTCGTCGGGCGTGAAGCCGAACGCGTCTCGCATCTCCTCCAGCGCCATCTCCGGCTCGATGTGCGGCAGGTCGATCTTGTTGACAACCGGGATGATCTCCAGGCCGGCCTCGACCGCGAGGTAGACGTTCGCGACCGTCTGCGCTTCGACGCCCTGAGAGACGTCCACAAGCACGACGGCGCCCTCACACGCCTGGAGGCTCCGCGAGACCTCGTAGGAGAAATCTACGTGACCGGGGGTGTCGATGAGGTTAAACTGATACAGCTCGCCGTCCTCGGCCTCGTAGTAGAGCCGCACCGCAGACGACTTGATAGTGATGCCGCGCTCCCGCTCGAGGTCCATCGAGTCGAGCATCTGGTCCTGAGCCTCTTCGACGTTGCCGCAGACCTCCAGCAGCCGGTCGGCGAGCGTTGACTTGCCGTGGTCGATATGCGCGACGATGCAGAAGTTCCGCACGTTCTCGTGGGGAACCCTCGGCACCGCCGCTCTCTGATTCGCCTTCGATTCAGTCGCCATTCCCTATATCGTTACCCTTTCGCGTCAGGGTGTCTGTATTACTTTCGACGTTCGCCGACGGCCCCGCGTTCTCTTCGCCAGAGGCCAACCGCACTACCGGGGCCCTACCGTCTCCGCCCGAACCTCCGGGCGACCATCCGCCAGGCGCTCTCGAGCTCGCGCAGGTGCATCGCGCGGGCCACGCCCATGAAGGCCAACGCACCAAAGGCCATCGGCGCCACAACAAGCAGCAGCTCCTCGAGGCCGCCGCCGATCGCCTGGTCGGCCAGAGCCCGGCGTGTCGCCCACAGCGCGCCCCACGTGATCACCCCCATCACTGCGTTCGCGGGGATCATGCGCAGAAGCGAACGCGCTATCTCCCTACCGCCCAGTCCGCCGACGCGAACCTGCAGCATCACCAGCAGCAGCGCTGCGTTGATGATCCCGCTGATCGACGTTGCCATCGCCAGCCCCGCGACGTTATACGGGCGGCTAAGCAACACTGCCGCGACGACGCAGGCGGTGACCGAAATGGCACCGATCCACACGGGCGTCATCATGTCGTGGCGCGCGTAAAACGCCCGTGCGGCGACGTACACCAGACCGAGGGGGACGATGCCGGCACTGAACCACAGGAGAGTCACCACCACCGCCCGAGCCGTCTCAGGATCCAGCGCGAACAGCAGGTTCACCGACGGCTCCGCCAACACCATGATAAGCACGGTGGCCGGGAGGGTCAAGAACACCACGTTGCGTATCCCGAACGAGAAGTCCTTGCGGAACTGCTCGCTCGCGCCGCGCGCGTAGTGCTCCGCGAGCGCCGGGAACAGTGCGATGGCAATACCGGCGCCGATAACACGCGAGGGCAGCTTCCACAGGCGATTGCCCCAGTTGAGGATCGAGACGCCGCCCTCAGGGTCGACCGAGTTGGCGAGCACCTTCGTCACCACGAAGTTGATCTCCGCGATCGCGAGGCCCAGCATCACCGGCAGCGCCAGCAGGATCACGCGCCTGACGCCGGGCGTGATCGAGAACGCGAGCATCAGCCGGCCGCCGCGGGCGCGCAGCGCAAGCATCTGCACCGCGAAGTTGCCGACAGCGGCGCCAATCAGCGCGCCCCAGCCGAGGGTGGACGGCCCGAGCACCCACGGCGCCACAAGCGCGGCGGCGATGATCGCAAGGTTGTAGATGATTGGGCCCATCGCGGGCCACAGGAAGTGCTTCTCGGCGTTCAGCGCACCCATCAGCAGGCCGCCGAGCAGGAAGAATACCTGCGCCGGGAAGAGCAGCCGCATGATGACCGCACATAGCTGCACCGGCTCCGGGGCGCCAACCTGACCGGGCTCCATCAGGCCGAGGGACAGCAGAATCGCCCGAACGACCGGCGGCGAGCTCTCGCCGGCCCACGATGGATTGACCAGGTGGGCCAGCGGCTCGGCCAGCAGTATGCCCGCCCCGGCGAGAACGGCCGAGACCATCGCCAGCAGCCAGAACAGCGCGCTGAATGTGCGCCAGGCGCGCTCGGTCTTTCCGTTGGCCATCAATTCGGTGAACACGGGGACGAAGCCGGTTCGCAGCGCTCCACCGGCGACGAGGAAGTAGAGGAAATCCGGGATGGTGAGAGCGTTGTAGAAGGCGTCGGTGACGTGCCCGGAGCCGAATCGATAGCTGATCGCAGATTCGCGCAGCAGGCCAGTGACCGCGCTCATGAGGGTCGCGAACATCATGAGGATGGCCGCGTTGGCCATCCATGAGGTCGCTCCGGAGGCTTCTTGTTCGGGGCCTTCAACCCCGCCGGGCAGTTGATCGTCCATGACAGTGTACACTATACCGAGCAGGGACGTCGATAGCAAGGATCGGGCGGGGCGGGACTCCGAGGGTGCCGCCGCGACGGGGTGCGCGGAGCTAAAATGACGAAACCCGAACAATCAATGGTTCATGTTGCGATCGAGCCGGGTATTATATAGATGTGAAGTCTGTGCACTTCGCACGGCGTCATTGTCAGAGTCCGGGTCGAGGACAGGCGGCGTGGTGGAAATACCCGGAACGAGGTGGTCGCGAAAGGCCCGTTTGTCGCCGGCTGGAGGTGCGAGTCTTCACAACGGCGCGGCCCCGGAGTTCCCCCCGCTCCGGGGCCGCTGCCCTGAACGCCCCCGAGCCACGGCCACGCCCCGATGACCACAACAACGCAGCGACCCCGCGGCAACCACGGTTCGCGCTACCCGCCCAGATTGATGTAATACCGGAACGAGATAACCGGGTCGATGAAGTAGTTGATGAAGATGCGCCAGATGATCCCGCCGATAAGCACGTGGCCAAAGAACAGGCCAAGGAAGGCGGGAACCGTTCGTCTATAGGCCGGGAGACTACCGTAGCGCAGCACGAGGCGTTGGAAGACCCACGCGCCAAGGAACGGCGACCAGTACGGCGAGTGATCGCCGTAGAGCGTCCCCAGGATGATGCCGAGAGGGTGGAAAGGGAAGCTCGAGATCATCGTGCGCGCCCACGTGACACCTGCGGTGAGCAGGAAACCTCCGACGTAGAAGCCGACGCGCGTCCAGTCGGGCCCCTGAGGCGATTGCACCGCACGGTCGAGCAGATTGTAGTTGCCGCGGGACCAGTTCAGGGCCCAGGAGCGGCCGGCGCGCCCGGTCTTTGCGCCGATCAGGCCCTGGCCGTACTTATAGCCCACGTCGAGGTGATACCAGAAGGTCAGAGCCATTGCGATCAGGCAAGCAAAGAGCATGAGCCACGCGAAGCTGCTTCGTTTCGCCCGCGCATAATCAGGCAGCTTCAGTCCATCGGTGAAGGCCTGCCCCGCACTGTGCGCAAACACCGTACGCCCGATCCAGAACATGGCGTAGTAGAGGATCATCGACTGCGGCGAGCCCACCCCGCGGATGAAGCGGCTGCCGAGCAGGTGGATCGGAACCATCGTGTCGAAGCCGTAGGGGTGCGTCCAGAGCACCGGCGGGCCCGCTTCCGCGCGTATGCGGGCGGCGACGAGCACGAACATGTACAGGCTCACGAAGAATGCAAGCAGAGGCCAGAAGCGGATCCCGGCGTAGTTGAGCATCGTCATGAGGGCGGCGGTGCCCAGCAGAAAGCCTGCGAACTGGGCGCGGTAGGACATGAAGGCGCCCTCATCGTACTCGCTCGGGCCCGCGACAACACTGCGCCAGAGTCGCTGCAGATGCGGCCGGGCGGCCCAGAGCATGAAAACCGTGAATGCGATGCAGGAACCGGCGCTGACCTCCTGGTAGAACGGAAAACCTCCGGCCCGGTAGCCGAATTCGCGGCCCACGGTCTTTACGGCCTTCATGAAGAAGTAGCTGCCCCAGGCGGTCAGCAGGACCTCGCCGGACATCAGATACGCAAGTCCCCAGACCTCGAGCGCAAGTGAGAAGTTCATGGGGTTCAGATGCCGGAAGGGCCCTTCATTGATCCCCGCGGTCAGCGGGATGTACTTCTCAATGTTCGGGAAGCCAGGGTAAAAGGCATGCGCGATATTGATGCCGTTGAAGAGCGCGGCGACGCCGAAACCGATCCACATGACCGGATCCGCAAAGAAGGAGCGCCCGGTGGATGAGCCGGAGAAGCCGCCGGTGATCTCGAGCGGGAGAAAGTTCATCGGGTAGGTGAGGCGCTCGTTCTCCGCCCACTGCTTGCGGAACATGCCGACGATGCAGAGGACGGTGAAGATAAGCGTCATATTGAAGCCGGTCCACCAGGCCAGCGGCGCCCGCCACGCATCCCACGGAATGCGGCCGGTCGGACTGCCCTCGAAGAAGCCCTCGATGATCGACGGCTCGTGCGGGACCCAATAGGTGGGGTAGTACTCGAAGATCTCGCGGAAATTGTCCACGTCGGTCCCGTAGTATTGCGGGAACATCGTGTAATGGAGGATGTAGCCGCCGCGCTCCATGGCGAGGCTGGCGGCCAGAGCCGCGTAGATCAGGAGCAGCTCGCCGCGGGAGAACGGCCGGAGCACGGCCGGCATGTGCCCCGTCCGCCACAGCCGACCGAGACCGACGTTGAGGCCCTGGAGGATGAGAAGGAAGAGGATTGCCGGCGCGGGCGGCACGACGTAGGGCACCCAGTTGATGCGAATATACCCAAGCCGCGTGATACCGATATACGTCGCGCCTGTGAGCACGACGGTGACAAGCACGGCGCGGAGCGTGATCCCGCCCAGGCCCGGTGCGGTAGCCTGAAGATCGTCAGCGGTCTGTGACGTGCCCTGGATCACATGGCTCATTGCAGGGCTCCCGGAGGCTGCGTGGGGTCTTTGGGGTGGCGTATTCTCCCGGCGAGACGAAGTATCCTGCCCTGCGGTGAACCGCGCAGCCGATGTCAGCGTCTATTCGGCTGATAACGCCCCGGGGAGGTGCAGCGTATGTCGGCCCGCGCGATTCTCGTGATTATCGCTGTGACGGTGGGACTTCTGGCTGCGCTCCCGGCGGTTGCGCAGCCCGCCGATCCTCCGGGCGAGGAGCCGGCGAACAGACCAGCTCCGAAGCGGTGGTTCCTCAGGAACCATGATGCCAATAATGACGGCAAAGTTGAGCGCGACGAGTTCAGGGGCCCCCAGAACGAATTCGATCGCAGGGACGCGAACGGCGACGGCGTGATTGACGCAGCGGATTTCGCAGCGCGCCGCGCCGGTAACGGAATGGCCCAGGCAACCCGCGAGGAGCGCTGGCAGCGCGCCCTGCAGGCATATGACGCGAACGGCGACGGTGTACTGAGCGCTGCGGAGTATCCGGGGCCGGAGCGAACCTTCAATGCTATTGACAGAGATGGCGACGGTGTTGTAACGTCCGTGGAGGCCCGTCAGGGGGCCCGCCCCGCAGGCGCATGGCGCCGGCCGCAGACACCGGCCGAACGGTGGGAAAGGCTGCTCGAGCGATGTGACGCGGATGG
>JALGTR010000194.1 GCA_029821265.1 Candidatus Zipacnadia bacterium
CGACATCCTCGACGTCGTCGGCGTTGAGGACGTTCTGGGCAAACCGACCGGCGCTGACGCCGAGGCAGGGAAGCAGACCTACCCGGCCGCGGTCGGGCTGGACGGCGCGCGGGAGGAGGCCGCCCGGCTGGCGAAAAGAGCCGCTGAGGCGGCAGCGGCCCTCCCGGCCGAGGTCGATTTCTGGCAGTCGCTGCCCGAGCTGGTAGTGGAGCGCGATAGATGAAGAAGCTTCGGGTCATCAGCGTGGACGAGGCCGGGTTCTGCTTCGGCGTGAAGCGGGCACTGCAGCTTGCGCACAAGGCGACGGAGGAGAACCTCGAAGTCGCGTGTCTGGGCCCTCTGATCCACAACCGCCAGGTGGTGGAGGACCTTGAGCGCCGCGGCATGCGGGTCTTCGAGGACATCAGTCAGGTCCCCTCGGGCGCGGCAGCGCTGGTGAGGGCGCACGGCGCCGGCCCGGCGGTCTACGATGAGGCGCGCGAGCGCAATATCGAGCTCATCGACGCCACCTGTCCGTTCGTGCGACGGGTTCAGCAGGCCGCGGCGCGCTACGTGGAAGACGACTACCAGGTGCTGGTGCTGGGCGAGCGCGACCATCCTGAGGCGCGCGCCATCGTTGCACACGCGGGCGGCAGGGCAACAATCATCGAGAACGCCGGGGAGCTGGAGGAGCTCGAGATCCAGGATCGCGTCGCGGTGGTCTGCCAGACCACCCAGCGGATGGCCACACTGCAGGAGCTTGTCTCCGCGCTGTTGCCGCATATTGGCGAGCTGCGCGTGGCGAACACGATCTGTGATGCGACGTCGAAGCGACAGAAGGCCTCGGTGCAGGTCGCGCAGCAGGCGGATCTGATGCTGGTCATCGGCGGCTACCACAGTGCGAACACCAATCGGCTCGCGCAGATCTGCCGGGACACCGGGACGCGGACGGAACACATCGAGACGGCCGATGAGCTGCAGCGGGAGTGGTTCGACGATGTGGAAGTCGTCGGCATCACTGCAGGGGCATCGACGCCGCCTGAGGCGATCAGGACCGTGCGCGAGCGCCTCTGCGAGATCGCTGCGGAAGGGACGGGAGGCGGGGCTGACCGTGAGAACTCCGGAGGTGGCCGTCGATGATGAAGACGCTCGATGATATCGTGGAAGCGGTGCGGAATCGCCCGATCAAGACTGTGGCGGTCGCGGTCGCTGAGCAGGAGAGTGTGCTGGGCGCGATCAGGCAGGCCGCGGAGTGGGGGATCGCTGAGGCGGTCCTCGTCGGCGAGAGGGAGCGAATCGTCGAAGAGGCCGAGAAGGCTGAGCTTGACCTGAGCGAGATCTCAATCATCGACGAGAAGAACGATCTGCGGGCGGCGTTGACCGCGACGGAGATGGTCAGCACGGGCCGCGCGGATATCCTCATGAAGGGCCACATCCACACCGACGACTTCCTGCGGGCGGTCCTGAACAAGGAGAAGGGCCTCCGCGCCGGCCACATCATGAGCCACTGCTTCATCCTCGAGACCAGCCACCTCGACCGTCTGACACTGGTCACAGACGGTGCGATGAACATTGCGCCCGACCTTGTCACCAAGGCCGATATCATCCTCAACGCGGTCTACCTCGCGCAGCTTCTCGGCGTCGCCGAGCCGAAGGTGGGAGTGCTCGCGGCCACGGAGCTTGTCAACCCCGATATGCCGGCGACGGTGGACGCCGCGGTGCTCTCGAAGATGAGCCAGAGAGGCCAGTTCCCGGCGTGCTGCATAGACGGCCCGTTCGCGCTGGATAACGCGGTCTCATCGGTGGCGGCCGGGATCAAGGGCATCGGCGGGCAGGTGGCCGGGGCCAGCGATATCCTGCTCGTGCCGAACATCGAGGCCGGCAATATGCTGGCCAAGAGCTTCGTCTATCTTGCGCAGGGCCGCGTGGCGGGCGTGCTGGTGGGCGCTTCGGCGCCGGTCGTTCTCACCTCCCGCGCGGACACCGCCGAATCGAAGCTCTACTCGATCGCGACAGCAATGCTCATGGCGGATCTGCGGCGGACCAGTCGGCTAAAGATCGGCAAGGTGCACTTCTGAGCGAGGGGCCGGGGACGGCCGGGAAGGAACCTTCGCGCCCAGCGGGAAAGAATAGCAGCAGGCACAACAAGAGTGAAACACGCGGAAAGGTGTGCGAGATGTTCAAGCTCAGCGTTATCAGCGACGAGATATCACAGGATTTTCAGCGCGTAGTGGATGTCTGCCAGGAGTTCGGCGTGGAGCAGGTTGAGCCACGATCGGTCTGGGACACGGCACCGCAGGATCTCACCGACGAGCAGGTTGCGGAGATGAAGCAGATCCTCGACGCCGCCGGCATGAGCGTCTGTGCCATTGCCTCGCCCTTCTTCAAGTGCGATCTCGGGGACGAGGAGCAGTATGCGGAGCATATCGGCATCCTTCGCCGCTGCATCGAGATCGGCCGCGAGCTTGGGACGAACATCATCCGGGGCTTCACCTTCTGGAGGACCGGACCGGCCGAGGCCGTGTGGCAGCAGATCATCGACGCATTCGAGGAGCCGATCGCGATCTGCGAGGAGGAGGACGCCTACCTGGGCATCGAGAACGAGGCCTCAACGCACATCGCGACCGCCGCCGAGGCGGAGCGGCTCTACGCCGACCTCGGCACCGATCGCGTGAAGGCGATCTGGGACCCGGCGAACGAGGTCTACGCCGAGGACGGCGAACTTCCCTACCCGGACGCGTTCGAGCGCATGAAGCCCAACCTCATCCACGTGCACATCAAGGACGCGGTGCGGACACCACAGGGTGAGGACCCGGCCCGCTGCGTGCCGGTCGGAATCGGCGGCTACATCGACTACCACGCGCAGTTCAGGGCGCTGATCGACATGGGCTACGAGGGCGCGTGCTCGCTCGAGACGCACTGGCGACCAAGCGCCGACCTCGACGAGGATCTGCTGAACCGCCCCGGCGGCGCCGCGTTCAGTGAGGGCGGCGAATACGCCTCGCGCGTATGCCTCGAGAACATTCGCGAGATCCTCAAGATCGTCAGCTGACTCCGAACACCGCGGCAACCCCAGCCTCGCGTCGATGACCCTGGCGCGAGGCTGTCTCGTCTAAGACTGGTGAGAATGACACAGAACACGCGCGACATAAAGCTTGTCACGATCGACCTCGACCACACGTTGCTGGACAACGAGATGCGCATCTCCGATCGCAATCGGGAAGTGCTGGCCCGGGCAGCGGAACAGGGCGTGATCATCGCCATCGCCACCGGTCGCACACACAACTCCGCCGAGCAGTACGCCCTCGAGCTGGGCATCGATGCGCCGATCATCTCCTACAACGGGGCCATGATCCGCAGGCCCGGCGCCGACGAGCCGATGCGTCACGTGCCGCTCGAGGCCGAGCTGGCCGCCGAGATCGTCGAGACGCTGGTCAGCGAGATGGTGGACTTTATGTACTTTCTCGACGAAACCCTCTATGTCCAGCGGTTTGATCACTGGGCTCGGCGCTACAGGCGGCGCACGGGCGACGAGCCCGTCATCGCCGGCGACATGCGCAAGTTCGCCGGAAAGCGGCCGACCAAGCTGCTCCTCCTCGGCGATCCGGAGATCACGCGCGAGAGGTACGAGCGGTTCACCGAGCGCTACGGCGACAGAATCTACGCCACGATCTCGCTGCCGGAGTACATGGAGATCCTGCACCCGGAGGCCACCAAGGCCACGGCGCTGCGGTGGCTTGCGGATCACTTCAACGTCCCTATGGAGCAGACGATGGCCCTCGGTGACAGTCTGAACGATCTCGAGATGGTGCGAGCCGCAGGTACCGGGGTCTTCATGCCGTGCGCCGACCCTGAGCTGCGCGAGCAGGCCGACTTCGTGCCCGAAAGCCAGCACGAGGGCGTCGCCGAGGCAGTAGAGCTGCTGGCACTGGGGACACCCGCACCGGAGGGAACCGGGAGCTGACGATGAACGCCCGCCGCGATGAGGCGGATTACTACGCGATCCTCCAGGTGCACGAGAGGGCCATCCCGGAGGTCATCGAGAAGGCCTATCGCGTGCTGGTGCGCAAGTATCATCCCGACGTTCACCCCCCCGACCGCCGAAACTGGGCACACGCACGGATGACGCAGCTCAACATCGCGTACGAGGTGCTGAGCGATCCCGAGCGCCGCTCTGAGTATGACGCGGAGCGGCGGCTGGGAGGCGGCCGGAGCACCGATGACGAGCACGTGGCCGCCGGCGCCGGCACCCTCAAGTGCTTCAACCACCCGAAACGCCCCTCGGTGAAGTTCTGCTGGCACTGCGGGCGGCCGATCTGCGCAGCGTGCTTCGGTGGCGAACGCGATGGCCACACGATCTGCGTTCCCTGTCAGCTGGTGCTCGAACGCGATCGCCGCTGGCGCGCCGGCATGGATGTTGCGGACTCGGAGGTCGAGCAGGCGAGAGCGTCCGGGCCCACAATGGGCCTCGCCGGTCTGTTGACGCATTACGGAGCGCTGACTCTCCTGCTTGGCGCCATCCTCTGGGCCGTCTACGACATCGCACTCGGCTTCGGGAACACGGAGGCCCAGGCGCTGACACTCGTCGGAGGACTGGCCGTCGTCTTCATCGTCCTGGTCGTCCAGAGGCTCACCTGGCGGGTCGTCTGCCCGGACTGCCGCGCCACCCTCGGGCACTCAAGCTTTCGCATGGCGGCCCCCTGGGCGGAGTTCCTCGCACCACAATCGATCTGCCCCCGCTGTGGCCATCGGTTCACAGCGCTTGAACTGCACCGGGACCTCGAATAGCGGCGGCCACGGAGGACCCCGGTGGGCGACGGCGAACCCTCCTCCCGGTAGATGAAGCCCGGGATGAAGCAGGGGACGCGGATGCGACAGATCTGCAGAACCATCGCGCTGGCATTCATGGCTCTGACCGCAGGCGTACTCGCCGCGGCGCCCGAGGTCTCGCAGGAGGATCTCGCGCGATTGATCGTGATGCAGGATCGGCAGCTCGGCCCGATCCTCACGCAGCAGATCCACTGGATCGGGCCGGGCCAGCTCATGGCGACAGGGTGGGAGCACTGGCCCGATGACGCCGCGATCATGGTCTATGGCGTGGGCCTTCCCAGCCCGTGGCTGCCGCAGCCTCACGCACCGCCCCTTGCCGCGCTCACCGCGGATCGTCACTCAGTCATCTACTGGCGCGGCGGTGAGGATGGGGCGCAGCTGTGCCGCGTGCGCCTGAGCGATGGGCAGATGCTGCTACTCGACCCCGATCTGCGCTGCCAGGTCCCCGGTCCGATCGTGGCGACGGCCGGGGAGGTCGTTGCGGCGGCCTGCATCCAGAGAGACGCGACCGTGGCGATTCGGCGCTTCACACCCGGGCAGGCTTCGGAGGTGGTCGCGACCCTGCCCGGCGTGGGCTGCGATCTGATCCCCGGAGATGAGCCGAACCGCCTGATCGTCACCTGTGAGGGAGAGAGACCTCGCAGCTACCGCATTGACCTCGTTGACGGCCTCTGCGCTGAGATCGAGCCGCCGCCTCCTCGAACCCCAGATACCCTACCGGCGGGCATCGAGCTTGACGCCGCTGGGCGACGCCTCGTTCGGCTCGTCGGTGAGGAGCGCGTGATCCTCGCGGAGGACGTGCACGCTGCGTGCGCACTGCCGGGAGCCCCGGCCGTGATCTGCATGCGTCCGGACGGGCTCTGGGTCGTTGAGAGCGCGGGCGCGATCACACGCCGGCTCTGGGGCGCCGACCCGCCGGCGGGGCTGCAACCGGGGCGTCTGAGCTGCTCTCCGGACGGTGTGGAGGTCGCGCATGCCTGGCAGGGAACTGAGACCGGTGAGCTGAGGCTCGGGCAGCTCGGGACCGAGCAGGTGGTGGTCCGCCTGCGCTTCCCTGAGGGCAGTGTGGTCGAGCCCGGCGATGAAATCTGGGTGGCGGAGCGATTCCAGGTCGACGACAATGGGCTGGTTACTGAGCCGGTCTGGGGCACCCTGAAGGCCTTGCTGCGCGCAGACGAGGTCCTAACGGCAGACACCGGGAAGGTCGTCACCGCGCACAGCATCGGTCTCGAGGGAGGCGTCGTGGAGCGGCTGACCGGCTCGAACGCCCCCCCGCCGGGTTCCGAGGAGAGTGGGGCGAGGCTCACGATCGGCGTGAGCGGTCAGGAGCCTGCGCGCTGGGTGGAGCAGTTTTCGGCCGAGCCGCTGGCGACCCTCGCCGGCTGGACCGATGGTGACACGGCTGCCGCGCGCCTGTTGACCGTGGACGTGACGCGCCGGCGCCTGGGCGTTGACGGTTAGGCTGGCGGGTTCGCTCCACACACGGAGGTGCCGATGAGGGAAACGCCGCTGTGTCGCACAATCGATCAGATCGAGCCGATCGACTGCCGGTGCGGTGCCAGCCGTCGGATGATCACTGCGGCCGATGATGTCGCCATCGGTCTGCACATCACTACGATCGAGTGCGCGAAACCCCACTTCCATCGGCGCGGCACCGAGATCTACCATGTTCTCGAAGGCTGCGGGCGACTGATCGTGTCCGGCTCAGCCATCGATGCAGTGCCGGGCACCGTCGCGTACATTCCGCCCGGCTGCGTGCATCGGGGCGAGGGGAGCTTCACCGCGGCGATCGCGCTGCTGCCGCCATTCGACCCCTCGGACGAGTTCACCATGCGCGACGAGCTGCCGCGGCCGTGCCGAGCGCCGATCCTGCGTCACGTCGATGAGGTCGAACCGGTACGCTCAAGCTGTGGCAGCAGCCGCCGGGTGCTGACACGAGGCGACGGCGTCGCCATGGGGCTGCATGTTGTGCACATTGAGGCCGCTGAGTGCCACTACCACGTGCGAACCACGGAGATCTACCACGTACTGGAGGGTGAGGGCACGCTGCGGGTCGACCGTGAAACGTACGATCTGCAGGCCGGGACGGCGGTCTACGTGCCGCCAGGGCTCGAGCATGAGGGCGCGGGTGACTTCCGGGCGATCGTGATATGTGCGCCACCCTTTGACCCGGAGGACCAGATAGTAGTATAGTACGCGCGAAACAGAGGCTCATCTCCAGGAGGGAACCGGATGACACAGCGCACGCTGCTTATCGCCTTTCTCGTGTGCCTCGTTGCCACTTCGGCCTGGGCACAGGCACGAACTGAGCCGGCCGGCGAGGGGCCGAAGCCGGCGATGATCGTTGACGGACGAGCCATCGCTCCGGCAGCGTGGGCCAAGGGCCTGCGCGGCGAGACGGTGACGCTGGACGGCGTCGAGATGATGTGGATCGGCAAAGCCGCCAAGGAAGCGGGCGGCAGCGCCACGATCGAGACGACACCCGGCGGGAAGATGCTGCACGTTCGCTCCGGGATCCGCACGATGGACTTTGTCGTCATGCAGCCCGGCGAGTTCTGGCGGCACCCCTGGGTGCGCGACCTGATCCCCGTCGCACAGCTTCAGCCGATGCCCTACTGGCCCTACGAAGAGGCCAACATCCCGGCAGATGCCCCGCACCAAGTGACCTGGAAGCGACCATACCTCGACTGGAAGCCTGATGAGGCGTGGCTGCTGCTCAATCTTGAGCCGCCGCAGGAGGTCGAGGAGGCGGCTGTGCCGCTGGACGAAGCTCTCTCAGACGAGGAGCTTGAGGCCGCTTACGAGGAGGCCATGGACCGTCTGGAGGCCGAGCTTGAAGAAGAGGCTGCGGGTCCTGC
>JALGTR010000016.1 GCA_029821265.1 Candidatus Zipacnadia bacterium
TTTCATTGTGCCATTCCTCAACTACTACTTCACTGAGGCGATGCTAACGCCCGTGCTGGGGATTCCACTCGCCTGGCTGGTGGTCGGGATCTTCCTCCACATCGAATTCTGGATCATAGCGGTCGTCTACACGCGCTTTTCGAACCGCTGGGAGCAGGAGGTGATCCGTGATGGGAGCTGAGGGGGGACTTCTTCCGATCATCGCCCCGGCCATCGCCCTCGCGGCCACCAGGTATCTCGGCATCAGCGCGGCGCGGCGCACTGCGACGCTCGACGATTACTGGGTTGCCGGGCGCTCCGTGGACGTCTTCACGAACGCCTCCGCTATCTCGTCGAACTACCTCTCCGCCGCATCATTCCTCGGCGTCGCCGCCGTCGTCTGGGCCTCCGGCTTCGACGGAGTGTGGTACGCCACCGGATTCGCGGCAGGATACATCCTCCTGCTGCTGTTCATCGCCAGTCCGCTGCGCCGCTTCGGCCAGTACACCATCCCGGACTTCTGCTGCGGACGCTTCGATTCCGATCGCCTGCGCCACGCGGGCATAGCATGGACCTGCGTGATCTCGGCGCTGTACATCATCGCGCAGATGGTCGGCGTCGGCACCGTCATGGAGGCCATCACCGGCATCCCGTTTGTCTGGGGCGTGATCCTGCTGGGCGGCATCATCACGCTATACGTCGCGTTCGGAGGCATGACCGGCGTTACGGTGGCGCAGATGATGCAGTTCTGGATCATGATCACCGCCATGGTATTGCCACTGATGGTCCTGCTTCCCCGCCACGGCTACTCGGAGCTTCTGATGCACGCTTACAATCAGAGCGAAGTGGCGGGCGAGGTGGCCACCACCATCGAGGGCACACCGGCCTTCTCCGACCAGGAGTCGGAGAAGTTCGCGAGCCTTCGCCAGTGGGTGTCGCCCTTCCAGAAGTACGACCTGTTCTCCAGCGTGTCGCTGCTGGTGGCTCTCGTCTGTGGGACCGCCGGTCTGCCGCATATTCTGGCCAGATTCTACACCAATCCCAACGCCGCGAAGGCCAGATGGTCCACGGTCTGGGTCCTGGTCTTCATCGGCGTGTTCTACATCACGTGCCCGATCTGGGGGACGTGGGCGAGGGTGACACTCGGGCCGGAGGCGGTGATCTACGCCGACGGGGAGCCCAACCCCAACTCGATGATGCTGCTCACCAGCCGTGAGGCCGGTGCCTGGGCTCAGGCGCTGGTGGCCGCCGGCGCGGTAGCGGCGCTGCTCTCCACCGTCTCGGGTCTGCTCATCGCCCTCAGCTCAGCCATCGCGCATGACTTCTACGGCGAGCTGTTCCGACCGAATGCCAGTGATCGACAGAAGATGGCGGTCGCGAAGTTCGCGGTTATCGTCTGCGGGGGCCTCGCGATCGTGCTGGGCCTCGCGTTCAGACACGCGAATATCGCGTGGATGGTCGGCCTGGCCTTCGCGGTGGCCGCCAGCACGTTCTTCCCGCTGCTGGTATGCGGAATCTGGTGGCGCAGGATGACCGAGCAGGGGGCCTTCGCGGGCCTCATCGTCGGTGGCGTCATCTCCGCTGTGATGGTCATCGGGCGACTCGCCGGCCTGTGGCAGTTCGATCAGCCGGCGATCATCTCCGTGCCGCTGGCGTTCCTGACGATCTACCTCGTCTCGAAGGCGACGGCCAACCAGCCGCAGGAGACGTGGGACAAGTGGGAGTTCGCATTCCACTGTCTGCACGATCCCGACAGCGACCTGTCGGAGGAGTGCGAGGTCGAGCCGGAGCCTGCCGAGCATGAGCTGCTGGAGGTATCCGCGCAGACCGCGGAGACGGCTGAGGTGCCGGCTCACGAGGAGATCGAAACCGTCGAGCGCGAGACGGACGCCGACTCCGAGGGCAGCTCCTGACGTCGCGTCCGGTCGTAGTCTCATGCGGAGGGCCTCGATCGAGGCCCTCCGCTCTTTGCCCAACGCCCGCGAGCGGCTCGTCATTCCCCCGTCGCTCGCAGCTTCTAACTGGCCTGCTGCTGCTCGCGATACCAGCGCACGAACTCCCGCAGACCCTCATCGAGGGTGTACTGGGGCTCCCAGCCCAACAGCCGCCCGGCCTTCGAGATATCCGCGCAGGTCCGGGGGACGTCTCCCGGCTGGTCGGGCAGCATTTTCACCTGCGGCTCGACGCCGACCGCCTCCGCCACCGCGGCGATCATCTCGCTGAGGCGAATCGGCGACGCACCTCCGAGGTTAATGACCTCCCACTCGAGGTCACTGTCCCACGCCGCGACGATCCCGCGCACAATGTCCGTCACGTAGGTGTAGTCGCGTGACGACGAGCCATCCCCGTACTGCGGGATCGGCTGGCCGGCCTCGAGCAGCCGCACGAACTTGCTGATCGCCAGGTCCGGGCGCTGTCGGGGACCGTAGACGGTGAAGAATCGCAGGATCACGACCGGCAGCCGATGGAGATGATGGTAGGCGTGACAGAGGGCCTCCGCGGCCACCTTGCTGGCCGCGTACGGCGAGATCGGCCGATCCACGCGCTGATCCTCGCTGAACGGTACGTGATTGGTCGCACCGTACACCGAGGACGAGGAGCCGAAGATGAACCGCTCCACGCCATGCCGCTGCGCGGCCTCAAGCAGCACTGTGGTGCCCTCGACGTTCACGCTGACGTAGTCCAGCGGGGCCTCGATCGAGGGCCGCACTCCGGCCTTCGCCGCCAGGTGAATCACACCGTCGGCCCCGCGGTCAAGACCCAGCCCGACGACCTTCTCGTCGCGGATGTCTCCCTCGATCAACGTGAAGCGTTCGCTGGTCAGCAGCTCGCCGATGTTCTCGCGCTTGATCTGCGGGTCGTAGAAGGGGTCGAAGTTGTCGATGCCGATGACGTTGTCGCCGCGCTCCACGAGCGCCTCACACAGGTGTGAGCCGATGAACCCGGCGGCTCCTGTAACGAGTATGGTCTTCCGTTGCCGGTCCACTGCTGGCACTGTCCGTTCCGCGAGCGCGTCTGCACGATCTCCGGGCTTGCCGCGTACCGGCGGGAAGTATACCGCCCGCCCTGCCCCGGCGCAAGCGGGCGTTCGCGCCCGCAGAAGGCGCTTCGCGTCTCCGGCGCGAAATTATCCCTCGTCTCAAGGCCGATATCACGCGCCCCCTGCGGGCGCCGTCAGGGAGCATCCATGAACCGAGAGCAGATCCGTCAGCTTATGCAGCAGGTCCGCGATGGCGAACTGCATCCCGACGAGGCCTGCGAGCGTCTCCGTTCGCTGCCCTTCGAGGACCTGGGCTTCGCGAAAATCGATCACCACCGCTCACTGCGTCGCGGCTTCCCGGAGGTCGTGCTCGCCGAGCGCAAGACCCCCGAGCAGGTCGCGCGCATTCTTCAGTCGCTCGCCGCGCAGTCGGACCTCGTTATCGCCTCGCGCGCCGACGAGGAGCACTTTCGGGTCGTGAAGGCCGCGATTCCGGAGGCGGAGTATCACGAGGAGGCGCGCATTATCCGCGTCGGCCCGATCCCCGATCCCGTGACCGATCGGCGGCCTGTCGCCGTGGTCACCGCCGGCACATCGGACATTCCCGTGGCGGAGGAGGCCGCGGTCACGCTGCAGGTGGCGGGCTGCCCGATCGAGCGTATCTACGACGTCGGCGTGGCGGGCATCCATCGTCTGCTCGAACACCATGAGCAGCTTCTGCGCGCCTCGGCGATCATCGTCGCGGCGGGCATGGAGGGGGCGCTGGCCTCGGTCGTCGGCGGCCTCGTGCAATCACCGGTGATCGCCGTGCCCACCAGTGTCGGCTACGGAGCTGCCTTCGAGGGACTCGCGGCGCTGCTGGGGATGCTCAACTCCTGCGCCTCGGGCGTGGCGGTCGTCAACATCGACAACGGCTTCGGCGCCGGCCGCTTCGCAGCCATGATCTGCCTGGGCTCGGCGCCCGTGGAGTGACCGAGGATATGTGCGCGCTCATCGTCGCCGCTGTACTCATTGCGGTCGCGCCCGCGTCGGCGGAGGTGACCGTTCGCGTTGACGTGGACGCCCCGCTCGCCGGTGTCGGCCCGGTCCCTCGTGAGATGGTCGGCCTGAACATGCCCGTGCACACCGACCCTGCGGTGGTCACACGCACTGCGGTCACGCCTGACAGCGAGAACTGGCGGGTCCTGCGTCAGATCAACCCGGGCCTGATCCGGCAGTGGATCAACGCCCCTGAGTGCGGCCTGCATGGCCTCGATCTGCCGCCGTCGCCGGAGGATGACGCGCAGTGGGAGGCGTGGCTGCGCGAGCAGCTTGCACCGGCAAGTGGTAACTGGGCGGAGTTCGACGCGTACATGCGCGGGCTCTGCGCACTCGGCGACGGTGTGCACATCATGGTCAATGAGCCCGTCCCGCCGCTGTGGCTTGGACCCTTCCGCTGGCAGGATCGGCACGCGGGCGAGGTCATCGACCTCCGCTCCGACGAGGTCTGCGACTACGAACGCTTCGTCGAGTGGTGTGGGCTTGACGGCAATCGCATCGGCGATGTGGAGCGCTTCGAACGCCTGCGTCGCCGCTTCTCGCTTCTCTTCGAGCTGCTCGCGCGCCATATCCTCGCCGATCCGGTCCTGCGCGAGCACGCCACGATGTTCACGCTCGGCAACGAGACCGACTCCGGCGGCGAGTTCGTGCAGAACTCGGTCCGCTGGCGCATGTGGGTCTATGGCGCCGAGGCCAACGAGCGGTTCGAGGCCGGTCTGCCGATTCGTCCGATCGATGAGGGCATGCTCCAGGGGCTCTACATGGCGATGTACGAGGGTGTTCGCGCCGCCGATCCGGCCGGTCGCATCACTCTCGGCGGCCCGGAGACATCGTGGTCGCACAATCAGTTCGAGCGTGACGGGCGCTTCTGGTATCTCGACTGGTTTATCGACGGCGTCAATGGCGTATCCGGGATCGGTCGGGAGCGGATCGACTTCATCACGTGGCACAACTACGGATACGACTACGACTACTCCCGCGCAGCCCGCCAGCTTCACAGCGCCTACAGCCGGCCGACATACCTGACCGAGTACAACGCGACTGCCGCCGGCCACGGCATGAACTTCATGCAGCGCGGCGCGCAGACGGTGGCGAAAGCCATCATCGAGCTGTCGCGCACTGAGGGCGCGCGCGGGGCGTGCTTCTTCAAGGCCTCCGGCGGCGGTTTCGGCCTGGTTCTGAACCGCGATGATGGCATCTGGCGCACCGGCGCGTTCTTCGCCCTGAAGCTCATCCGCGAGCAGGTGGTCGGCGGCCGGCCTGTTCGGACGGCCATTGTGGGCGACGAAGCGGAGGCGATCGACTGCCTCGCCGTCCGGCGGTCGGACGGCCGGCCCGCGGCGCTGCTGTGCAATACCGCCGCGCGCACGATCCGCGTGCGGCTTCAGATGCCCGGCGACGGCCCGATGCGCCTGTCCTCGATCGAGCTGCCACTCGCCCGCGAGCGAAATGACTACCGCAGCGTCCTGGCAGATGAGATTGAGCACTGGAGCATTCCGCCCGGCGTCAATGCGCCGTCATTCGCGCTTGCTCCGCACGGTGTGCTGCTGGCAGTGCGCGAAGGCGCTCCGCGACCACCCGGCTTCTGAGGCGACGTCATTCGCAGGGTCTGAGACGGCCGCGGTCGGAGCAGCGCACGCGTCTCCGCGGCGTGGACTGCCGCGCACAGGGAGCTGACAGCATGCTGCCAAATCTCCTGCACATTGGCGCCGCGAAATGCGTCTCACGCTGGCTCTGGCGCTGCCTGAAGGAGAATCTGCAGGTCTTCCTGCCGGATGCCGCCGGCAACGTCAACTTCGCGCTTGATCGCATCGCGCGGGACCTTCCCGGCGTCCGCCTGATGATGACCCTCCGCGAGCCCGTCGAACGCGTGTATCCAAGCTGGGCGCACATCCACCGCAAACGCGGCAAGTACGGCCTCGATCCGGGCGTGCAGATCGGCCTCGCCGGCCAACAGGTGACCCCCGATGCCGAGGACGTCGCACGGCTGGAGGATCTGCTCACCCGCGATCTCAACCACTGGAAGTAGGCGTTCGAGGTCGCCGCTGCGTCTCGGTCGGCCAACGTTGCAACGGAGATAGGAGTGCGATCATGACATCCCGGGAGCGCATCACAGCCGCGGTCAGGCGCGAGCCGGTCGACTATGTGCCCTGCTGCATCGCATTCAACCCGCTCAACGAGGTGCAGCGGCGCGGACACCGGTGGCAGTTTCCGTGGGACCCCGACACTCCGCGCGATGAGCAGCTTCGCTACCAGGTCGAGGAGCTCGATCTCGACCAGGTGGTCAGCTTCGGTGTCAATGCGTGGCAGGCGCTCGAGATCGAGCCGCAGATCAGGCTTGAGGACGGAGTTCTGCATAAGAGCTACGACACGCCGGCGGGCGTGCTGCACGCGGCGATCCGATACGATGAGAAGTGGCCACACGGGCGGGATATCCCGTTCTACAGCGATTTCAACATCGGTCACTACGTCGAGCCGTGGATCGAGAACGAGCAGGACCTCGAGGCGTTCATGTGCGTCCGCAGGCTCGAGGATGACGCCACCATCAGGGCTCGAGCCGAAAGCGCGGCGGCTGACGCGCGCGAGCTCGCCGACCGCTGGCAGCTCGCAACGATGGCGCACTGCGGGATGGGCATGACCGGCGCGCAGCACCTCTTCGGCGCCACACAACTGTGCCTGATGACGATCGAGAACCCGGACCTCGTGGACGCCTATCTCGGCTATGAGCACGAGATGAACGTGCGCATACTCCGTGCCCTGTGCGGATGCAACGTGGACATGGTGCGCCGCAACGGCTTCTACGAGACCGCGGACTTCTACAGCCCCGCGATGCTCGAACGGTTCCTCGGCGACCGGCTCCGGGCGGAGCGCGATGTCGCTCACGAGGGCGGCATGCTCATGACCTACACGGTCCACACCGGCGTGATGCCGATCCTCGACTATCTGCACGGCCTGGCGCTCGACTCGCTCTTCGGCGTGGATCTCGCATTCCCGGGCGTCGAGCCCCGGCGCCTCCGCGACGCCCTCACCGATGTGAGCAGCTTTTGGACGGGCCCGAGCAGCACCTACCATCTGTGGAAGGGGCCGGACGCCACTCGTAAGGCCGTCCGCGAGACATTCGAGGTGTTCGCTCCCGAGGGCCTCGTGCTCTCCCCTTGCGTCTCGGCGCACAGCATCATGCCGTGGGAGAGCACGCTGGCGATGATCGACGAGTGGCGACGCCTCCGATAACGTCGCCTGCGAGCAGTGACACGGCCGGGGCGACGAATGCCCCGGCCGTGCCCTCACCCGCGTGTCCGGCTATCGTCTCAGACATAGACGAACGGATGACGCGACGAGCCCTTGCGCGCCGCGTTCATTGCGTGCGCCGCCTGCTCGACGAGCTCGTCGGGGCAGAGCGTGTCCATCCCGATGCCGCTGACGCCGATGTCGATGCTCCAGCCCTCAAGAGCCTCGGCGTCCTGTAGTGCCTCGCCCAGCCTGCTGGCGGCGATCAGGCCATTGCGCGGGCTCGTCGCCGGGAGGATGGCCGTCATTCGCCGCGCGTCAAGCCGCGCCACCACGTCCGCCTCCCGCATGTGTTGACGCATCAGTCGCACGGTCTCTGCGAGTAGTGCAGGCGGCGGCGCCTCGTCCTCCAGCATCCGCTGGGATCGCCGGAGCTGCAGCAGCACCACACTCAGCTCCGACGCCTGGCGCTGCTGGCGCGCAAGCTCGCAGCGCAGCACCTCCTCGAAGAACGCGCGCGAGTACGCGCCCGTGATCGGATCGCGCGTTGGACTCGCCTGCGTTTCCGGATCGGTGAGCGAGCCAAGCATCCACGCCGCCACCTCGAGCACGTTCTCCGCGATCCGCCAGCGGTCAAGCGTCAGCCCGCGCGGGCAGGTTGACGTCGCGCGGGCTATGGCGATCAGGTCCTCGCCGCGATATGTTGCCTGGTCGCGCCAGATCTCCGGCAGATCGCCAAGTAGCTCCGCAGTCACGTCGGTGCAGGACATCCGCACCGCGGATGCCGCCGTCTCAATCCGTAGCGATCCGCCGAACGCGACATCCGCCTCACAGCTCATCGACTCGGCGAGTGCGCGCGCCAGGGGCGGTGAGAGCGGCCGGGCGCAGTGCACGAACAGCTCAGGGACATCGCCCATCACGAGCGCGCCCCACATGTCGATCTGCGGTGGCGTAAGGTGGTCGGCCTTGCGCAACAGGTCGAGCACGTCGGTCGCCGAGGCGAGCCGCTCGACGATCTCGTCGGCGGGGCAGCGCAGCGGTTCTTCAGCCCGCAGGTTCTCCACAGGATAGCTCATTGTACGCACCTCGATTTCCAGATCCGGGCCTCGAACGGCCCCGGTTGACCCCTGGATGCGAGTTCTTCATCGGTCGGGGGCTCGAGGCGCTTGACGGGGAGGCGAGGCTGTTACGATGCTTTGACATACGGGGACGATCGAGGGTTGGCGAAGCCACATGCGTGCGGGCAGGCGAGCGGCAACTGCGGCCCCAGGCCTCACTGCCGCACCGTTCCCCTCGAGATGGCCCGCGCACAGGGGCGCACTACGGCGCGTTCAACTGCTGTGAGAGCGCCTTCATCCGCGGACGCGTGGTATCCGAGTAGTTACGATAGTCCACGCACTCGAGGCTGACGCCATCAGCGCCCTCCTCAGCCGCCATCTGCATCAGCCGCACGGCGATCTCGTCCTGGGGCAGGCCCGTCGCCTGCGAGTACGAGGGCATCCCGTAGCCGCCGTAGTCATACGCTCGCACCGGCCACAGGACCCGGCAGCGACCGTCCACGAAGTCGAGGAGCTCCCGTCCGAGCTCCCGCGTGCTCTCAAAGGGTCGGTCGGCGTCCCAGGTGAAGAAGTTGACCACCAGCGTATCGATCAGCCCCTCGTCGATCCACGCGCGCCAGTCCGCGCCGCGATGAAGCAGCGCATAGTCCGGCTCGACCATCGAGACCGCGGGAACCCCGACCATCAGCTCAACCTCGCGCCCCGAGGCGTCGAGATGGGCCCGCAGCCGGCGCATGTAGGCGGTCACATACCCGGAGACGTGACGGGCCCAGCGCTCGTCGGTGGTGGATCCGGGCGGATCCTCGACGTACCGCTCGCGCCAGGCCTCCAGAACCGGAGGGACGTACTCGTAGGCGGGACTCCACGCGCCCGACCGGTAGAGGTCGATGAAGAGCCGCGTCGCCCCCCGGTCCAGCAACTCATCCACCAGCGCCAGCTTGTGCTCGATGGTCTCCTCGTAGGCGATGCTGCAGCGACCGCACCACGGACGACCGTCCACCGTGCGTGCCCAGAGCTCGGGATGGTCGAAGTTGAACTGACTGATCGTCCACAGGTGCCCGTGGCTCTCCTCGAACGGCCAGTGGATGCCGGGCACAAGTCCCCGCTCCCGACACTCGTCCATCATCGCCCGGACGATATCCGGCTCGGCCACGCCGTAGCGCACCCATCCGAGCAGGCCACGCGTGTCGGCGATGCGCCGCTTGTCGAGGATGTCGGGGAGGTGGCCCGACTCGATCGCGCTCTGATAGCGCATATTCCCGCCCGCGCAGTTGCGCCAGAGGATCGTCGTGGCGCCGGTCTCCTGCACGTGATCGAGGATGGCCAGGCAGCCCCCGAGGGTCTCTGTGTCGAAGACCGGCTGGCCATCGCGCATCACCGGCGCGAAGTCGAAGTGATCGACCCACGCGGCGACCTCAAAGCGCGCCTGATCCTCCTGCGCGAAGCCCATCGCGGCCATCAGGATCGCACTCGCCGTCGGAATCGCCACCCGCAGCATGCTCGCGCTCATAGGTTCAGAAACTCCTCAAGTGACAGATATCGCATGGTCCGGTCCGGAACTCTGCCGCGGTAGATCTCGAGCCTGTACAGGGTCCCGAGGAAGTCCGCGCCTCCATCGCACTGCGATGCCACGCGGATCTGGTTGGGCTGGCCGTAGGCCATCGTTGCGGATGCGCCGGACTGCTGCTGCAGCACCCCATCGACGTAGAGATCGACCCGGCCGTCCCGGCGTCGCAGGCCCGTAAGTTTCACGCGCTGACCGGGCTGCAGTGGCTCGTCGGAACGCGCTCCGACGAATCCCCCGGCGGTATTGCGCGAGTTGAACCAGGCGTAGCCGTCGTCGTTCAGGTAGACCTGCCAGCCCATTCGGTGCACGTCGTAATCGCCCACCACGATGATCTGCACCCCGCCCGTCAGCTCCCCGACCTCGATATCGACGCTCACCGAGAAGGGCTCCGTCGCAAGCTCCATCCCCGAGGGCTTGACGATCGCCAGGTACTGCCCCGGCCCGAAGGATACGCCCCCGTCGACGAACTGCGGCTCCCCGACGATCGTGACCTCGTTGGCATTCTCGGAGACGTCGCGGATCACGCCCGCGTCCGAATCGATCTCAAGCAGCAGGATCGTCCCCGCTGCCAGTCCCGCCTCCGGCTCGACGGAGGGGAACTCGACCTGAGGCGCCGGCATCGTGTAGAGCTGAAACCGCCCGTCCCGGTCGCTCTCGAACGCGATGCGTGAGCCATCGGGCGACCAGGTCGGAGAGCGGGCGACTCCGGGACCGCTATCCACGCGCAGGGCGTTTCCGGTGGCAACCTCGACCAGGTAGATCCCCCAGCCGGGATCGCCCGGCCGGTAGCCCGTGCAGGCGATGACACTTCCGTCGGGCGACCACGCGGGGGCGTACATCGGCGCGTCGGGGCGAGTCAGCGCCACCTGCACCGCCGGCTCGGCGGCGCGCAGAAGCCGAAGCGTCCAGTTGCTGCGGTAGCCGCCACTGTGGGCGCAGCAGACGATCTCGCCATCGGGCGAGAATGTGGGCTCGGTGAAACCGACGTCGCGCTGATGCTCTCCACCTGCAGGCTCGGGTTCGCCTCCCTCCGCCGGAATGCGCATAAGGATGGTGCTGCCCTGCGTGGAGCCGCGGGTGCTGGTGAAGTAGATCCAGCGGCCGTCAGGAGAGAACGCGGGCGTGTAGTCACGCGCCAGGCCCGAGGTCAGGCGCTGCGGCTCGCCGCCATCCACGTCGATGGAGAACAGGTTCCAGCCGTGCTCGATGCCCTGCACGGCGGTGCTGGTGATATGCGCGAAGCTGTAGACGATGCGTTGGCCGTCCGGCGACCAGCAGGGATGGATGGCGTGACCGGGGCCATCGACCAGGGTTCTCACCTCGCCACCCTCGGCGTTCACCACGCACAGATCGACGTCACCGTCGATCTCGCGCTGGAAGGCGATGCGCGAGCCATCGGGCGACCAGGCGGCCTCCGTGTGCGCGCCGGGACCGGATGTCAGTGCGACGGGCTGGGTGGCACCGATTCCCGCGATGGCACCGCATGTCGCGATCACTGCGAGCCTGCACAGCATCGTGGCTCACTCCTGTCAGGTCTGCCTCCGCGCTTCGCGCCACTGTTCCTCACACGGGACGCCGCGGCCTCCTGCGCCCGCGAACTGGACAGCCGAATCCGAAGGGAATCTGAGGTATCTCGCGGAACCGGGATCGTGCCATGACCGCACCGGAGGCGAGTAACCGACGATCCCGCACGATCCTCTGGCAGGCGACCGAGGCGGCGGCGATCGTGATGTACGTTGCCTTCGCGCTGGCCTACGCGCTGACGATTCCCCACGGCGGTGGGCCCGACGAGCGCGGCCACGCCATGTACGTCCGTGCGCTGGCCGACGGGCAGCTGCCGCTGCCCTCGCTCGAGATAGAGGCGCCGGAGCGACCGGACCAGCCGTATGCGACACCACAGGCTCACCACCCGCCGACCTTCTACGCACTGGTGGCGGCGATATACGTTGCGCTGGGGCGTTCGGCGGAGGCCCTGTATCTGAGCGGGCGACTGCTGAGCATCGCGATGGGCGTCGGCACGCTGCTGGTGACGCGTGCCGCGGCGCTGCGAGCGTTTCCGCAGCGCAGGGAGGCGGTGGCGGGTGGTCTGGTGATCGCGGCGGGCGCCGCGACCTCCCAGCTTGTCGCGGCAGGCCTCAACAACGAGACCGCCTCATCCCTGGTCGTGGCGCTGGCGCTGTGGGTGTGCGCGCGGGCGCTGGAGGACGATCGGGCGTCACCGGTCGCTGTGGGCGTCAGGCTGGGCGCGGTGCTGGGGCTGGGGTTGCTCGTGAAGCTGACCGCCGCGGCGGCGATCGTGCCGCTGATCGCGGGGACAGTCGCCGTCGCGCGCCGCGCCGGTGGCGATACTCGCCGGCGGGCTTTCGCCGGAATCGTCGCGGGAATCGCAATCGCTGGAGCAATTGCGGCGCCGTGGATGGCACACAACATGCAGGTCTCCGGGCACATCTTCTACAACGTCACGCAGCGATCGGTCTATCAGCGGCCGATCGATGTGCTGCTGATGCCAGAGGTGACGATACCGCTGCTGCTGGTGACATTCGAAGAGATGGCGCACGGCATCTTCTGGCCGAACTGGTACGCCCGGAGCGTTGCGTCGCGGCTGTGGGGGATATTCATGGGGGTGAATCGCCAGCTTCACTTTGCGCCCGTCTGGCTCGATGGGCTGATCGTTGCGGCGATCGGGGCCGCCGGCTGGGGGCTTGCAAGGGTCCGCGAGGAGCTGTCCGACGCGGGGCGAGCGATCGTCGCAGCCATGCTGGGCATCATCGCCTTGGGACTGGCCGGAGTGCTCTGGCAGACGCTTTTAGTGGACTCGCATATCGTCCGCTGGGGACCGCGATACGCCCTCATGTTCGTGCCCTCGTTGGGCATGCTGCTGGCGCTGGGGTGGGGCGCTCTGCTGCCCGAAAGAGGGCGCGAGGCGCTTCCGCTCGCGCTGCTGGCCGCGCTTGTGGTGCTCGATCTGTTTGCGGTGCTGCACGTGGCGCGGTTCGTGGGCTAACCGGCTCCGAGCGCACTGACAGCCGGGGGGTATGGGCCGAGGGCTCGAGGCACGGGTCAGTCGGCTGATGATGGGCGGAGGTTGGAGTGCAGGCGCCGGATCTGCCAGAGGTCGGCGACCATCTGGAGACCATCGCGGATCGCGTTGACCTTCGTCGCCGGGGAGTTGCGCCAGCGCACGGGCACCTCGACGACTGTCAGCCCAAGACGCTGTGCGATGAAGACCAGCTCCGCGTCGAAGGCCCAGCGCTCAAGCTTCTGATGCGGGAAGACTGTCTCGACGGCCTCACGCGTGAACATCTTGAAGCCGCACTGAGTATCGCGGATGCCGGTGCCGAGGATCGCGCGCTGCACCGCCGAGAACATGCGGCCGGCGGTCTCGCGTAGAAAGGGCTGGTGCACCTCGATGTCCGAGCCCACGGTCTGGCGCGAGCCGATGGCGATATCCGCCCCGCCCTCAATCGCCGCGCGCAGGTCCGCCGCGTGCTCGATGGGCGTTGACAGATCGGCGTCGGAGAAGAGCGCGAGACGACCGTTCGACTGCATCATCCCGCGCCTTACCGAGTAGCCCTTGCCCCGATTCTGCTCGTTCACGAGCACCTGTGTGGGCATCTGCACGTCCTGCAGGACATTACGGGCGAGCTCAGCCGTGGCGTCGGAGCTGCCGTCATCGACCACCACGATCTCCCACCGCCAGGGCTGATCGCGCAGCCACGCGATGATGCGCTCGAGGCTGTCGCCGAGACGCTCCACCTCGTTGTAGGCGGGGATCACAACGGAGAGCTCAATATGCGCATCGCTGCTCGTCACTAAGCGGGCCCCTTACGCGTGGATCGGGGGAATCCTGTGTCGGTCCGTCGCCATCGTCCGGGCTTTTCGCCGGGCAACAGGCGCGTTCCTGCCCGGGCGCGACTCGACGACAGGAGGAGCATCGGTGGGCAGCGTCGAACTCACCAGATGGTGGGTCATGCGGCATGAGGTGATACGATGGTCAGGCCTGGTGAGTGGCTGACGGAGGGCTGGGGGTTGATCCGCGAGGATATCGTGACCCACGCTATCATCGCGCTTGTCATCAGCATCGGCTCGGCCATCACCGCATCGATTCTGCTCGGCCCGCTTCTTTGCGGCTACTTCCTCGTCCTGATGCGCAGATTGCGTGATCGCAGCTATCGCCCCGACGTCGGCGACATCTTCGCGGGATTCTCCGTGTTCGGCCACGCCCTGCTGGCCTGGATCGCGCTGAGCATCGTGCTGTCGATCGGCGGAGCAATCGCGAGCGTCGCGGCATGGATCGCCTCGGCAGTGCCGATCATCGGCCAGGTCGCGTCTTCGGTTATCGGTCTGGCATGGGCGATCGCGTTTGCCGCGCTCTTCGTCTTCGTCTTCCCGCTGATCGCCGATCGTCGGGAGGACTTCTGGACGGCCATCCAGGCCAGCACGCAGATCGTCGCGCCACAGTTCGTGCAGTTCTGCGGCTTCGGCGCGGTGCTTTACGTGTTACACCTGGCCGGCGGGCTGCTGTGCGGCGTGGGCTTTCTGATCGCGATGCCCGTCGGGGTGGCCGCAACGGCCGTTGCCTATCGTGACGTGGTCGGCCTCAGCGAATCGGTGGCCGGCTCCACACCACTGGATGCAGCGCCGGAAGACGGCGATCTGTAGTCGGTTAGCCATCTCATACCGGGGGAAGCCCGGTCCCCTACCACACAATGGAGGAACGCCATGGTCAAGACAGGCGACTGGCTCTCTGAAGCGTGGCAGATCATCTCCGAAGACCTCGTCACGCATATCATCCTGGCGCTGATCGTCGGACTGGGAAGCAGCATCACCGGTGGTCTGCTCAACGGACCGCTGATCGGCGGCTACCTGTGGATCGTTTTCAACAAGATGAAGAACCCCGGCTACAAGCCTGAGGTTGGCGACATCGGGAAGGGCTTCGAGAACTTCGTTCAGCTCTTTCTCGTTGGCATCGTCGGCGGCCTGATCGCCAGTCTTGGTGTGATCGCGTGCTTCGTTGGTGTCCTCTTCACCTCCGCGCTCGTCGTGCTGGCGCTGCCGCTGGTTGTTGAGCGCAAGATGGACTTTTGGAGCGCGATCACCGAGTCGATGAAGAAGACGCGCGAGAACCTGATGGGCTGGGTGCTCTTCGTGCTGGTGCTCGGCCTGATCAACGCGGTTGGCGGCGCAGTGGCGGTCGGCTGGCTCATCACGCTGCCGCTCATGGTCGTGGCCATCGCCATCGGCTACCGCGATACCTACGGCCTCTCCGGCGCGGCGCCGAGCGAGACGTCTGAGCCGCCCATGCCTACTGAGTAACGCGTGACGCAACCTACGATGAAGCTGCGACTCTTCGCAGACAACCAGCCGGCGGCGATTGTGGCCATCGCGCCCAACTCGCCGCCGGCGGTCGACTTCGCCGCCCGCGAACTCTCGCGCTACCTCGCGATCATCACCGGCGGACGCTTCCCGGTGCACAAAGGCCAGCCACCGGACGATGCTCGCGTGCTGCGGCTCGGCGTGGATCTCGCCGACGCACCTGATCTTTCGGGGGGGAAGCGCGGCGGCTACGGTTGGCGCGTGCACGAGGGTGGCATGCAGATCGCGGGCGCAGAGCCCGGCGCGGTGCTGCATGCCGTCTACGATCTGCTCGAGACGCTCGGCTGCCGCTGGCTGCACGTCTGGGAGGGCGGGGAGATCGTGCCCCGCGACCCCGAGGCCGCGCTGCCTTTCGGCGAGACGATCCGAGAGCCGGCGATGACGCATCGGGAGTTCACCAACCTGATGCCGATCGACCGGCAGTACGTCCATCACATCGACTGGATGGCGAAGAACCGCTTCAACCGCTTCATGGTCTTCGCGAATATCGAGGGCTCGATCGAGCAGTACGCGACGCTGCTTGAGCCGGAGGTTCTCGCCCGCGGCATGCAGGCGACGATGGGCCATCACAGCTTCCGCTACTTCCTCCCGCCCGAGGAGTTCTTCGACGATCACCCCGAGTGGTACGCGCTCATCGACGGCGAGCGCTCCACGCAGGGGCAGATCTGCACCTCGAACCCGGCGGTGGTCGAGGTCGTGGCTGAGCGTGTCTGCGAGTTCATGGCGGCGCACCCGCAGATCGAGATGGTCGGTCTGTGGCCCAACGACGGCTTCGGCTGGTGCCAGTGCCCGGCCTGCGTCGCCCTCGAAGACCGGCGCCCGTCGCAGTTCTGGCAGGATCATCCCCGGCGCACCGACACCTATCTGCGCTTCGTCAACGCCGTGGCCGAGCGCGTCGCCCGCGAGCACCCCGACAGGCGCCTCAGTGCGCTGGCGTATGTCAACTACGCCGACGCGCCCGAGAGCGTGGGTGTCGCCGAGAACGTCGCGGTCTGCTACGCCGCGTTTCACCGCTGCCTGAAGCACCCATTGCGACCGGACGTGCGGTGTGATCGGATGAATGCCGCGTACGCCCGCGAGTTCGAGCGCTGGCGTGAGGTCGTGTCGGATGACCTGTACGTCTTCAACTACCTCATGCAGATCCACACGCTGTCGATCCCGTATCGGATCACGCGTATGCTGCAGCCGAACTGGCGCTGGCTGATCGAGGCCGGCTGCGACGGATACACCACGGAGTTCGTGCCTGAGGAGTGGATGACGTTCGCGCTGAATGCCCATCTCATGGGCCGGCTGGCATGGGACCCGACGATCGACGTCGATCGGCTCCTGACCCGGTGGTACGCGGATATCTACGGCCCGGCGGCGGACCACATGCAGGCCTATGAGACGCTGTTGGAGGATCTGCTGCGCGCGGCCGGGCCCTGTACGGGGCACTACGATCTGACCTACGCAGCGCGCGCCACGGAGGATCGCATGCGGCCGGCGCTCGAGGAGTTCGGCGAGGCGCGGGCGCTGGCGGCAACCGGCGAGAAGCGGCACTGGCGGGCGACCCAGCAGGCGTGGGTGGCGCTGGAGCTGCTGATGCGCCTGGGCGAGTGGCAGCGGCTTCTGCAGCGCGCCGAGCAGGTCCCCGAGCCGCAGCGGGAGCCACTGCTGAGGCGAGCGCACGGTGCAGCGCAGGATCTGCTCGACTTCGCGCGCGAGCACGCGCAGTCAGGGGCGGTCGAGGTCGAGCGTTGCGAGCGCATCGTTCGCGGCTGGCTGAGCAGGTAGCGGCCAGCGACAGCGGCCTGCGCGTTGACTCTGGTCTGCGGCCCTGCGTATAATCGGTCTTCGGGCCTGAGACCCCAGATAGACCGGCGGCGAGATCGAGATGGCGGAGATATCCCCCGCGCAGGGCGCAGGCACCGACGCACAGCCAGCCACGCCATCCCCCTGGCTTTACGTGCTGCTCGCGACGGTACCACTGACGTGGGGCTTCAACTTCATATCGCTGAAGGTGCTCAAGCAGGACTTCAGCGTGTACGGGCTGCTCTCGGCGCGCTACGCGCTGATGGTCGTGGCGCTTCTGGCGACCGCGTGGGCGATTGAGCGGGATCTTACGATCCGGCGGGAGCACTGGCGATACCTGCTTGGCTTCGCCTTCGTCACGGTAATCGTCTATCAGGGCACCTTCGCGGCCGGTGTCTTCTACACGCTGGCGGCCGAGGGCTCGCTGCTGATCTCCACCGCGCCGATCTGGGCGCTGGTGATCAACCGCGTGCTCGGCTGGGAGCGGCTCACAAGACGACAGGTGGTCGGGACGATCCTCGGCTTCGTGGGCATCGCTGCGGTCATCCTCGGCGGCCTCGAGGCAACCGAGGTCCCGGAGCACCACGTCTTCGGACTGGCAATCATGACGCTGGCCGGAATCCTGTGGGCCAGCTACGCGGTCTTCTCCAGGCCGCTGCTGCAGCACTACTCGCCGCTGAAGGTCACCACGTGGATCCACACGATCGGCGCGCTCGTGCTGATCCCGGTCGGTGCGCCGGCGGCGCTGTCGGTGAACTGGGCTGAACTGCCAGCCGTCAGTTGGCTGTGTCTGATTCACTTCTCGCTGCTGGCCGGAGTATACGCATTTGTGGTATGGTACCGTGGCGTCGCAACCATCGGCTCGTCGAAGACTGTGCTCTTCCAGTACTGCGTGCCGATCGTGGCCACGATGCTGGCGTATCTACTGCTCGGTGAGGTGCCGACGGCGGTTCAGGTGATCGGGATCGGAGTGACGCTGGTCGGGCTGAACCTCGCGGTTTCGAGCAGTCGGCGAGCGGCGGGAGCCGAGATACCAGGGGAGTGACAGGGATGAGGGCGCTCGTTTTCAGCGACGTGCATGGCGAGTTCGACAATCTCCGGGAGTTGATGCACCGCGCACCGGGGCTCGACTGTCAGATGGGCCTGTTCTGCGGCGATATCGTCAGGGGCCACGCGCGGGGCAACGAGTATCTCGCCGCGCGCAGAGAGGGGCGGCGACCGGACCAGCAGAAGCCGGAGGTGCTCAATGAGCGCGCGGAAGACTACGCGCTGTACGCGGAGTTCCACCAGACGCTGCGCCCCTCGCCATTCCCGATCTTCGGCGTTCCGGGCAATATGGACGCGCCGGAGGGCCGCTACCTGACCTGCTCACTTGCCGAGGAGGGGGCGGACTCGCCGCTGGAGGTCGTCCACCGCATGCTGGCGCGCTGCGGCGACTGGACGATCAGTGGGCTCGGCGGAGAGATCACCGGCGCGGATCGCGAGGAGACCTTCGTGCTGCAGTACCCGCGCTGGGAGGCCCTGCACCAGCTTCGGCTGCTTGAGTTCGCCGACACCCCCACGATCATGGTTCTGCACACCCCACCGATCGGTGAGGTCGTGGACCTCGACAACGGTGGGCATAAGGGCTCGGAGGCGGTCAACGAGCTCATCAACACCTACCAGCCGGAGCTTGTGGTCTGCGGCCATGCGCACGACGCGCAGGGCCAGGAGCGGATCTCGAACTCACTGGTGGTTAACCCCGGTGCGCTCAAGGGCGGCAACTACGCCGTCGTCGATCTCGAGGCCATGGAGGCCGAGTTCGGGCGGCTCTGATCCACAACGACCACACGAGGCAACACGGTGCGGGAGGATCAGCTCGCACAGTGGCGGGCAGGACGTTCAGAACCCCGCTTCCGATTGACGTGACAACAGCATAGTGGGCGGTGGCGTCCCGGCGGATGCCGCCGTGCTTCTGGAGCATCAAAACAGGACATGTCGACCATACAAGAGGCCGTAGAGGCCCTGAAGGACGGACGTTTCGTCGCACTTGAGGACCACCCCGAGCGCGAGAATGAGGCCGATGTTCTTCTGGCCGCCGAGCACGCCACAGGCGAGAAGATCAACTTCATGGCGAAGCATGTGCGGGGGCTGATTACCGTCGCCGTCGCCGAGCCGATCCTCCGGCGGCTGGATATCCCTCTGCTGCCCCAGCGCTACACCATCGCGAACGCCCCGCGGTTCACTGAGCCCGTTGACGCGGTCAGGGGCTCGACCACCGGCGCGTCGGCCTACGATCGGGCGCTGACCCTGCGACTGCTGGCGGACCCCCAGTCGAGACCGGAGGACTTCTCGCGCCCGGGCCACATCTTCCCGCTGGCCGCGATGCCGGGGCTTCTGCGCGAAAGACGCGGGCACACCGAGGGCGCCATCGCCCTCGCAGAGCTGGCTGGGATCACGCCGGTGGTGGCCATCTGCGAGCTGATGAACGACGAAGGGCATATGGCCCGCGGCGAGGACGTGCGCAGGTTCGTGCGCGAGCACGGGATGCCGCTGATCAGCGTGACGGAGCTGGCCGAGCACACGGCCTGAGGCAGATCCGGGTCGTTGTGTGTGGTGCGCGAGGACTGCGAGGGAGGCGCCGAAGATGGAGCTTCGCTTCAAGTACGGGCGCACGGAGCAGGTCGTCGAGGTCGCCGACGAGCGCGTGATCGAGGAGATCCATCTGCCATCCCCTGAGGGCATAGAGGATGTAGACGCTGCGCTCCAGGATGCGCTGGCGAACCCCGTCGGACCGCCGCTTGAGCAGATCATCGACCGCGGCGACCGCGTGGCCCTGATGACTGTGGACTTCACCCGGCCGAATCCCTCGCCGATGCTCTGGCCGCTCGCCGAGCGAATCGCGAGCCTCGGCGGCGAGGTCGAGGTTGTGATCGGGCTGGGTAACCACCGCCCGATGACCGACGAGGAGCTGGAGGAGTTCATCGGCACCTCGGATGTCCTCCAGCCGGATTCACGTGGTGAGCAGTGGGGGCTCGGCGAGACGTCACTGGGCACCCCGATCGAGGTCGCGCCCTTCCTGCAGGAGTTCGACAGGCGCGTCGTCTGCGGCTTCATCGAGCCGAGCTACATCGCCGGCTTCTCCGGTGGCCGCAAGATGGTCCTCCCGGGCGTCTCCTCCTATGATTCCATTACCCACAATCACTTCCTGATCCTCACCGAAGGCCGCAAGCTGGGCGTGCTGGATGGCAACCCCGTGCACCAGGACATGACCGAGGCTGCGCAGGCTCTCGGCGTGGACTTCATCTGCGACGCGGTCGTCAACCCCGATGACAGTTACGCCGCGATCGAGGCAGGTGAGCTGGTCGAGGCCCATCGTCGCGGAGCTGAGCGATCGCGGACGATCTACGAGCACACGGTGGCGCAGAAGGCCGATATCGTCATCTGCACCTCGGGCGGCTGGCCGTATGATGTCGATATGGTTCAGGCGAAGAAGACACTGGTGCCGGCCCTCGAGTGTGTACGCGAGGGGGGCTGCGTGATCCTCGTGGGCGAGTGCGAGGACGGCTGGGGCGGCGAGAAGCCGTTCCGGCAACTGCTGGAGAGCGAGGACCCGGAGGCGATCATCGAGGAGATGCGCCGACGGCTGTCACAGGGCGATGTGGAGTGGCACTGGGCGCCATGCTCGACGGGCCTTCTCTTCTCCTCCGTGGTGCATGACCGCGGCGCGCAGCTGATCGTGGTCTCGGAGCTGTCTGATGACATCGAGGCGACCTTCGCCGACGCTGCGCCAGATCTCGTGACCGCGCTGGAGATGGCGGAGGAGCGCCTCGGGCCGGACGCTTCCATTATCGGCCTGCACGACGGGCGCAGGGTCATCTGCAGGTCGGGCCCGAACGCCTGAGAGCACGGGTGCGAACGTGCATGGAGCACAGGCAAGGAAACGGCCCCGCCGATATGGCGGGGCCGCTGGTCGTTCGTCGGCTTGCACCGGCGCTCAGCGAGGCCGGGCCGTACGCGCGCTTAGTAGGGCCACTGCGGCCACCAGTGAAGGTCCTCGGTCGGTTCGCCGGAGGCGAAGACCTGGGAGTTGTACCACTTGCAGTGGCCGTCGGCGAGGGCGATGTTGAGGCCGCCGTTGTGCATCTCTCGGGCGGCGGCGTCGATGGCGTAGTCGCTGTTGGGCGCGAGGCGGTACCGGTAGTAGTTGTTGTTCTGGGTCTCGCACATCATGACGGTGGAGGCTGGAGTGTCGAAGGCCGCGAGAGCCTGCTGGGGCCAGCCGTTGCTGACCGCGTAGGTGCATAGGTAGGAGTCTGCCGGGGCTGATCCGGGATCGAGCGCCTTGTCACCAGCGCTGGGACACACGAAGATCTGCTCATTCTTCACGTAGGGCATGATGTACTCGTACCAGTACGAAAACTGAGGCGGGTTGTAGTCTCCGGCATCGACGTAGCCAATCCATCGCACCGTCCGCTCATCGTAGTCCTGCGCGTACATAAGCTGCGCCAGCGCAATCTGCTTCATATTGCTCAAGCAGGAGGTCTGTCGCGCCTTCTCACGCGCACGGGCGAACACCGGGAAGAGAATCGCCGCCAGTATCGCTATGATGGCGATTACCACCAGCAACTCGATCAGGGTGAAACCGTTGCGCTTCATCAATCGCGCCTCCCATGGGGCATGCTGCTGTGCATTACCGTTAAGGTTGTGACGCCGCGCGGACGACAGAAGTTCGCCGCTCCACCCGCTATACCCACAGCCTCAGGGTCCTTCTATTGTCGACAGTCCGGGCGAGAATAGGTTTCCTTAAGAATCGGTGATGAAATCGCCATGCCTGCGATCGTTCTGGGGACAGATACTGCGCGGCCCCGCCATATCGGCGGGGCCGCGCGTATAGGCCGATCAGGTCAGAGCCGGCCCTCAGTCACTGGGATCATTGTCGAGGTTGACCTGCCAGTTGGACGCCGCGAGGCTCTTGGCGTGGCCGTCGAAGTAGCCAACGTTGAACTGCTCGTTGTGGCGGGCTGCGCCCATGATGTAGCGCTTGCGGGGCTGCCAGCTCGCCTCATACGCGAGGATGACGGTGCACTCGAAGATCATGCCAGTCTGGGCGGGATAATCGATCGTGGCCAGAGGCTTCCCGCCCGCGTTGTGGTTGGTGCCGTAGCTGAGCGCGAAGCCATCGTAGCCTGCAGTGGCCGGATAGGCGGTGGCGCCGTCCGCGGGCCAGTCATCCCATGTGGTCGCTGAATCGCTCCAGCGGGCCGAATTGGTCTGACTGTCGCTGGGGCAGACGAAGATCTGCTCGTTCTTGACGTAAGGCATGACGGCGCGGTACCAGATCGAGCCCGGGCTGTCGTTGGCCGCGAGGCTGTTCATGTGAACCGCGCTGGTCGGCCAGAAGGTCTCGTCGTAGTCCTGCATGTACATCAGGGCACCGACGCTGAGCTGCTTGACATTGCTCAGACAGCTCGACTGTCGGGCCTTCTCGCGTGCGCGAGCGAAGACGGGAAACAGGATAGCCGCCAGGATCGCGATGATCGCGATGACGACGAGCAGCTCGATGAGCGTGAAGCCGCTGCGACGCTTCATGAGGTGTGTGTCCTCCTTGGGCAATGAGTAGCCGTGCGCGCGAGCAGCATGCTCGCGCGTGGCGCAAACGTGAAGACTGCCGGGCGGTTCCGCCGGATGACGTCGACTGGTATCTACGTCAGGGGAACATCGTCCGCGGCGTCTTGCGTTGCCAGTATACCTGTGGAACGCGAACGGTGTCAACGCCAGCGATGCCCGCAGAGAAGCGCTCGCGGCGCACAGCGCCGCGAGCGCAAATCGTCGCAGGTCTCCCTGGCTCGGGGCCTACTCCACCGAGACGCCGAGATCCTCAACGGTGAACAGCGCGGTGAAATCGTAGCCTGCCTCGACGATGGCTTCGCGCCCGCCCTGCAGCCTGTCCACCATCGCCAGGACCTGGAGGACCTTCGCGTCGCGCTCCTCCTCGATCGCCCTGACCGCCTCGAGCGCCGAGCCGCCGGTGGTGATCACGTCCTCGAGCACCACCACGCGCGCGCCGTTCTGCAGCGGTCCCTCGACCCGCTGCTGTGTGCCCCGCTCCTTGCGCTCCTTGCGCACGATGAAGGCGTCGATTCTCTGCCCATGGCAGATGCCCAGAGCGGAGACGGCGCCGGCGATCGGATCGGCCCCGATGGTCATGCCTCCGACGGCCTGCACGTTCATGCCCTCGATCTGGTCGAGGATCACGCGCGCGAGGCAGTAAAGCCCCTCGCCCATGAGGGTGATCTGGGTCTTGTCCACGTAGTAGCTGCTGGTCTGCCCGGATGCAAGCACGAAGTGACCGTACTTGATCGCGCGTTCCACGAGCAGATCCCGCAGGCGGGCGCGAATGGTGGGCAGGTCGGAGGCCGGGCCGATTGTGTCCATCGTGACCAACTCCTCGAGCGCGCTGGGAGCGTCGGTGTGCTACACGCATGCATGCGACACCCGCCGCCCTCAGGGCGCGGGCGGCGGGACCGGTTGTGGATCATATAGTGCGACGGGGCGGCTCAGCCGGCAAGGCCGCGGAGCACCACCAGAGTCTGCTCGTTCGTGAAAAGCCGATAGAGCGCCGACCACGACACCGTGCCGGGCCGCTGCCGGACCTGCATCGGCGGCATCAGGCCCAGCTCTTCGACCAGATCGGCGGCGATGTCCAGAGCGTTGGTCTGCCACTGCTCCTCGGTGAGAAGACGCACCTGGTCGGTCGCTGCGATGGCGATCTCCATGGCCTGCTCGAACTCAGGCGTGTCGGGACGATAGTAAAGCGACAGGTAATCCGTGAGGATCGGGATGCGCGCGGTCACGAAGTTGAAAGTGTCCAGATGCTTGACCGAATTGAGGACCTCGGCGGCGCGCTGAATGCGTCCCATCGCCACCCGCTGCTGCTGGAGGATCCGCTGCATGCTCTCCTCCATGTTCACCGACTCCGGCGGCGTCCAGTCAAAGGCCTGGTTCTGCTGGCGGGTGAGGATATTCTCGAGGTTGGCGAACTCCCTGTCCACCGCGCGCATCAGCGTCAGTTGCGCCTGCTGACGTTGCTCCCTGTAGGAGGCGATCACCCGCTGTGCCTGCTCCGAGGGCATCTGGCCGGCGACAAGCTGCGAGCGCGCCTGCTGAAGCGTGGGACGAATCTGCCGCAGACGCTGCTCATCGGCCTGCCTTTGCTGGCGCACCAGGTCCTGAATGCGCTCCACGACCGGGATCATCTGCTGGGCCTGACTCGGCTGCAGCCCGATGCGTCGGAACAGCGCAAGCGCGTCGGCCTGGGCCATGGCATCTCCGAGTTCATCCGCGCTGGCCGTCGGCGCCACAGAGATCATCATCAGCGCTGTGATGACGAACGCCGCGTACTTCGCGCAGCTCTTCATTGCGCCTCACCTCCGCCGGCAGCCGACAGTTCCTGGAGCACGGCAACACTCCTCTGGCTGCCCACCACCTGCACCACCTCATCCCAGCGCACCGGTCGCTGAGCGGCCGGGCTCATCCCGAGGGCGTTCTCCACCATCTGCGGGATTCGCGGCCGCTGCGACTGATACTGCTGAGAGGTCCACGCGCGCACCTGGTCCATGATGTTGAGCAGCGTCGCCGCGACGGCATCGAAGTTCGGCGAGTCCGCGCCTACGATCGCCCACGCCATCCGCTGCGCCTCGGCCTCCGCGAGCATCTGATACTCGTCAGGCATCAGATCACGGATGGCATCGAGTTCGGCGGCGACGAAGGCGCCGACGCTCTCCATCCCACCCAGTCGCTGCCGACGGGCCTCGCGCTCCGCGGCAGCCTGTTGCGTCTCCACCATGGCGCGCTGATTCTCGCTCAAGCTGCTGACGAACTGCTGCGCGGCCGAGATGCGGGCGCTGCTCAGCTGCTGCTCGGCGCTGCGGACCTCCTCGACGGCGCGGTTCGCCACGCGCTGGGGCCCCGATGGGGCTTCGTTGCCGGCCATCCACGCTTCGATGACCGCCTCAAAGGCGTCCTGGTGCTCCTGCCAGGTCTGCTCGCGCAGCTCCTCGACGGCCTGCCGCTGCTGCTCGACGCGCTGCGCCAGCGCCAGAGCACCCGATATCTGCTCGGGCGTGAGCTGCAGCTCGCGGACGGTCATCATGATCTCGACTTCCTGCGCGAGGTCGGACGGGTCGGACGACATCGCCGTCTGCCCGGCCTGCGGAGCACCGAAGGTCCCTGTATCCGCGGCTGCGAGGCTGGCGACGAGCGCGATCGCCGCCAGCGCCGCCAGCATCGCGAAGGCCCAACTCCTCCTGCCCATCGGTCAACCACCCTTGCGCTGCGCTGAATGGAGGCATGCACGGCCTCTGCGTCCGTACAGGGGATTCGCGCCAAGTCTAACACAGGCCTGCCAGCGGGTCAACTTCCGCGGGATTCATTCCGAACGTCCGTCAGCAGGTCCTCGGGCTGTTCACGAGCGCCCGCGTCGGCCGCGATCACACGCACACGGACGCCGGCCGCACTTGGGGCAGCCCTCGGCGAAGCGCGCGGCGGCCTCCGCCATATCAACGCCGGCAAGCGAAGCGGTGGTGGTCAGCCACGCGAGGACATCCGAGAACTCCTCGACCTTGCGCTCATGGTCCTCGGCGCGGAGGGCCCGGGCAAGCTCGCCCATCTCCTCCACAAGCCACATGAAAGTGCGTTCGAGGCCCCGCTCGGCGTCGCGAGAGCCGTAGGTCTCGTCGATGATGCGCTGGAACTGGTCGATTCGCAAGTTCTCACCCGCTTTCCTGCGTGCCGGCCCCAGCTGTTTCCGCGCACACCTCCCGAGGGCCTTCAGGAGAGGATTCAGCCCGCGTCCCGCGAACCTGACAGGTGGGCTTGACAGACCGGCCCGAAAGAGGCACTCTGCATGCACAAAGCGTGCGCAAATGGGGGGGCCTGAGATGCGGGGCTTCACGCTGATCGAACTGCTGGTTGTCATCGCGATCATTGGCGTGCTGGCGGCGATCATACTCGCTGTCTACCCGCGGGCGCGGGAGACGGCGCGGCAGGCAACCTGCGCGTCGAACACCCGCCAGATTCTGGCGGCGGCACGGATGTACGCCAGCGATCATGACCAGCGCCTCGTCCCGGCCAGGACACGCGGGGCGCCGGGCGGGCAGCTGGGATACACGTGGTGTGTCATACTGCAGCCATACATGAAGAATGCGCAGATTCTCGTCTGCCCGAGCGATCCGGCGCCGACGTCGAGTGAGCGGCATGTCTGCCTGCCGCACAGCTACGGGATGAACTTCCGGCTCACCTACAACTCGATGTTCGGCTGGTCCCCGGGGGCGCTCACCAGCAAGATGACGGCTGTGCACAACCACAGCGAGACGATCCTGCTGTTCGGCATCGACAGCTCCGTGAAGCAGATGGGCGCCTCGTACGTGCAGCACCGCCTGTCACGGGTCGCGGCCCGCCATGGCGAGCGGGCGATGTTCGGCTTCCTGGACGGGCACGCGAAGGCGCTCGACCCGAAGCAGACTGTCGGCGAAGGCTTCAACATGTGGGAGCCCGATTAGGGAGGCCCTGACGCACGAGCCGGCGGAACACGCGCGCTCGAACAACGGGAGCCGCAGTCGTGCCAGCGGGGCGGCGGCGTATGCCACGCCGGGGAGGATCTCATCGCGGCACGGGCGCCGGTTGGGACCGGCCGCGGGGATCGTGAGGTGGCGCCATGATCTCAGGCGTGTCGGACCGCAGGACCGCGCATGGCGCCGACGCATACAGGCGCTTGCGGCAGCGGCTCGTGCTGGCGATGTGCGCGCTGACACTCATAAGCGGCTGCGGCAGGCCCGCGCAGGAGGACGTGCAGCTCGACGACGCGCCGCCGCTGTATGACCCCGTGGAGTATGATCGGGCGGAGGGGGCCGTCGCCGCCCAGGTGCGCAATCGGCTGGCGGAAATGGGCGTGGAGTACCGGGATCTGTGGCTGGGCCTGCGGCCGATGCCGGAGGGTCCGCCGGGCCTTGATGCGGACCTCGACGCCTACTGCGATCCCGATCAGGGGCAGGAGCTTTCGCAGATCGTGGCGGAGGTTGCGCTCAACGCGCTGCCGAGGCACGAGACCGTGCGGGTGCGGGTGTACTGGTGGCGCGAACGGGCTGGAGATGACTACGCCCACCTGACGGGGGCGTGGGTGTGGGATGCAAGCGGTAAGCTGATCAGGCACACGCCGCCGGGGGATCTCGTTGGGAGATGACAATTCGATCTCAGCCGGGCCGGTTGCCGGATGCAGGAGAACGCAGAGGAGATGCACTGATGGCACTGGACGAAAGACAGATAGCCGTATCACAGCTTTCCGACGACGAGCTGGAGCAGGTCATGGCCGAGCATGGTGTCGGGCTGACGGTCGGCGAGGCGAGGCGCATCGCGGAGCTGATCGGGCGCGATCCCACGCTCGTTGAGCTGCACATCTTCAACGTCGAGTGGAGCGAGCACTGCTCGTACAAATCCTCGAAGGCCTCGCTGAGGATGCTGCCAACCGACGCGCCGAACGTGATCCTCGGGCCGCAGGAGGACGCCGGGATCGTCTTCTTCACCGAGCACGAGGGGAAACGCTACGGCGTTGTCATGGCCCATGAGAGCCACAACCACCCCTCCCAGATCCTCCCCAACGAGGGCGCCGCAACGGGCATCGGCGGCATCGTACGCGACGTGGACTGCATGGGCGCCCGCGTCTTTGGGACCGCCGACCCGCTGCGCTTTGGCGACCCGCAGGGCGAGCACGCCGAACGCACCCGGTGGATCGTCACGGGCGTGGTGGAGGGGATCTGGCAGTACGGGAACGCGCTGGGCGTTCCGAACCTCGGCGGGGACATCTACTTCGACGAGACCTTCGACGATAACTGCCTCGTCAACGTCGTCGCGCTGGGCGTCGTCGCGGAGGAGGATATCATCCACTCCGCGGTCCCGCAGCAGGCGCATGACGAGCCCTACGTGATCATCCTGGTCGGCAAGCCCACCGACGACTCGGGCTTCGGCGGCTCGGCCTTCGCCTCGAAGATCCTCGACGAAGAGGAGCAGGCAGAGGACCGCGGCGCGGTGCAGGTGCCCGACCCGTTCCTCAAGAACGTGCTGGCGATGCGCAAGGCCAACGAGGCCGTCCGCGAGGCCGCGAAGGAGAAGGGCATCGTCATCGGCATGAAAGACATCGGCGGCGGTGGGCTGGCCTGCGGAACCTCGGAGATCGCGGCGGCCGGCGGCTTCGGCGTGGACATCAACCTCGAGGAGGTGCACGTGGGCCTCGAGGGGCTGCTGCCGGAGACGATCATGTGCGCCGAGACGCAGGAGCGCTACGTGATCGCCGTGCCGGAGCACTTCGCCGACGAGGTGCTGGAGATCTACAACCAGCAGTGGGACCTTCTCAACGTCTACGAGGGCGCCTGCGCCCGTGTCATCGGCCGCGTCACTGAGGATCCGACCTACACCGTCCGCTTCGGGGACACGATCGTCACCCAGGCGCCGGTGGAGGCGGTCACCAGCGGCATCTCCTACGAGCGCGAGGAGCAGCCGCGGGAGTGGAGCGAGCCGGAGCCTCAGTTCGATCAGCCTGAGGACCTCGCTGACGCCCTGCTCAAGGTTCTCGGCAGCCCGAACGTGTGCTCGCGGGAGTATGTCTATCGTGCGTACGACAGCGAGGTGCAGGGCAACGCGGTGCTGCGGCCCGGCGAGTCCGGTGCGGGAGTCTCCCGGCCGCTGGAGGGCTGCGACGCCGCCGTGGCTCTGTCGGTTGACGGAAACCCGAAGTACGGGCGGATCGACCCCTACTGGGGCGGGGCGACGGCGGTGGCCGAGGCCATGCGCAACGTGGCGTGTGTGGGCGCGGTCCCGCAGGCGCTCACCGACTGCCTCAACTTCGGCAACCCCGAGAAGCCCGAGCAGTTCTGGGAGTTCCGCCAGGGCGTGCGCGGCGTGGCCGACGCGGCCAGCAACCTCTGGCTCAAGGGCTACGAGCAGACCCCGGTTCCGGTCATCTCGGGGAACGTGAGCCTCTACAACGAGTCCGCCAGCGGAAGCTCGGTGGCCCCGTCTCCGATCATCGCCTGCGTGGGCGTTCTCGATGACTACTCGAAGGCCGTCACCACGCAGTTCAAGCAGCCCGGTGACGCCATCTACCTGCTTGGTGAGCGGAAAGACGAACTCGGCGGCTCGGCCTACTACGAGGCGCTGGGCCTCGGCCTGGGCGCGAACGTCCCGCAGGTTGACTGGGAGGCCGAGCGGGCGCGCATCTACGCGGTGACGGACGCGATCGATGAGGGCCTGGTGGCCGCATGCCAGGACATCTCCGACGGCGGACTGGCGGTCGCCCTGGCCGAGATGTGCATGGGACCGTTCGGCCGCGGGGACGTCGGCGCGGATGTGGACATCGAGGAGGCGCTCGGCGGGCTTCGGCCTGACAAGGCCCTCTTCACCGAATCCAGCGGCTTCGTCGTAGAGGTCCGCAGAGGCTCGGAGGAGCGGTTTGAGGCCCTGTGCGCCGAACACGGCGTGGAGCCGATTCGCCTGGGCGAAACGAGCGAGGACGCGGAACTCGAGATCGAATGCGGGGATGACGATCTCGTGGACCTGTCGGTTGAGGTGATGGCCGAAGAGTGGACGAACGCACTGTCGCGCATCTTGAGTTGACGCGGGAGGCGGCCAATGACTGCTTACGATATTCCGGCAACGATGATGGCACTGCGCCTTACCGGCGTTGGTATGGACGCGGTTGAGCTGCAGGAGGTTGATGTGCCTCGCCCGGACGCTGACCAGGTGCTCTGCCGGGTGGAGTGTGCCGCGGCATGCGCGTCCGACAACAAGATACGCTCGGTCATGAGGGCTGCGTGACGGCAGTCGAGGTCGGGCGCAACTGGGAGGACAAGATCGAGGTCGGCCAGCGTTACGCGGTGCAGCCCGCGGTTCCGTCGGCACCCTCGCGATACCGCGAGCGGTACCACAACAATGGTCGGGGAATCCGGAAGATCGCGATCGGTTACACGCTTCCAGGCCTGTTCGCGGAATACGTGATCATCGATCCGGAGGTCGTCGGCACGTCCTGCCTCGTGCCGGTTCCAGACAACGGCCTGCCGCACTTCGCCTGCGCCCTCTCGGAGCCGATCTCATGCGTGGTCGCGGCCCAGCAGCACACCATGCACGTCGTGAAGCAGTCGCCGGACACGCCCCGCCAGGCGCACCTGGGGCTGCTGCCGGGCGGCACCACGCTGGTGCTGGGCGCCGGCCCAATGGGCCTGTGGCACATCGAGATCGCGATGACATACGAGCCACAGACCATCATCGTCTCCGAGCCGAATGAGGCGCGGCGGGAAACGGCGCGGCGCTTCTTCGCCAACCGGGCCCGTGAGGCGGGGATCGACCTCGTGCTCACCACCCCGGACGAGCTCGAGTACGTAATCGAGGACGTGACATCGGGCCGGGGCGTGGATGACTGCATCGTCGCGCTGGGGATCCGCGAGATCCAGGAGAAGTCCTTCGACTATCTCGGGCGCGGCGGTGTAACCAACCTGTTCGGCGGTGTGAAGGCCGATGACTGCATGATTCAGGTGGACGCCCGCCGCGTGCACTATGATTCCATCTCCATGGTCGGCTCGTCGGGAAGCGATCCGTCGGATATCGCAGAGGCGCTGGCGATGATCTCGGCGGGCAAGATACAGCCGGGCAACTACGTCGCGGCCGTCGGCGGCCTCGACGCAGCTCGCGACCTGATCGAGGCGGTCCGTGCGCAGGAGATGGAGGGCAAGGGCGTCATCTACCCGCACCTGAGCCGGGATCTGCAGCGGGTGGACGCGTGGTCGGCTGAGCAGGAGCAGGAGCTGATCGGGACGTAAGCCGGGAGCGAGACAGCCAACGGACAGGATGTTGGTTGCAGTTTGCAGCACCGAGGATGACCTGAATGCAGAAGCTTGTGCAGATCGGCGCGGGGAACATCGGCCGTAGCTTCGTCGGGCAGATCTTCTCTCGCGCCGGCTACGAAGTCGTGTTCGTCGATATCGACCGCGAGATCATTGACGCACTCAACGAGCGCGGCAGGTATACGGTCGAGATCAGGGATCGCGAGCCGAAGACGATCGTGGTCGAGAACGTGCGCGGCGTCGATGGCCGCGACACCCGCGCAGTCGCCGAGGAGCTGGCGACCTGCCGCGTGGCCGCGACGGCCGTCGGGCCGGCCGCGCTGCCGTATATCTACCCGAATCTCGCCGCCGGCCTCGTCCGCCGCAGGGAGCTTGGCAACGGACCGCTGGATGTCATCATCTGCGAGAACATGCGCAACGCGGCCGAAGCGATGTACGAGGGCGTGGTGGCGGAGCTGCCCGATGATTTCCCCGTCCGCGAGATGCTGGGGGCGGTCGAGACCTCGATCGGCAAGATGGTCCCGATCATGAGCGAAGAGGTGCGGGAGCAGGATCCTCTGCTGGTCTACGCCGAGGCCTACAACACGCTGATCTGCGACGCCAGGGGCTTCCTGAACGAGATTCCGGACGTCCCGGAGCTCGCGCCGAAGCAGAACATGAAGGCCTACGTCGATCGCAAGCTCTTCATTCATAACCTCGGCCACGCGCTGTGTGCGTACTTCGCGCACCTTGAGGCCCCGGAGCTGGTCTACACGTGGGAGGCCGTGCAGCACCCGCGGGTCGGTCCGGCGACGCGAGCGGGGATGATGGAATCGGCCCGGGCGCTCATCGCGGCCTACCCGGACGAGTTCAATGAGCAGAACCAGCGCGAACACGTCGATGATCTGCTGCAGCGCTTTCAGAACCGGGCGCTGGGCGACACCATCTACCGCGTGGGTCGCGACGTGCGCCGCAAGCTCGGGCGTGAGGATCGGATCATCGGCGCCCTGCGCTTCGACGCGCGCTGGGACACAGACGCGCCGTACACCGCGCTGTGCGCGGCGGCCGGGATGCGCTTCCGGGCGACCGACGAGAACGGGGAGATGTACGAGAACGACCGCGATTTCGCGAACCACGTCTACCCCGAGGGCGCCGAGTACGTGCTGCGGGAAGTCGCGGGCCTGCGGCAGGACGACCCGATCGACGCGGAGGTCTTCCGCGCGGTGATGGCCGCCGACGAGTTCGTCTCCCGGCGTCTGGAGGCCGGTGAGAGCATCCTCGAGATCGAGGGCGACGAGTTCGCGCAGTTCAGCGAGGCGTAACGAGCGGCGCTGGCAAAGGGGTTCGGCCCGAGCAAAGAAGGCGGGCGCGCGATATGAGCATATGAGCCGCCGTCGCGGCGGCGATTCTGACTCTTGCAGGAGCGACGGTCATGGCACAGGAGAGCCTGCCACCGCCTGAGACGCGCGGCGTATGGTATCACTGCGGCGCGACCAATCTACTGCCCGGCCAGGGCGCGGTATACTGCGGCCCGATGGCCACCTACTGCGCGTGGCACCGTCCGCTCGCGATCTACGCGGCGGAGCCCAACCGCACGTTCTTCGTCTACGGAAGCGCCGGCAACCGGCCCACGATCAGCTACTACGATCACGATAGCGGCGAATGGGCGTATCCGGTCGTGCTGGGCGAGAACCCCGACGGCGACGCCCACCGCAATCCCACGCTGCTGATCGACGAGCAGGGCCTCCTGTATGTCTTCTGGGGGGCGCATGGCCACCCGACACACGTGCATCGCTCGGCCAGGCCCTACGATATCGGCGACTGGGTGGAAGTCGCAGAGGTCGAGCCCGATGGCGGAACATCATACCCGCAGCCGTGGATGCTCCGTGAGGGCGAGCTCTTCGTCTCCTACCGCAAGGCACCCGGGTGGCGCTTCCGCACCTCCACCGATCGCGGAGAGAGCTGGTCGGAGCCGACGGATCTGGTGACCTTCGGCGTCGATGAGAACGCGCGCGGCGCGGCGGAGTTTTCGGTCTACGGTGTGACCGTGGCCGAGGACGGGCCCTACCCACGCGCGGTACACTTCGCGTGGTCGCGCCTCGGCGGCGGCAGCCCGGAGGAGATCGAGAACAAGGCGCTCTGGGCCCGGCGATACAACGTCTACTACGCGTACTCCGATGACGGCGGCGAGACGTGGCGCCGCAGTGATGGCAGCCCCTACGACCTTCCGATCACGGAGGAGACCGCGGAGAAGATCTACGACAGCGGCGAGCACGGAGTCTGGATCAAGGACATCCAGCTCGACTCGCAGGGGCAGCCGTATATCCTCTTCCTCGATGCCGAGGTGGAGACATTCCGCGCCACCTGGAAGGTCGCCCGTAAGTCAGCGGTGGGCTGGAGTATAAGCGATGTGACCGAGAGCGACCACATGTATGATGCCGGCGCGCTGCTGGTCTTCGACGATGACGACCTGCGCATCTGGGGGCCCTCCACGGCCGTCCAGCCCCATGAGGATGGCGGCGAGATCGAGGAGTTCCGCTCGACCGACGCCGGCGCGACGTGGCGGCATACGCGATCTCTGACATCGAACTCGAAGTGGTCGCACAACCACGTCAAGCCCGTGATGGGCCATCAGCGCGGACCCGGTGACGTGCGCGCGATCTGGTCCTACGGCGACTCGCGCAAGCCACCTGAGACCGATGATGTGCGGCTCTACTACATCGGGGATGGCATGGACCAGGGCCGGGAGATACCGTTTCCGCCGGCCCCGGGGGAGGCTGACGAGTGACCACCGACGGATACATGATGCGGCGATGCGAGACCTGCGACCGCAGGGACGTGTGCGCCTGCCGCGGCCCCGCGCAGCTCTCCTGCTTCGTGGTTGAGAGCCTCAAGGAAAGCTTCGGGCGGGATGGCATCGACACGCCCGAGGAGGTCGGCACACCGGTGCCATCGCGCGGGCGCGTCCTCGAGGCGCTGCACTGTTTCATGGACGTGCTCTTCCCCGGCCGGATGCACACTGAGCTCGAGCACGATGCGTCCACCGAGGGCTTCGTGCAGGAGCGCCTGGCGCGAGGCTACCGGCTCATCCGACGCGAGGTCGAGCGGGCCCTGCCCTTCCGATGGACCGGCGCCTACGCGCGCAGCAAGGGCCACACCAAGCCGGACGGGAATGTCAGCGAGACCGCCGCCCTGCTCACCAACCGGTTTGTCGCGGAGATCCCGCGCGTCCGGAAGCTCCTCGTCGGCGACGTGCAGGCGGCCTACAACGGCGACCCGGCGGCGCACACCTACGCCGAGATCATGCTCAGCTACCCCGGGCTGCAGGCGATCACCGTGCACCGCATCGCGCACATCCTCTACAGGCTCGACGTGCCGCTGATTCCGCGGACGATGAGCGAGCACGCACATACCACGACCGGTATCGACATCCACCCCGGCGCGACGATCGGGGAATCGTTCTTCATCGACCACGGAACGGGTGTGGTCATCGGTGAGACCTGTGAGATCGGGGACAACGTGAAGCTCTACCAGGGCGTCACCCTCGGCGCGAAGAGCTTCCCGCTCGACGAGGAGGGCAACCCGATCAAGGACATCAAGCGCCACCCCACGCTCGAGGACAACGTCATCGTCTACGCGGGCGCGACCATCCTCGGCGGGGAGACGGTCATCGGAAAGGGCTCGGTCATCGGCTCGAACGTCTGGCTGATGGAGTCCGTCCCGCCCGGAAGCACGGTCACACTGAGCAACGTCGAAGTCAAGGTCAGGCGCAACAGCGAGTAGGAGGCGACGAAGATGGCTGATGCTCCGCAGACGGCCGATGGGCACATTCAGGAGGCAGAGATGATCCTCGACGACATGCAGCGCCCGATGGAGATGCGCTACCAGGGCGCACAGGCGCACGCGCTGCTGGCCATCGCGAAGCTGCTCAAGCGCATGGTCGAGGCTGAGGAAGAGGACTGACACAGCGCGTCGGGGGCGAGGCCTGAGGCGCCGTTGCGATGACCCGAGCGGCGCGGACGGCGGCCGACGCAATCCTGGCCTGGCCGCCGGGCAGCCTCGGACAACGGGGCCGTCGTGATGGCCCAGTCGAAATCCCGGGTGGTGCGACCGGTCCCGCAGCGACAGGTGCCCCCCTGAAAGGCACTGAGGCGGCACCCTGAGGGTGCCGCCTCGTGGTTGTCCGTTCTCGCAGGCCGGCCTTACGGCACCGTGTCCTCGTCCACGTCACATTCTTCGTCAGCGGTGTCCTCGGTGCGGGTGTCCATCATGAACAGCTCGCGGCTCGGCTGCGCCAGTTCGAACTCGTGCGTGAAGGTGATCGCGCCCTTGCGGCACGATTGTGCGCACTGGCCGCAGAACACGCACCGGTCCATCTCGAACTCCAGGTGTCCGGTCAGTTCCTTGGTTCCATCTTCCTTCTCGACACGCTTGCGCACGACCTTGATGACGTCGGCGGGACAGTCACGCTGGCACAGACCACAGAGGCTGCACTCGTCAGGGTTAAACCGCAGGCGTCCGCGAAAGCGCTCGGGGGGCTCGAGCCGCTCGACCGGATAGATCACGGTCGCCGGCTTCTGCACCAGCAGGCTCTCCATCAGTTCCATCGCCATCGCTGCTATGCCAAACCTTCGGGGCATCGGTCAACGCTCCTTCGGTGAGTACTCCCGTGTTACGCGCCCATCTGGCGGGTGATGAATACGATCACGCCGATGTTCGCGAGGGCGGGGATGCCGAGCCACAGCAGGCTCCACTCCACCATCTGCTCGATCCGGATGCGCGCCATCGCAGCCTGCACCAGCGAGAGGAAGAAGACGATCAGCAGGATCTTCACCGCCAGCACGACCATCCCGACGAGTCCGCCCAGCCACGGCCCCATCTGGTCGAAGGGAATGCCCCAGAAGTGCGGCCCTCCGAGGAACAGCGCGGCGATCAGCGCAGAGCCGACGATCGTCTCGGTGAGAAATGTGAGCTTCCACAGCGCAAGTCGCCGGCCGGTATACTCGACCTCCGGACCGGTCACGATCTCGGTCTTCGCCTGCGGGATATCGAACGGCACGCGCTCGAGCTTGCCGATGAGCGCGATCATCGCGACGACAAAGGACAGCGGCGCAGCGCCGATCAGCCACAGCCCGTCGGCCTGCATCCGGGTGATCTCGGTGATCGACCAGCTACCGGCAGCCACCGCGGGCCCCAGGCACGCGAGAAAGAACGGCACCTCGTAGCCGAACAGCTGGGAGAGCACGCGGGTGGCCCCGATCGTCGCGAACGGGTTGCTTGAGTACCAGCCGCCAAGAAACAGCGCGAATGCCGGTAGCGTTAGCAGGTAGATCACGACGATGAGGTCACCGTTGAAGAAGTTCACCGCAGTCGGCGACCACATCGGGATGTAGACGGCTGACGCAATCACACCCGCGAAGCCAACCAGCGGTGCCCAGGCGAACATGGCCCGATTCGCATGCTGGGGGATGATATCTTCCTTGGCCAGCAGCTTGATCAGGTCAGCCAGCGGCTGTGTGATCGGTGGCCCGACTCGGTTCTGGAATTTCGCGATCAGCTTGCGATCCACCCAGGATGCCAGCAGCCCGAAGGCCACCAGAAACAGGAACCCCGGAAAGACCAGCACATGAAACAGCGGACGTAGAACTTCCATGGACCGTCCTCTCGTCTTCCGACCCCGGGCGTCGCTTCCGCGCACGCCCTCCCGCGCCGCCCGGGGTGTATTGACTTACTTCCGCTTGCCAAGCTTCACAAGCTCCGCCCAGCTCATCGTTCGCCTGTCGCCGGTGCTGATATCATCGAGCACCACCATGCGGTCGGTGCACGAGAAGCACGGGTCGATCGACGCGAACGCGATCGGAATGTCGGCAATCTGGCCGCCGATCACCATCTCTATCGAGGCCGGCAGATTCGCCAGGGTTGGTGTGCGTATCTTCACGCGCTCCGGCACGTCGCTGCCGTCGGAGCGCACGTAGTAGATCAGCTCACCGCGCTGCGCCTCCACCCGTGAGGTGACCTCACCCTCGGGCACTTTGCGCGGGAACTTCGCCTGGATCTCGCCGCCCTCCGGCATAAGGTCGAGGCACTGGATGGAGATATCGCAGGCGTCGATGACCTCCTGCACCCGCACGATCGTGCGTCCCAACACATCGCACAGCTCAGAGGTGCGGACCTCCCACTCCACATTGTCGTACTTCAGATACGGGAAGTACGCCCGGACGTCGTAGTCCTTGCCCGACGCCCGCACGACGGGGCCACAGGCGCCAAGCTGCTGGCAGCGATCGCCGGAGACGACGCCCACGCCCACAGTACGCTTCAGGAACGTCGCCTCGGTCGTGGCGATGTCCGCGTAGTGCTCCGCCCGCTGGCGCAGCGTGGCCAGACCCTCGCGTATCTTGCCCGCCATCTCGTCGGTGATATCGTAGCGCACACCACCGAGCGTTGTCATCGCGTAATGCCCGCGGTTGCCGGAGACCATCTCGAGAATGTCCTGGATGATCTCCCGATCGCGCCACGCGTACATAAACAGCGTCTCAAAGCCTATCTCGTGAGCCGCCACCCCCAGCCAGAGCATATGGCTGTGGATGCGCTCGAACTCGTGCATCATCATCCGGATATACTGCGCGCGCTCCGGCACCTCCACGTCCGCGAGCTTCTCGATGGCCATGCTGTAGGCCAGTGTGTGGGCGTTGGAGCAGATGCCACAGACGCGTTCGCACAGATACAGATCCTGCACGTAATTGCGCTCCGAGCAGCTTCGCTCGATGGAGCGGTGCACGTATCCGATCCTGATATCAGCGTCAACGACAAGCTCTCCGTCCACGGTGAAGCGGAGATTCTCGGGCTCCTTGAGTGCCGGGTGCTGGGGGCCTATCGGAAACGAAAGCTTAGGCATTGTCCTCCTCGCCCTCCTCTTCCTCCAAAACGTCATCGCGCCGCAGCGGGTAATCGCCCTCGGGCCAGTCCTCGGGCAGGATCAGCCGCCGCGGATCGGGGTGCCCCACGATTTCCACCCCGAACATGTCCATGATCTCCCGCTCGTAGAGGATGGCCGCGGGCACGATCGGCGTGATCGTGTCGATGCGGTCATCGCCCTTCGGCACCGCCGCACGCAGGTTCAGCGACACACCTTCAGTGGCAAAGTGATAGAGAACCTCGATCTCGCGACCGTTGTCAACGCCGCTGATGGTGGATAGGTGCACCGGGGCCCACGTCTCCATGATGTAGCGGGCCATCTGCTGCACGTCAGCGGGCGGAACGCCGACCCACGCGTCGACGTCGGAGCGGGCCTCCGCCTCGGTAAGCTCACCTTCATACTCGCTCTGGATCTGTTCGACCAGTTCGGACGCCGTCACTGCAATCGCCCTCTTTGCTCAGGCACAGGCCTGTCTACCCGGTTTCCTCGAAGTCTTCACGCTGCTGCTGCATCTCCTCGGGCGTGTAGATCAGCCCGGTGGTGTCCCGCGTCGCCTCGATCTCGTCCACCAGCTCCTGGGCCTTCGGATCGAGCGTTGCCAGGAGCTTGAGGACGCCGTATGCGATCGCGTCAGGACGGGCCGGGCAGCCGGGGACGTACATGTCCACCGGAATCGCCGCGTCCACGCCTCCAAGCAGATTGTAGCCCGGGTAGAACGGGCTGCCGGAGATGCCACAGGTCCCGACGCAGACCACGAACTTCGGCTCCGCCATCTGCTCGTAGACCCGAACGACGCGATCCTTGATCTGCCGCGTGACCGGCCCGGTCGCCAGCAGCACGTCGGCGTGCCGGGGGCTCCCCTCCAGCAGCACGCCGAAGCGCTCGAGATCAAACCGGGGCATCAGCGCCGCAACGATCTCGATGTCGCAGCCGTTGCACGAGCCGCAGTTGAGGTGGCAGACCCACGGGCTCTTGCCCCGCGCCCACTTCACAAGTCCGCTAAACATGCTGATTATCCTCTATCACTGAATACGGCAGGCGCCTCGAAAGCCGGCGCCCGTCCGCGTGTCAGTCCTTGAACAGAATGACTATCGCGATAAGCCCGACCAGCAGATAGCCGCCGACAAGCCACGGGAACCTGACCGCCGGCACCGTGCCGATGACCAGCGCTAAGACATCCAGCAGCGTGAAGATGAACGCCGCGTGGTAGAGGTGATAGGAGGTCGGGAATGACTCGCCCTCCACCTCCTCGCCGCAGGCGTACGTCTTGAGCTTGCCGCCGACCGCGCTGGAGACCGGTGCCATCGCCTTGCCGAGGCTGTACAGAATGCCTCCCGCAAGCAGGCTCAGAGCAAAGACCGTGACGGGGTGATACATGAGCCCCTCAACGGGCACTCCGAAAAGCTCCATCTGATGCTCCCTCCGTCCGGCATGGGTCCAGGTGTAAAGACACCATGGACCTCACAAATGTTCAGCAAAGTAGTCGAGTTAAGGACGCCGGCCTCAGATGCCGGAGATCATGCTCAGCAGTTGCTCGGCGGCCGGGTCGATCAGCTCAAAGCCCAGGTCTGGATACAACCCGAGCGCAAGCGAGGCCAGCCCGAGCACGACGATCGGAAGCACGATCATCAAGGGCAGCCCCCTGACCGTGCGCCGGTCCTCAGGCACCGGCCCGAAGACGACGGTGTTGACGGCCCCGAGGTAGTAGAACAGTGAGATGACGCTGTTGAGGATCAGCATCACCGCCATGAATATACCCCAGCCGCCGACGTCGGCGCCCGCGCGCACGAGCAGAAGCTTGCTCACATAGCCGTTGAACGGCGGTGTGCCCGCAAGGCCCAGCGTGAAGATGATGAAACAGATCGCGACAATCGGGAAGCGCCGGCCGATGCCCGAGAGCTTCCGCATGTCACGGGTGCCAAGCAGAAAGAGAAACGCCCCGGCGCACAGGAAGGCTCCGCCCTTGAGGATGCCGTGGTTGAGGATGTGATACAGCGCCCCGCGCATCCCCGAGAAGGCCGCTGACGCCGGGTAGCCCAGCGCGAGGCCCACGCCCATGAAGATATACCCCATCTGCGCGACCGAGGAGTAGGCGAACATGCGCTTGAGATCAGTCTGTCGCAGCGCAACGAGGTTGCCCACGAACATCGTGATCAGCGCGAGGATCGCCAGGAGCATGCCCATCTCGATCGCGCTGATGGCGATGAGGACCTTGAGCATCGCGATCAGGCCGGCCTCGATAACGATCCCCGAGAGCATCGCGGAGATGCCGCTGGGGGCCGCCGAGTGCGCGTCAGGCAGCCACGTATGCATGGGGACGATCGCGGCCTTCACGCCGAAGCCGACGATGATCATGGCCGTGACGGCCAGCATCTGCGGGCCACCCACGCGCTCGAGCAGCAGCGTACCGATGGCCGACAGATCAAGGCTGGCGGTGTAGGTGTAGATCACCGCGATCCCCAGCAGCGCCAGCAGTGAGCCGGTCGTGCTGATGACCAGATACTTCACCCCGGCCTCCACCGGCTCCCACTCCTCGCGCTCGAAAGCCACAAGCACGAAGCTCGCGACGCTCATGACCTCAAAGAGCACGTAGAGCGTGAAGAGATCGCCAGCGAAGCCGATCCCGACGATCCCCGCGGTCATGATCAGCAGCAGCGCGTAGAACTTGCCGATGTTGCGCCGATGCATGTAGCGCATCGAGAAGACCGAGACGAGACCGGCCAGCAGCAGCGCGGTCGCGGCGAGCACCACCCCGAGGTGATTGCCGGTAAGATAGCTCACGAACTCCCCGGGCGCCGTGCTCGGCCATCCGACCATCTCGCCCCGGCGCAGGATGCCCCAGATCTGATAGACGCCATGGCCTGCGGCGAGGACCGCAACGAAGGCCACGAAGCCCGTCAGCATGCGGCGGCGAGACAGCCGCCCCACGATGTAGGCGAAGAGTGCGCCGACGGACAGGACTGCAATGGGCATCAGGACTTCCATGGCATTATCCCCAACCCAGAAGCATCAGCAGGACGGCGACGAAGCCAATGGCCAGCCAGAGGCCGTTGTAGTTGAGATCGCCGGTCTGACACAGACTGATAAGAGATGCTACTCCGCGCATCATAACCGCCCAGAAGCCCCAGAACCAGTCGAAGAGCCCCTTGGTGTCGGTCAGCAGGTCCGCCCACATCTGCGGCCCCTCCGGGAC
>JALGTR010000195.1 GCA_029821265.1 Candidatus Zipacnadia bacterium
CCCGGCGAGTATGCTCCACTCGCCGCCGCGATCATGCGAATCGCGGGTGACCCCGATCTTGCGGCGCGCATGGGCGCGGCGGGCATCGAGCACGCCCGGCAGTTCACCGAGCAACGCTTCGCTGGCGAGGTCGCCGCGCTCTACGATCGTCTTCTCGGCGAGCACGGCGCGGGCGTTCAGAGGTAACCCAGGCCACGCAGGCGCGCGATGAGCGCTGCATCGTCCGCGACGTCGGCCGGCCCTCCCGCCGGCCGAGCAACCGCGCCGGTGCTCTCCGCCTGTCCTGAAGCGCGCGCCCGGTGCACCGACCCCACGTTCGAGATCTCCTTCAGTACCGCTCCATCGAGATGCTCAGGCACTGACACGCCTGCGAGATGGAGCACCGTCGGGGCGATGTCGGCAACCGCAGCGCCGCGGACCTGGCCGCGCCGAAGGCCCTTCCCCGCCGCGATCAGGATTCCGTGCGGGGCGTGCATTCCCGTCTGGAGGCCCCGCCCCCCTGCGCGCTCGACGCGTACTCCGTTGCACTGCAGGCCCCGCAGCCGGGACAGGTCCCGGCGCCAGCGCACGAGCAGATGGGGCGCGCGGCTTACATGGGGACCGTGGTAGAGGTCCTCGCGATCGATGACGTCCTCGATCACCGGACGGCCATCGAGATCCCGACAGCCGAGGAGCGTCTCACGCACCTCGGCCGCAACGGAAGCGCGCTCAGGCCCCCCGTCCGTCAGCCAGACGTCTGCGCGACCACCCACCATCGCCGTGAAGGCGCGGGTGTCCTCCCATGCCAGGTTGCCGAGGAGCACGTCTGTCGCCAGGCCATCGCCTCGTGCGCGCGCGGCGATGCGATGTTTCAGACCTGCCGGTAGTAGCGCGCCGAGGGCGCCGAACAGCGACCGAGCGACGTTCCGTCGCCGCCTCTGCCAGCCGAGGGCGTCGAAGAGGGCTGGCAGGAAGGAGGGCCCGTGATGCGCGGGCGCCGCGCCGTGGTCTGAGACCACCAGCACGAAATCCGGCCTCGCCGCCTCGACCAGAGCACCGATCGCCGCATCCACCTCCCGGAAGGCCTCCAGCACGACGTCACCGATACGCTCCCGGAGCGTGGCGTCGAACGCCGGATGGGCTGGATCGGTCAGGTGGAGGTAGTAATGCTGCGCCGCGTCGGTGTCTGTGAATACGACGGTCGCGATGTCATACTGCCCGCGGGCCAGCAGCCAGCGCGCGATCTCGCCCTTTCGCCGCAGGTTCGTCAGCACGCGCTCCCGAGCGGCCTCGTCCCGCCCCGCGGCCACAAGCCGCTGGATATCGGAGTGAAGCGGGTATCGCCCGAAGCGCCGGCGTAGCAGGCTTGCGAGGTCGGGCGGGTACGTGAATCCCGGCGCATCGTCACCCGGCGCCAGCCAGCCTGCGACGGTCGCGCCATTCACCACCTCGGCGGGCCATGAGCAGGGCATGTTGACAGTGACGCACCGACGTCCCGCGCGCGACGCGGTCACCCACCACGGCTGCGCATCCCGCCGGCGGGCCGACACTCTCCGGAAGCAGCGCACCTCGGCCTCGAAGTCGAAGAAGTTGAAAACCCCGTGCTCCCCGGGGTTGACGCCCGTGACCATCGACGTCCAGGCGGACGGACTCGTCATGTTCGGCGTTGTGCGCAGGGGCCCGCTGAGCCCGCTGTCGCGCAGCGATGCCAGCACGCGCAACTGGCCGTCAGCCATCCAGCGCTCGAGCAGTGCCGGAGAGGCGCCATCGATCCCGATCACGAGCACTCGCGCCATCTACCGCCCCTCCAAGAGCTCGAGGTAGACGCGTTCGTAGGCCCGCACCATCCGGTCGAGATCATGGTGGCGCTCCACGTGTGCCCGTCCCGCCCGCGCAATGGTCCGCGCCAGACCGCGATCCGCGAGCAGGCCATCGACCGCTGCGGCCACCGCCCGAACATCGCCCTCCGGTACGATCATCCCCGTCTCTCCGTCGCGAACACCCGATGCTGCCGCCGGCGTGACGACGACCGGCGTCTCGGTCGCCATCGCCTCGAGGACCGCCCCCGGCTGACCCTCGTGGCGCGACGCCAGCGCGAACAGATCCGCAGCCGCGAGCAGATTCGGGATGTCATCCCGCCGCCCGACGAGCAGTACGCGGTCGCTCACGGAATGCTCCCGCGCCAGCGCCTCCAGCCTCGCGCGGTAGCTGTCCCCATCGCCCTGCGGAGAGCCCCCGGCGATCACCAGACGCGCGTCGGGATGTCGGGTCAGCACCTGTGGCATGGCGCGGATCAGGATATCATGCCCCTTGCGCTCGACGAGCACGCCCACCGAGAGGATCACGGGGGCATCGAGGGGAATCCCAAGCGCAGCACGCGTCGCGGCCCCGTCGCCGCCGGGACGGAAGCGTTCGAGGTCGACCGCATTCGGGATGACAGTCGCCCGGCGCATCAACGCCTCGCCGCACCGTAGGCCATCGAAGGTGTCCCGCGTAAGCGGAACGACGACGTCCGCTGACCGCGCAGCCGCGCGCACCAACGGCTCAGGAAGCCGCTCGCGGATACGAACGTTCCAAGCGACCTTCGCCCCGGCCATCCTGCCACCCCATGCGGCCATAAGCGCGGCACGCGTCTGATTGCAGTGCAGCAGGTCCACGCCCCGCAGCACTCGCCGCAGTCGCAGCGCATAGCGCGTCACCGCTGCTCCGGCGCGCAGCTTCGTGAGGACACCGGCGGCCGCCAGACCCCCGCCATATGTGTCCAGCGGCGATGGGGGCGGCTCGATGCGGGTGGGGAGGCCCTCCCGCTCCAGCGCGCCCAGCAGCGGTCCCTCGCGCGGCAGAATCACCTGCGGCTCAAACCGCGTCCGGTCGAGCCGGCGCAGGATCTCAAGCAGCGCCATTCCTGAGCCATCGAGCGACGCGTAGGCGTCGAGGAACGCGATCCGCCAGCGCCTCACAGGTAGCCCATCCCCTGCAGGTCGCGCTCGACCCTCATCGCCTCGTCTTCGGAGTACCCGTGGGAGCTCTGCGCCCGGATCGCAGTCTCCGCGCGCACCGGCGGTCGCGCCAGCAGCTCAGCGGGATCCAGCGCCTCAGACAGCACACGACCGTCCATCGCCCGGGGGATCGACTGCCCGAGCAGATGCATGATCGTTGGCGCCACGTCCTCAATCCGCGCCCCGGTGAGCACGTGCGGCCGAATGCCGGGCCCACGGATGGCCACCAGTCCGTGCAGCCGGTGCGTGCCCTGCCTGCGAGCCGGCCCCACGATCCTCTCGCGCATCCCCGCCGGCAGCGGTCCCGAGAGCGTGAAATCGGTGAGGATCTCCCACCGATAGCCTCGCGTCACCGCCAGCAGGTCCGGCGCCGAACCCGCCCGCTCGCCGCGATAGATCTCCGTCCCGCGCAGCGGGGCCGACATGAGGCGCTCGCCGGTCTCCGGATGGAGCAGATGGGCGAGCGCCTCCTCAAGCTCACACAGATCGCGCTCCCGATCGCCCGCCCCGCTCAGCGAGATCGCGCCGTAGTCGCTCCAGCAGAAAGCGCGGGTGGCGGCCCAGTCAATCCCGTCTGCCAGCATCCGCGTGATCATCCGCCTGCGCCGCCCGGCAAGCCGCCCGCGCAGCCGTTCCCGCAGAGCTCCCGGCAACAGGCTGGTGCCGAACTGTACCGCCGCTCGCCGCAATCGCCCGGTGATGCCCTGCTCGCGCCGCCGCAGCCATCCGCGTTCCTCAAGCCACCGGTTGACGTTCACCCCGCCGTCGCACGGTCCCGCGCCATGATCTGACGCCAGGACGATGTGTGTGCGCGGGCCGGCACACTCATCTGCGATCGCCGCGATCTCCCGATCCACAAGACGATACGTATGCAAGAGCAGGTCGTCGATGCGTCGACCGTCGCGCGCCCGCACCGCCCGCTGTTGAAAGTGCCAGTGCTGGACGTGGTCGGTCGCGACGAACGCCACCGCCAGCAGGTCCACCGGCCGCGTGCGCGCGAGATAGCGCGCCATGGCGCCGGTCTTGCGGACCTTCGCCTCGAGTGCATCGAGCGGGTAGCCGTCGCGCCGGGGCAGCACCGTCTTCGGGAAATACCCGCCGAACTGCGCACACAGCTCCTCGTAGAGGCCGGCAGGATGTGCGATCTCTGGACCGTAGGAGGGCGCATCGAGGCCGGAGAGGCACCAGCCGTTGACCGCAAGCGGCGGGAAGGTCCACGGAACGTTCAGAAGGCCGACGCGCAGTCCGGCTGCCGACGCCAGCTCGAAGACCGTCGCGAGCGGGAGCGATCCGCCCGATAGCAGGCGTGGCTCCCCGCCGGGCCCCGAGGGGTCGAGGAAGCCGAAGATACCGTGCTGACCGGGGCTGCAGCCGGTGAGCATCGAAGACCACGCGACCGGCGTCAGTGGCGGCTGGACGGATCGGAGAGGCCCGCGCGCGCCGCGGCGCAGCAGTTCGCGAAGCGCGGGCAGCTCGCCCGCTGCGACCCACGGCTCGATCAGATCGAGCGTCCCCCCGTCGATCCCGATCAATATGACCGCCGGCCCCCCTGTCATCGTCACTCCCCGTCGGTCGGCTTCGTCGCGCGGATGAGGACGCGGCGCGAGTGCTCGCCGGTGCGCTCAATCGTGAAATGTTCCGCAACGAGCGCGGTGAGCCCCTCCTCGGAGAACTCGTGCAGGTGCGTCCTGCGGGTCGCCTCGCCCGCGCCGGTCATCCTGCTCAGGAGGCCACGCAGTCGCCCGCCGAGTCCCACGCGCTCCTCGTCCGGGTGCGTGACGCCCTGAAGTACGCCGAGAGTTCCGCCCGGTCGTAGAACCCGTCGCGCCTGTTCGAGCACGGCCACAGGATCGTGTGAGTGGTCGAGCGTCCCCATGAGCAGCGCAACATCGAACGCCCGGTCGCGGAACGGAGGGTGCTCCCCCACGCCCTGGATCAACGACACCTCGCGTTGCGGGATCGGCATGTACCGCGGCAGGCCAGCCGAGGGCGCCCGCCCGCCAGGCAGCGGATCGATGCCCACGTAGCGGCAGCTCTGCGGCAGAAGATCCGCGACATGGCCGGTGCCACAGCCGATGTCGAGGCAGATGCTGCCCTCGGCAGGCGCGACGAACTCGATGAAGGCGCGGTGCATGGCCAGCGCTCGCTCCCGCCGCTCCTGCGCTGCCTCGGGAGTGCCCCACGCGTCCTCGCGCCAGATCAGGAACTCCTCCATCGTCTCGCGCCACGGCTCCCACGCGCTGTCTGCGGCGCGCAGGCTCGATGCCAGACCCTCCGGCATCATCGCCGGGATATCGTCGATCACGCGATACCATCGCTGGCAGCGCGCGCAGGTGAGCTGACCCTCGACGATGACCTCGCCCTCCTGCTCGTCAACTCGCAGACGGAACTGCTCTCCGCCGCAGACGGGACACGCCATGAGCTCGATCAGGTCCTGGTCGATCAACGCGGATCACCTACTCCACGTATCCGAGCGAGCGCAGACGCTCGTACACCACGGCATCGTGGCCCGACGGGCTGTTCCCCGGGACATCGCAGCGCGATTTCACCGCGCCAGCCCGCACATCCTTCGTCACGTGGCCCGCGAGGAGATCCACCATCACCTCGCCGTCCATCTGCGCCGGTATCGACAGGCCGCACAGGTGCATCACCGTCGGCGCCACGTCCATGATCGACTGCCGCACATTCCCCCCGGCCTGTGCGAAGCTCGGTCCGGCCGCGATCAGCGTCCCGTCCGGATGGTGCGCGCCCGTCGGGAGCGTCGGTGGGGCCTCGCGCCGGATCGATATCCCTCGCCAGCGCGCCGCCCGCGCCCTGAGATCGTTACGCCACCGCACGAGCAGGTCGGGCATCAGCCAGGCGTACGGGCCCTCGAAGACGGCATCACCTCGCGTCAGCTCAGCAACCAGCGGCTGCCCGCTCCGGACGTCAGTAAGCTCACGCAGACCTGCCGAGATCTCCTCGATCAGCGCTTCACGCTCGGCCCCCGGCTCAACGATCCCTTCGGGCCATACGCCGCGCGTGTTCACGAAGATGTGGCCGGTCTCCGTCCATGCTCGCGTGCGCGACCAGTCTGCCGGGACGCCTGAGGCCGCCTGCGCCCGACCCACCACGCCGGGCAGCCGCGCTCGCAACCAGGCCTTCAGGCGGTTCGGGGCAACGTTCTTCGTCAGCTCGAGCGCGCCGCTCAACGCGCGCCTCACGAACCGGGACTTCTGCCGCCGATCGGCCACGAGGTAGCCTGCACCGATCAGCCACGGTCGCAGCAACAGTTGCGCCCCGGAGTTCGCAGCCTGCCCGTGATCCGAGACCACGAGCACGTCCGCATCCGGCGCCACCCCCAGCAGCTCGCCGACGTCGGAATCCAGCGTCTCGTAGAAGCCAGCGATCTTCGGCCACCACCGGGCCGCCTCCGCCGTGTCATGCTCTGGATGTTCGCGATCGATCAGGTGCCAGCACCAGTGCTGGAGGGAATCCGTCTCCGTCACGACCACACAGGCCACATCGGGCTCCGCGCGTTCGATCAACCACTTCGCCGCCGCAAGCTTCGTCCGGACGCCGCGGATGGCGATCTCGACGACCCGGTCGTACTGGCCGCGCAGCGCATGCCGCCGCACGTCGGGGTGGATCGGGTAGTCTCCGAACCGCTGGCGCAGGTCCGTGGCGAGGTCAGGGGGATACGTGAAGCCGTCCGAGGCGGGCGAGGGACAGAGCCAGCCGGCGATCATGGCCCCTCCCAACGGCTCAGCGGGGAACGACACCGGCACGTTGGCCGCAACGACCTTCCGCCCGGCATCGCTGAGGAGGCGCCACAGAGACGGAAGACGGCGCGCCTCTGCGTTGATCTGCTCGAACCTGTAGCTGTTAGGAGTCGGGTTGGTGAAGTGCAGGATCCCGTGCCGCCCCGGGTTCGCGCCCGTGACCAGCGACGTCCACGCGGAGGCGCTCTGGAAGTTCGGCGTCGATTCCAGCACGCCCGAGGCCCCGGCGTCCATCAATCGCGCCACGGTCGGCATCCGCCCCTCGTCCACGAGACGCGCCAGCAGTGCCGGCGGCACGCCGTCGAGCCCCACGATGACGATCGGCGGCATCGCTACTCGTCCCCCAGCTCCCGGAGATGCTCTCTGACCAGTCGCGCCGCCTCATCAATCCGCCCGGGGTCCTCGATGACCCGTGGCTGGTCGCGCTCGAGTTTCCGCACCGGGTTGTCGTCCAGGTAGGCGGGAGTGAGGCCCTCGCTCAGCACACGCCCGTCGAGATAGGTGGGAACCCGCTGCCCGCACAGGTGCATGATCGTCGCTGTGACATCCTCGAGCCGAACGCCCTCGACGCGCGTTCCAGCCCGGAGGCCGCTACCCGCGGCGATCATCATCCCCGGCAGGCCGGGGCGTCCGGAGGGCACGTGGTCAAGCCGGGGCATTGCGACCTTCACTCGACCGTCGCGACCCGTCGCCGTGAGCCCACTCACCACCCGCCGACTCTGCCAGCGCGTCACGATATGTGGGATACGAGAGAGGAATGGGCCCGAGAACAGCCGCTCGCGCTGATGAACTGACTGCAGCGGGCGCCTCCCTGTCGCGGGATCGATCGCTGTCTGCAGCGCAGCGGTCACGCGCATCGTGAGCCAGTCGAGCGACCCGGCCGTCACAACCCCCGCCGGGCGCCCTCCTCCGGCGTGTCGTTGATCATATCGGCGACCCCGCCGGGAAGGATCCCGCGCAGTGCGGCGTAGACGCTGTCAATCACGTGGCCGAGGCTGGACGCAACCGCATGCACAAGCCCGCCCGCGGAGGATCGCATCGCGAGGAAGTCCAGGTGTGCCATCAGCTCGGACACGCACAGATGCGCCCGGCTGTTCAGCCCTACGCCGTAAGGCGAGACCACGATCACGTGATCACGCGGCTTGAGCAGCCGGATCAACCGCCCGATTGCCTCGTCCACCTCGGCGTAGGCCTCGCTGATCAGATCACCGTGAGTCGCCAGCAGCTCCTCGCGGTGATCCGGGTGACGGGCATCGACGAGGTGCCAATACCAGCGCTGAATCCAATCAAGTTCGGTGAAGTTCACCGCCAGCATATCCCAGCGCTTCTCGGCAAGCACCTCAGATGCCAGCCGTGCCTTCACCCGGATTGCCTCAAAACACTCCTCAAGCCCCGCCACGAACCGCTCTGTGGCCGCATAGTGGCTGAGCCTGGGCACCAGAGGCACGTCCTGCAGCGCCCTCGCAGCCATGCTCGCGATCCGACGCGGATGGGCGAAGCCGGGGGTATCCGTTGAGGGCGCAAGCCAGCCCGAGACCGTCGTCCAGTCGGCCTCGCGCGCCGGAAAGGTCATAGGCACGAACAGCGTGCCGACCTCGAGTCCGTGTTCGGTCAGAAGCTGCGCGATCGTCGGCGCGCGCAGTGCCCGCGCGGTCACCGGCATGCGCTCGTAGCTGTCGGCGACGACGTTCTCGGTCGCCCAGACACCATGTTTGCCAGGGTTCACTCCGGTGAGGATGCTCGACCACGAGGCCACCGGGCTCAGGCAGAAGTCCGTCTGCAGGCGCCCATAGACGCCGTGCCGCATCAACGTTCGCAGGTTCGGCATAAGCCCCGTTGAGGTCAGCCGCTCGATCGCCTCGGAGCTGGCGCCGTCCATCCCGATTACAAGCAGCATCGGGCCTCACGGGCCGTCCCGGCGACCCGCGCCTGCATCGAGCTGTCAGGCGCTCCTGTTCCCGTCATCCACGTGTCTCCATCGGAACCGGATGATACCTCGCGGAGCTGCGTCGCGCTCCTGTCGCGACGATGCCCACCAGGCGCGCGCCGCGATCTCGCGCCAGCGCGATCATGGCAGTGGCGTCATCGACCGTCGTTCGATGTAACGCAACCACGACAACGGCGACCGCGGCATCGCCTCTCGTGTCGAGCGTTTCCAGCACTCCCCGGGCGCCGGGCGACGCGGCAACGATGTTGCAGGCCGCCCCATCATCCCCCTCATCGATCGACTCCAGCGCCTCCGCCAGCTCCGCTGCGTCTCCGGAGCAGTCGAAGAGCACGGCCCTCCTGCCCTCCGCCGCCGACCGTAGTTGAGATCTCAGCACCCTCAGCGCCTCCAGATCTGCCTCGTCGGGCTGCGCGTCCTCGCGCCATCCCCCACCCAGCGCGCACAGGACCGGCAGGCCGAGCAGCCGCGCCGCCTGTGCGGGATCATGGATTCGCTGGTCGATCTGCTCAGCGGCCCCGACGGCCAGCAGGCCGAGCAGAACGCCGGCACCCAGCGCCGCAGCGATGCTCAGCCCGACCTTCGGCCTCACCGGCTCGTCAGCAACGATCGCATGAGAGACCAGCCGTGACGCGGGCTGCCGCGTCCGCGATGTGATCTCGTACTCCTGCTCTCGTTCATTCAACGCCATGTATACCCGTTCGAGCAGTTCAATCTCCCGCTGCAGACGAATCAGCTCCACCTGCCGCGCCGGCAGGTGCGCAAGTGAGGCCTCCACGCGTTCCGCCGCTGCCTCGAGCACTTCACGCGATCGCCTCGCCGCCAGCTCCTCGCCCTGCGCGATGATCAGCTCCTGCGCAATCTCCTGTGCGACCGGGTTGACGGCCTCCTCCCGGGAGCCCACGACCTCCTCAGCCGCGTCCGCAAGCCGATCGCGCAGCTCCTCGACCGTCGCCGTCGCGCGTCTGACGGGCATGCTCTCGGGCGCATACTCCTCCAGCAGTCCGCTTCGCTCCGCCTCGGCCTCCGCAAGAGCCCGCTGAAGATCCGCGATCTGCGGATTGCGTGTCAGGACAACCGACCGCTCGATTCGCGGGTCCATCTCTTCCAGCCGACGCTGCAACTGCTCCTGCGCCGCCGCCTGCGCCCTCATGGTCGATTCTGCGATCGCGGCCTGCTCCTGCAACCGCACCATCAGTCCGATCTGCTGCCTCGCCGCTTCATCGAGTGCCACCGTCCCCGAACGCTCGCCGAAGGACTGCAGCGACCCCTCGGCTTCGGCGAGTCGCTGCTCGACGTCCTCAAGCTCCTCGCGCACGTAACTCATCATGCGCCGCGTCACGCTGCGCGCATCACCCAGACTTCTACCGAGATACGCCAGTACGAGCGCGTTGACGAAATCACACGCCAGCCTCGGATCCGTCGATTCACAGCGGACCTCTATGAGCTGAGAGTCCTCGACCGGCATCACCATTAGCGTCTCAAGCATCGCCTGATAGGTCTCCGGCCATGCCGTCGGTGGTGGCTGCGGCCCCAGCTCACGCAGCGCCGCCGGCAGCGAATCGGCTAGCTCATCCGTCAGCCCCTCGCGCTGCAGCGTCTCCAGCAGCTCCGGACGCTGGTGCATCAGGCCCCAGGCGCCCTCCAGCGACGGCCGGCTCTCCACAAGTTGAACCTGCGTCGCCAGATCTGAGCCGCCGAGCGCAGAGGCCGGCTCGCCGATCATCGAGAGCACGGGCGCGGCCGCGGCCAGCACCGCCGATCGCGAACCGTCCTCCGATACCACCACCAGTTCGGCTCGCGCCTCCCACACAGGTGTTGTCAGCGCTACATAACCGACGGCGACCGCCAGGCAAAGAGCCACCACCCCGGCCAGCAGCCATCGCCGCCGCCAAAGCGTCCGAAGGTGATCACGCGTGGTCATCGCCTGATCTCCTCCCCCCATGGCGATCAGAACACCAGCCTCAGCAGACCGGAGATTCCGAGCATCATCCTCGTCGCCTCATCACGGCTGATGGCGCTGTCTGAGGGAACAAAGATGATGTCTCCGGGCTTCAGGCTCGGATTCGTGTCGGAGCCGCCGACCATCAGCGCCTGCGCGTCGATGAAGCGCAGCCTGGGGCCCTCCTCTGTCGTGCGCCAGAGAATCGTGCGCGAGGGCTCGGCCCCTGGATCGACCCAGCCACCGGCAGCGGCAATCGCGTCGAGGAGCGTCATCGCCGGCTCCAGGTCAACCGGCCCGGGATCGGCGACCATCCCGATCACGGCTACGCGATCGATCTGCCGCGGCACGATGAGCAGATCGCCGTCGGCCAGCAACGGATCATCAATCGGCTCGCCCTGCATCAGTGCCTCGCAGTCAACGCCGAGGGACGTCCCATCGGCGCGGACAAGCACGGCCCGCTCGGGGCGAGCATCCTCAGCGGTCCCGCCGGCAAGCGCGATCGCGTGAGATACACGTTCGGACTCCTCATACTGGTACCGGCCGGGCTGCCTGACTGCGCCCACCACTGTCACCCACCGGCGCGCCTCCGGAACGACCAGTCGATCGCCGGCAGCAAGCCGGGGATTGTCCGCGAGCAGCGCGCCCGGCTCAATCGTAATCTCCTGCGTGGTCCCGTCTCCGCGGATCAGCCGGACCACGTCGGCCGCGCCATCGGTCGGTCCACCGGCCGCCGCGAGCAGATCGGCAACCGTGTCTCCATCCTCCGCCGGATAGCGCCCTGGATGGGCGACCTGCCCCGAGACCGTCACCAGAAACTGCATGCTCACCAGGAGCGTCTCCCCGGGAGCCACACTCGCGTCAGAGCCCTGCATCGCCTCGCGGAGATCGACCCGCCTGCGACTGCCGCCCGCCTCGATGATCGTGGCCCAGCGCGCTGCGAGACCCTCCGTGAGGCCGCCTGCAAGCGCGATGGCCTCGGCGATCGTGACCGGTTCACGAACCTCCACGGCCCCCGGATCCCGGACGCCGCCGAGCACGTAGACCGGCGTCAGGTGCCGCTCCAGAAGCTGTACGGAAACCTGCGGATCGCGCAGCTCTCCCTCCAGCGCCCGCGCGATCTCGTCCGCCACCTCGCCCACCGTCCTGCCGGCAGCCTGTACGTCGCCGGCCGTCGGCACGTTTACCATGCCATCCGGCCGCACGGTGGCGCGGTCAACGCTGAAGTCGGGGTGATACAGCACGCGGATGCAGATGACGTCATCCACGCCAAGACGATACGGCTCCGCTTCACTGTCTGCCCACGAGAACACGGCGCCGGCGAGCATCGCCAGCGCCATCAGTGTGCGTGTCACAGAAAAGCCTCGTTTCATCTCGGGATGGCCCCCCGGACGCGCTGCGCACCTCAGTATACATAACGCCCTGCGGCCCGGCAAGCATTTCGCGGACCGGCGCGCTGCGGTGCGCGAATCGCGGCGCCGCAACCTCCACGCGCACACTCCCCGCTTCGCCTCGTTCAGCCGAGCAGCCGGATTCCGATGTTGGCCAGCCACGCCAGACCCACGACCCACAGCACCGCCCGTGGCACCCACGACGCGCGAAGCCAGCGATCATGCAACCACTCCGGGATGACACGTACCCCTGCCAGCAGCGCCCAGAGCGCCCGCAGCCCCATCACCCAGGTAAGCGCCCATGCCACGGGACCCAACACGTGCGCGCGGAACGCAGCCATCACCTCCCCGCGGCTCATCTCCGCAAATGCCGTGGTCATGCCGCAAGCCGGGCAGGGCAGCCCCGTGAGCCAGTGGAAGCCGCAGGGCACCATGAGGAGCTGCTCATGCGTTCCGATACCATCGGCACTGGGCGTGAGAACCGCGGAAAGGCCGAGGACGACGAGTACGCCCAGCAGTATGATCCCCGCCTGCCAGCGATTCCCGACCGCCGGCTCGTGTCGCGTCAACACAGTGTCTCCCGGGTCCGCGCTCATCGCATCCTCCGGGCCGCCCTCAGCCACTCTCGAGGCATCATACCACCGTCACATCCGCCTGTCACGCGACCAGATGGCGATCGCCGGGAACGGGTAGCGCCAATCACTCGCCACCGGTCGCCGCTCGGAGCCGGGCAAAAGCGGCGGATCCTCCGACCTCCACACCAGCCGATAGCCCGATTGCGTCAGATGGCGCATGAACTCCTGCGCTC
>JALGTR010000196.1 GCA_029821265.1 Candidatus Zipacnadia bacterium
GCTTTCGCGCTGACAGGTTGTCAGCAGCAGCCGGATGAGGCGACCCCGACGGAGGCGGAGGAGGTCGTTCCGCCTGAGGAGATGGAGGCGCCCGAGGACGGCGAAGAGCCGCCACTTCCTGCAGGGCATGAAGAGGCAGCAGAGCCGGGGCCGCCGCCCACAGAGCTCGAGGATGGCGGCGCGAAGACGATGGAGGGGCTGACGATCGATCCGAACCGCGCGTATGGTCCGGAGGAATTGGAGCGGCTGCGGGCGGTGCTCACCAGCGGCGATGAGCAGTTCAAGGTCAAGGCCCGGAGCCTCCTCGAGCAGCTGCTTCTGGAGAGCAACGTCCCGATGACGCGTAGCATCGCGGCCCGCGTGCTGACATCGTCGCCGGATGAGTCCGTCGAGGCCCTCAAACAGGCGGCTCTGAACGATCCGGAGGCGGAGGTCCGACAGGCGGCGATTCAGGCGCTGGGGCAGGCGAAGATGTCGCCGGAGCTGATCGACGCGATGGCCCAGCTTCAGCAGGCTGACGACGCAAGTATCAGGTCACACGCCATCGTCTCTGAGATCGACCTGCGGCTGAGCGATCCCGCGAGCGTTGCGGATCCGACGTGGATGGCCCGACTGCTTGCCCGGCGACGAGACGATGCGACGGCGCAGCTTCAGATGAAGCTCGTGCTCGCGGGGCCGAAGGTGCTTCCCGCGCTGAAGAAGGTTCTGGCAGATGCGGAGAGCCCTGTGGCAAGACAGGCGGCTGCCTGCACGATCGCACTGATCTGCGCGGGCACCTCGCCCAAGCAGCAGGAGTTCGCGGAGCTGGCTCAGACCATCAAGAAGGAGACGCTCCCGGAGTCTCACCCAGCGAACCTCGAAGGCCTTAAGCCGCTGGAGAAGGCGCTGGCCACCGATCCGTCTCCGATTGTCCGGGCGATCGCCGCTCAGGGGCTGGGCTATCTTGGCCAGGAGAGCTCGGCGCCGCTTCTGGGTGAGGCCCTGCACGACGAGAACGAGGAGGTCCGCTGGTGGGCTGCGCTCGCGCTGGTGACGGTTCCCGCTGATGCCGCACTGGAGGACCTCTCCGAGGCGGCGACGGAGGACCCGTCGGTACGCGTTCGGGAAGCAGCCGTGCGCGCTCTGGGCTGGGTCGAGAACGACAGGGCGGTGCTGCCGCTGATCCGCGCGACGGCGGACCAGTGGGCTGGGGTGCGGCAGGCGGCAGCGACGGAGCTTGGGCGCTTCAGGACCGGTGCGGCGCTGCAAGCTCTGATCAACCTGTTCGAGGATCCTGATGAGGACGTGCGCTGGGCCGCGGTGATGGCCGTGGGCAAACTTGGCGCGAGCGACGCACAGGAAGCCCTTCTGCGCGCGATGCATGATCCCAGTCCGATGGTTGCCAACGCCGCCGAGAGGGCGCTGCAACGCATGGGGGTCGGCGCACGGCGCTTCGGCACACGCGACGAGATCTGAGGCGGAATGACACATCAGTGAAGCGGCGGCGCCGTGTATCGGCGCCGCCGCTTTCGATTCTGGCTCGCCGCGCTGATCCTATGCGCGGCTGGTGAGAGTCTCGTGTGCGCTCTGGAGAAGCTCAGGGATCTCGAGCCCGGCTGGGCATTTCTCGAGGCAGGCGCCGCAGGCGACACAGGCGTCAGCGCCGACCTCGAGCGACTCGTAGAGGTCATAGCCGAGATACTTAAGGTCATCCGGGTAGTTCGCGACGATCTGCACGGCCTTGAAGATCTCGGGCACCGGGACCCCCTGAGGGCACGGCTGGCAGTAGCCGCAGCGCAGGCACTGCTGCTCATAGCGATAGGAGCCGCCATGCTCTGCCAGGCGCTGCACCAGCTCCTGCCGCTCCTCGTCCGTCAGCGGCTCGAAGGGGTCCATCAGCGCCACGTTCTCCTCCACCTCGTGAACCGCCTGCATGCCGGGGATGACGATGTCCACCGCGGGATGGCTCAGGACCCAGCGCAGGGAGCCGGCGACGATCGCATCGGGGCCGCCGAGGCCGGGAATTCGCTGGTCCTTCGGGTAGGCGAGCTGTCCACCCGAGAGCGCCTTCATCACAATGGTGCCCATGTCATGCTCCTTCGCCAGCTCGAGGATGCCCTCGGCGGCCACGTTCTCGCTGTCGAGCGGGTTGTAGCAGAGCATGATGGTCTCGAACTCCCCGCAGGTGATGGCCTTGCGCATCACGCCGATGGCGCGATGGATCGTAATGCTCACGTGGCCGATTGTGCCCTCGTCGCGGGCCTTCCGCGCGGCTTCGAGCGCGCCTCCGGGGCCCATGACCTTCTGCCAGGTCTCCTCATCGCTGACGGTGTGTAGCTGCCAGATATCGATGTAATCCATCTGCAGTTCGTCGAGGCTCTTCTCGAGATCGGCCATCGCACCGTCGTAGTCACGCGCGCTGCTTTTCGTCGCGAGGTAGAACTCGTCACGGCGATGCCCGACACCGAGGCCGATCTTCCGCTCGCTGTCGCGGTAGTTGCGGGCCGTGTCGATGAAGTTGATGCCGAGGTCGAGCGCGCGATTGAGGCATTCTGCGGCCTCGTCCTCGGAGATTCCCGGCAGCTTGATGGCGCCGAAGCTGATCGGGCTGACTTCGAGTTCAGTTCTGCCCAGTCGCACGTACTGCACGGATCTCACGCCTCTCGTTCGGTATGCCCGGGCGTGGGCGCCGGGCGTGGTTGTCTCGCCAGCATGCATGAGCTTCACCGCGCTCGGCTGCGAGTCCTGCCGGCCAATCGGCGCAGCAGCGCGCGGGAGGTGGGTCTGTATCAGGGATCGGGCGGGCCGTGCTCGAGGAGCGACCACGTGCTGGGATCGCGCTCGTAGGGAAAGTCCGGCGCGGTGCCCCAGTATTGCCGCCCGCGCTGGATGTCATGGATGACGGCAGCGAACCCGATGCGCAGGCCCTCCGCCGGCTCATAGCCATGAAGGGAGTCGGGTTCGAAGGCCAGCTCCATCGCGTAGCAGTCATCACCCAGCCCGGCGGCAACGCGAATCGCGTCGAAGTCGGGCTCCGGCGAGCGCTGGAGCGAGCGACGGATCGGTTCGCGCCAGATGACGGGCTCCTGCCCGCCGGATCCGGGCCCTGTCGGCAGGATCACCAGATGATAGCAGAACTGCGTCGCCCGATGCCCTGATCGCGCGCCTCGTGTGTCGATGAACAGCTCGATGGCGTCGCCAGCCGATGGCGTCTGCCTGTTGGTGACGATGGGCTCCTGCTTCTCGACCTCCACGGCGAGGAAGAGGCCATGCTCGTTCCACGCCGAGCGCAGAGTCGCATACTGCTCCCCTCCGGCCAGTTCGCCGAGAGCCGGGAGTATCTCAGATTCCGACCAGTCGCCGAGGCAGCCGTCCACCCGGACCGAGCGCTCGCGGTAGGGGCAGATGGCGATGGGCTCGAAGAGGGCCGCCGGCGGAAATTCGTACTCGCGCCCGCTCATTCGGCCACCACCGCCACCGGCTCAGGCTGCAGCGCGCGCTCGACCATCTGCCGGAAGGCCTGCGAGCAGATTTCGTGCTCGAAGAACCCCCAGACGGTGATCAGATCGTAATCGCGCGAGCGGGTGTTGATGCGCACTCTCGGTCGCTTCCCGTAGCGAGGCAGGTCATCGATCTCATCCCACGTGGGGAGCTTGAGCGCCTGCTCGAGCCTGGACTGCTCGAAGATGCCCTTCGGCGCGCGGATCTGCAGGCGCACGTCCCATTGCCTGTCGGTTCGCGCACGCGCGACCCAGTCGCCCTCGCCATCGCGATAGAGTCGGACGTACTGCCGGTCCGCCCAGTCGGCATCCTCAAGGCCGAGGGCCGAGGCGGCCAGTTCGATGAACGTCTCCAGCGCGCCCGCCTCCCATTGGCGAGGCTCGCCGGTCGGCGTCTCGGGGCCCAGATGCCATGCCCGGCCGTCGCGCTCCCAGGGCCTCTGTGTATCTTCGGCCAGCGCCTCAAGCGCCGCGCGATGATCGCTGCGGGCCGGGGGCCGCGAGACTGCCTGCCACTGCGGCTGCTCGCGCCTGCTGCGCTCAAGCGCAGCGCGCAGGAACGGGCCGGTGGTCGAGCGCTCGGACGCGGCGATATCCTCAGGTGGGCCGGTCGCCACGATCTCACCGCCACCGTCGCCGCCACCCGGCCCGAGATCGATTATCCAGTCGGCGACCTTCATCACATCGAGGTTGTGCTCGATAACGATGACCGTGTTACCGGCCTCGACGAGCCGCTGCAATACCTCCAGCAGCTTCAGAACGTCGGCGCAGTGCAGCCCCGTGGTCGGCTCATCGAGCAGGTAGACGGTGTGGCCTCGCGCGGGCTTCGCCAGCTCGCGCGCGAGCTTCACGCGCTGGGCCTCGCCTCCAGACAGCATCGGGGCTGGCTGGCCCAGCGGCAGATATCCCAGGCCGACATCGACCATCGTCTGCAGGATATGGCGGATGCGGGGGAAGCGATCGAAATGCTCAAGTGCCTCCCCTGCGGTCATCTCCAGCACATCGGCGATGCTCCTGCCGCGGTACTCGATGTCGCACGTCTCGGCGTTGTATCGCCTGCCACCGCACTCCTCGCACTCGACCCAGACGTCGGGGAGAAAGTGCATCTCGACGAGGCGACGGCCCATGCCCTCGCAGGCCTCGCAGCGGCCGCCCTTCTTGTTGAAGCTGAAGCGTTCCGGCCCGTAGCCTCGCACCATCGCCTCCGGGAGCATCGAATACAGCTCGCGCACGAGGTCAAAGAGCCCCGTGTATGTCACCGGGCTCGAGCGCGGCGTCTGCCCGATCGGATTCTGATCGATATTGATGACGCCATCGACCTGCTCGAGCCCGAGGATGCGCCTGTGCGGGCCACCAACATCCTGCGCGCCGTGCAGGTGGTACGCCAGCTCCGGATACAGGATCTCGTTGACCAGCGAGGTCTTTCCCGAACCGGACGGACCGGTGACGCAGGTCAGGACGCCGAGCGGGAAGTGGGCGTCGATGTTCCGAAGGTTGTGATGGCGCGCGCCGATGATGCTCAGCCAGCCCTCCTGTGGATCGCCGTTGCGCGGGGGGCCGGAGACAGGGCGACGCTCGGCCGGCACGGGCACCTGAAGCTCACCGGCGAGAAACTGGCCGGTCTGCGACGTCTTCCGGCGCATGACCTGGTTGGGCGTTCCGGACGCGATGACCTCGCCGCCGTCAGGGCCCGAGCCGGGGCCGAGGTCGATCAAGTGATCGGCCTCGCGCAGGGTCTGCTCGTCATGCTCGACGACGAGCGCGGTGTTGCCGAGGTCACGCAGGTCCTTCAGCGCCTGCAGCATGCGCTCGTTGTCGCTCGGATGCACGCCGACGGTTGGCTCATCGAGGACGTAGAGCACGCCCGTGAGGCCTGAGCCGATCTGTCCGGCGAGCCGCACGCGCTGACTCTCGCCGCCGGACAGCGACGGCGCCGAGCGGTTGAGCGTGAGGTAGCCGAGGCCAACCTCGTCGAGCAGCCGCAGGCGGCGGGTGATCTCCTCGAGGATCTCGCCGGTCAGGTCGTGCTCGCGCTCGCTCAGTTCGACGCTGCTGAAGAACGCGGCCGTTTCGCTCAGCGGTTCGCTGCAGAGCTCGACGATGGTGCGGCCCCGGAAGCGGGCTGCGGCGGCCTCGGCGTTGACGCGCCCGCCATTGCAGGTCGGGCACGGCAGGTCGCGCAGAATGCGTCCGACGCGCTTTCGAAAGCGCGAACTGAGCCGGCTGGTCTCCTCGATCGACGGGACGAGTCCGCGGAAACGCGCGATGAGCCGATCGTTCACCCGCAGCTCGCGGTCTCCCGTCCCGTAGAGGACCAGGCGCTGATGCTCGTCGGCGAGCTCCTCAAACGGGGTGTCCAGATCAAAGCCTGATTCGCCGGCGACTGCCTCGAGCAGTTGCTCCAGCACCGAGCCAGGCGCGATGGTTGAAGGAGAAGGTGCGGGGCGTGAGCGGCTCGTACGCCGCGCCGCAGGCCTCGCATGAGTGGTGCTGGGAGAAGTCGCGCTCGGCACCGTCGTCTGCGGCGATGGTCAATCGGCCGCCGCTGATCTCCAGCGCGGTCTCCACGGCCTCCGTCAGCCGGGAACGGCGACCGTCGCTCAGTTCGATGCGGTCAACAACGACCTCGACGGTGTGGCGCCTGCGGCGCCGGATGGTCCGTTCGACCGGCAGGCGCTGGACCTCGCCGTCGATGCGTACGCGCACCCAGCCCTGCCGCTGGAGGCGCTCGAAGAGGTCGGCCCACTCCTCATTGCCGCGCGGCTGTACGGGCGCCAGCACGAGCACCCGCTGGTTCCGGAAGTCGGCGAAGATCTCGCCGCCGATCTGGTCTTGCGTCCTGGAGCCGACCTCGGCGCCACACTCCGGGCAGTGTGGCACGGCGATTCGCGCATAGAGCACGCGCATGTAGTCGTAGATGGTCGTGACCGTTCCGACGGTCGAGCGCGGGTTGTGGGAGGGCTGCTTCTGATCGATGGCGATCGCGGGGGGCAGGCCGGTGATTCGATCGACCTTCGGCCTGTCGATCTGGCCAACGAACTGGCGCGCGTAGGATGACAGCGATTCCACGTAGCGTCGCTGCCCCTCGGCGTAGATGGTGTCCAGTGCCAGCGAGGTCTTGCCGGAGCCGCTAACGCCCGAGATCGCGGTAAGCTTGTGTCGCGGGATCTTCACATCGACAGAGCGCAGGTTATGCTCACGCGCCCCGAAGACCTCGATGTCGCCCGTCTTCACGTTCTTGCGCCGGCGCGCCGAGGCGACGTCAGGACGCTCGACCTCGCCCGAGCCCAGCACCTCGCGCAACATCGCACCGGTGTGCGACTGCGCGCACTCAGCGACCTGTTCGGGTGTGCCGCACACCACGACGCGACCACCGTCCGCTCCACCCTCCGGGCCGAGGTCAATCACCCAGTCGGCGCTCTTGATGATGTCCGGGTGATGCTCGACGACAACGACCGTATGGCCCTCGTCGACGAAGCGATGGAGCACGCGCAGCAGGTGCTGCACGTCGGCGAAATGCAGGCCGGTCGTCGGTTCGTCGAGGATGTACATCGTGCGGGCGTTGCGCGGCCGGGCAAGCTCCTCGGCAAGCTTCACGCGCTGGGCCTCGCCGCCGGAGAGGGTGGGCGCGGGCTGCCCGAGCTTGATGTAGCCCAACCCGACGTCCGCCATGATCTGCAACATGCGCCTGATCTTCGGCTGGTTGGCGAAATGCTCCAGCGCCTCGCCGACCTCCATCTCGAGGACGTCGGCGATGTTCTTCTCCCGATAGCGGATCCTGAGCGTCTCCTCATCGAAGCGCCGACCGTGGCAGGCCTCACACTCGACCCAGACGTCCGCGAGGAAGTCAGATTCGAGCCTGATGGCCCCGTGGCCGTCACAGGCGCTGCAGCGCCCCTCCTCGACGTTGAAGCTGAAGCGCCCGGGCCTGTATCCGCGCTGGCGCGATTCGGGAAGCTGCGAGTACAGTGCGCGTATGTGGTCGAAGACGCCCACGTAGGTCGCGGGGTTGCTCCGCGGGGTCCGACCGATGGGGTTCTGGTCGATGAGGACCACTTTCTCGAGCGCGTCGAGGCCGTCGATGGCGTCATGATCGCCAGCTTCGGCCTGTGCGCCCTGCAGTTCGCTCGCGAGGGCGGGGTAGACGGTGTCGGTCACCAGCGAGCTCTTGCCTGACCCGGAGACGCCGGTGATGGCAATGAAGCGGCCGAGCGGGAACTCGACGTCAAGGTCACGGAGATTGTTGTGCCGGGCCCCGCGGATCACCAGACGCTCGCCGTTACCGTTGCGCCGCTGCTCTGGCATCGGGATCTCGAGCCTGCCGGAGAGGTATTTGCCCGTAAGCGACGCGGTGCGGCGGGCGATCTGCTTCGGTGTGCCCATCGCAACGATCTCGCCGCCGCGCTGGCCGGCGCCGGGGCCGAAGTCCACGACGTAATCGGCCGCCCGAATGGTCTGCTCGTCATGCTCGACGACGATGATCGTGTTGCCCGTGTCGCGCAGGTGCTCGAGGGTCTTGAGCAGTTGCGCCTGGTCGCGATGGTGCAGGCCGATACTGGGCTCGTCGAGGATGTAGAGGACGTCCACGAGGCCGCTGCCGACCTGGCCGGCGAGCCTGATCCTCTGCGCCTCGCCGCCCGAAAGCGTGGGGGCTGTGCGGTCGAGGGTGAGGTACTCCAGGCCCACGCTGCACAGAAAGCCCAGTCGCGCGCGGATCTCCGCGAGCGCGTCCTCGGCAACGATCGCCTCGGCCTCGGAGATCTCAAGCCGGTCGAAGAAGTCACGCGCATCGCCGATGGTCATCTGCGCGACATCACCGATCGAGGCGCCGCCGACGGTCACGGCCAGGCTCTCGGGCCGCAGTCGCTTGCCCTGGCAACTGGCGCACACGCCGGTGCGCATGGCCTGCTCGAACTTCCGGCGCAGAGAGCGGGCCTTCAGGCGCCTGTAGCGGCGCATCAGATGGGCCATGAGGCCGTCCCACGGATCGGCGTGCTTCCACTCCCAGCCATGCCGGGGGTGCCTGAACTCGAACTCGATAAGCTCGCCCTCGGAGCCATGCAGTAGGTGGTGTCGCTGCTCGTCGGTCAGCTCGCGCCAGGGGGTATCGAGCGTGAAACCGTAGTGCCGGGCGACGCCCTCGAGCCAGTGGCGCCATTTTGCGTTGGAGGTCGATTGCATGAGCTCAATGGCGCCCTGTCGCAGCGACAGATCCGGGTCGCTGACGATGGCGTCGGGGTCGAAGTCGCGACGTTCGCCGAGGCCGTCGCAGTCGGGGCACATGCCCCTGGGGCTGTTGAACGAGAAGTGCGCGTGGGTGGGCGTCTCGAAGCTGATGCCGCAGTCTGCGCAGGCGAAGCGGCTCGACAGCATCAGATCCTCGTGGTCCTCAACCGCGGCGATGACCGAGCCCTCTGACAGCTCAAGCGCCTGCTCGACCGCGTCGGCGATCCGGGTGCGATAGCGGGACATGATCGTGACGCGGTCGGTGACGATCTCGATGTCGTGGAAGCGCTGGCGGTCAAGCTCTGGCGGGTCTCGCAACTCGATGATCTCGCCATCGACGCGCGCTCGGGCCCATCCACGGCGAAGCATGTCCTCGAAGAGATCCTGGAACTGCCCCTTCTGCCGCCGCGCGACAGGGGCGAGAATCTGCACGTTCGCTCCCTCGGGGAGGGACATGATCCGGGCGATGATGGCGTCGCGCGACTGGCTGCCGATCCGCCGCCCGCAGCGAGGGCAGTGCGGAACGCCGATGGCGGCGTAGAGGACGCGCAGGTGGTCATAGATCTCCGTAACGGTTGCGACCGTGGAGCGTGGGTTGTGGCTGCGCGCCGCCTGGTCCACGGCGATCGTCGGGGCGAGGCCCTCGATCTCGTCGACGTCAGGGCTGGGCAGATCCTGGAGGAACTGTCTGGCGTAGCTGGAGAGCGATTCGATGTACCGTCGCTGGCCCTCGGCGAAGATCGTGTCAAAGGCCATCGAGGACTTGCCCGAGCCGCTGACTCCGGTGAAGGCGATCAGCTTGCCCCTGGGGAGGTCGAGATCGACGTCGCGCAGGTTGTGCTGGCGGGCGCCACGGATCCGGATGGTATCGGACACGAAGGGAACCTCCGAAGACAGCAAAGACGCGCAGCCGACCGCCCCGCAGAGGTCAACCGACACGTCGCAATTGTATCAAACATGTGTTCGTAGGTCAATCATTCGGGGGCGATGGTGACACGTCGCAGCCCACGTGGTGACGGCAGTCGGTGGTTCCTCGCCCTCCTCGCTTTGTGACGCCCGAATTAACAACAGTGTTCAGGCGCCCGTCCGGCGGCCTGATCGCGGACAGGAAGCGGCCCCGCCGGGGTGGCGGGGCCGCCGAGTGATCTCGCGTCAGGTGCCCCTCACGCCTCGCAGACCCAGTGCAGGAACTCCTCGTAGGTCTCGGAGAAGCCCTTCAGGGTGCGCTGAGAGGGGACGAAGTCGATGAACTCCTCCGGGGTCATGCCATCCGGCTCGTATGCCTGCCGGAAGATGCTGCTCTTCATGAGCTTGTCGAGATAGCCATCGGGCAGCTCGGTCCAGATGCCGTTGGGGTCTATCTCGCGCGGCTCGGAGTCGTAATCCTCGGCCTTGTCCGGGAAGATCGTGATGAAGTTCGGAACCGGGCCGTTGTTGGTGCCGCGCTCGATGTTCCACGGGCCACGGCCGGATGCGGCGAGCGGGTAGCTCTTGCTGAAGCCCAGGCCGCCCTCGCGCGGCGGATGGTTGAGCATACGGTACTCCCGCTGGCGGATGGCCGTGGTCGCCCACTTCTTGACCTCTTCCCAGTCCTCGACGCCTGCTTCCTCGAGCTGCTCGCCGACAGGATCGTCGAGCCGCCCGTCCATCTGGGTGCGGAAGCTCAACGGAGCGGTGCTGTTGGCCTCGATCGCGCCCGCGAAGGCGATCTGCTGGGGCAGCGAGTAGTTGACCGTCACGTTCACGCCCATGCCGCTGGCCGTCAGGCGCTCGGCCGCCTCAATGCCGGCCGCAGTGCCGGGAACCTTGAAGACCGTGTTCGGCGTGCCGCCGAGTTCGTCCTCGATCTGGCCGTAGACCCACTGGGCCTCATCGACCATCTTGTCGGCGTTGGAGGCCTCATTGGGGTTGAGCTGGAGGCTGACGTAGCCGAGAGCGCCGTCGGTGATCTCCCAGATGGGGCGCAGCAGGCGGGCGTTGCTCAGCACGACCTGGATGGTCATCGCGTACGCGAGCGTCACCGGATCGCAGGCCTGACCGTACTCCTCGCGCAGCTGGTCGCGCACCGGGGTCCAGATCTCCGGCTGCTCGCGGCGAGCGATATCCACCAGAACCGGGTTGGTCGTGACGAGGATGGCGCCCTTTTGCATCGCTTTGCGCAGGCCGATGGCGTAGTCGTTGCCCCACCACGTGTTCAGCTCGCCGGCCATGGTCATGCGCGTCATTTTCACGAGGTTGCTCTGCGCAAGCTGCTCGACCTCGGCCTGCGCCCGCTTCGCCTCGTCATCGGCGCCGAGGTCCTTCAGAAGCTTCACGTTGGCCTCAAACTGCTCGTCAAGCTGCTCGTCCGTGGCGATCGCGTTGCCGTAGCGATCCTCGGAGCGCAGATTCCAGTCCGCGAGAACCGACTTCAGGTCGATGGCGCTCTCCGCGATGGTCTCCGCGATATCGGCCTTTCCGTCAGCATCCGCCGAACTGTATGCGTCCTTCATCTCTGCCCGGAACTCGTCCATCTTGTCGGCGAGATCGCCGGGCACTGTACGGAAGATCAGATCCTGTAGAATCGAAACCTGCTCGTTGGTCATGCCAGTACGCTCCTCGTCTCTTCTGTTGGCCAAAGCTGTGTGAGAAGGTATGCCGCCGCAATGGGGACATCAGGCCCTTCGTGCCACGTTTCGCCATCTGACGGGGCAATCCCTCCAAGTTCCCACTAATTCCGGCAATCAGCTCAGAGCGGGCCCGAGCGGCCTGCAGACTTCTCTGGAATGCAGATTGCAGCAATGCGCGCAGTCGAAGGAGATCAGGGGCCGGCGGAGGAAAGGTCGTCCGGGACGGGAGACGACTTGAGAGTCTCGAGACACGGAGGTCCGCGATGAACAGACGCGCCTCACGAGCCGGTGGTCGGCGCTGGTTACTGAAGCCGGGTGCCGGGATCGCGATAGTTGCGATTGCCAGCGCCATGGCGCTCGCGGCTGCGAGCGCCCATGCGATGGACGCAGCAACGGTGAGCGTGATTAAGGACGCGGTGGTGCTCATCGATGTCACCCTCGTGACACCCGAAGGTCCGATGGGCTCGACGGGAAGCGGCTTTGTGATCTCACCGCGCGGAGAGATCATCACCAACGCGCACGTTGTGTCGATGGTGATTGACGATGAAATGGGCGGAACGATCGTGGCGACGGAACGGCAGGTGCAGGTAGTCTTCCACTCAGGCACCGCGCAGGAGATGGCGTTCCCGGCTGAGGTGCTGCGCGAGAACCATGACCTCGACCTCGCGCTGCTGAAGATCGAGCGTGACACGCCGCGGTATCTTGATTTCGCTGACTCGGATCGCACGCCGGAGACATCGACGATCTACGCATGCGGCCATCCGCTGGGCCTGCGGGAGATATCGATCCGCAAGGGCACGGTGACCGCGCACAGAACGTGGGAGGGACGGCGCTATATCGAGCACGACGCCTCGGCTGAGGAGGGCAACAGCGGCGGCCCGGTGGTCAACGAGCAGGGGCAGGTCGTGGGCGTCCACACCCTGACGCTCGCGAGCTCGGGCATGCTCACGAAGTTCGCGATCCCGTCGAATGTCGTGACCGCATGGCTGGCCACGCCAGCGAGTGAGGATCCGCCGATGCCGATCCCCGGTCGAGCTGTCCGTGATCTTCTGAACGCGACAGGGTTGAGCTTCAACGAGCCGGAGGCGGGGACGTTCGAGATCCCGTATGATAACGAGGTCACAATCAGCGCGCACCAGTACGAGGAGTTCCTGCGCCTGTACTGCCCGCTCGGCGAACTGCCCGGCGAACGACGCCTGCTGCAGGGCTACTGCGCCCTGGAGGCCCTGCGCTTCAACTACAACGATCCTGTGGGCCGCCTGAGCCTGCTCGAGTCGCCTGATGGCTCGCTGCTGCTGTTCTGGGAGTGTCAGGTGCCGATGTCCATGGCGACCCCGGAGTATCTCGAAACGATCGCGCGGGTTGGGGCAAACCAGGTTCAGCGCTGGGAGGCCACGCTCGAGGCCGAGCAGCCGGGAGAGCCCACGGAGCTGTACCCCGGCGGAGACACCGACGCCCTCATGGAAGCTCTGAGGCAGCAGATTGAGCGCGCGGAGCTGGTCTACGAGGCGGGCGACGGGTTCTACAAACTGCCGTACGACAACGACGTTACGGTCTACGCGCAGATCTACCGCGGCGTGGTCTACACGCACTCCTACACCGGCGGGATGCCCGGTGAGACGCCAGCGGAGCAGGGCCAGATCGCCATTGAACTGCTCAAGCGCAACTGGGATGATCCGATGGGGCGTCTGGCGCTCGACGGCGACAACGACCTGGTATGGGAGTCTCAGGTGCCCTCGGACTTCCTGACGCCAGACTACTTCGCGATCATCGCCGCCACCGGTGCGACGCAGGTCGCGACCTTCAAGGACCAGTATGGGGAGATACCGTTCAACGGATAGTCGCCGATCGTGCGTGTGTGGCTCGTCGGCTCAGCCGGCTCAGGCCTGCTCGAGATCGCGGGCCTTTCGCTGCGCCCACGGGCCGATCAACGGGATGTTGATGTCCCTGCCGAGCAGGGCCTCGAGGCCCCAGTAACATGAGAGCAGCGTCGCGAAGGTCAGCACGATCACAAGACGAGTCAGTTCGAGTGTATTCGCGGCTG
>JALGTR010000197.1 GCA_029821265.1 Candidatus Zipacnadia bacterium
GCCGGCCCGGAAACGATTGCGTGGGAGCCTACTCCTCGCCGAGCACGCGACGAACGCGACTGACCAGCCGGGCCTTGCGCCGATCGGCCGTGTTCTTGTGGATGACACCATGCCGGGCAGCCTTGTCGATGGCCTTCTGCGCCACGGGCATCGCCTCCCGCACCGCATCGGCGTCGCCGGCGTCTGCCGCCTCCACCACCTGGCGGATGGCCTCTTTCATCGCGCGTCGCCGCTGGCGGTTGCGAAGAGTGCGCTTCCTGGTCTGCCGAACGTGCTTCTCCATATGGGCTCGCTGGGGCATGCTGCTGGTACTCCCTCACACAAAAGTCGCCGCCTGCAGAACCACGCAGCCGACGGTGTTCGCTTCCAGTTGTGATGAGTATAGCATAAAGCCTCGCGCCTCGCAAGCGCACTCCGCGGCCTCGTGGCCGTGCCGACCATCCGGAGAGAGGTCGCAGGCCGCGAGGAGACGAACAGTGCTCCTCATCGCCCGTGTCGAATGCACATGGAGGTGTCTCAGGTGCGCATCGAACGCTATCGCCCGGAGCTGGCGGAAGAGGTAGCCGCGCTCATACATCGGGCATTTGCCGAGCACCGGAACCGCGTGCCGCTCAACCTGCTTGACCCGCCGGTTCCGTGGGCCACGACTGACGAGCTTGCTGACACGCTGACCGGGGAAACCGTGCTGCGCGATGCCAGCTTCCTGGCGATCGCCGACGGGCGACCTATCTCCGCTGCGATCGCTGTGAAGGCGCGCGAGGGAATCGGCTGGTGGCGGATCGCCACTGATCCCGAGCATCGTCGGGAGGGCCTGGCGCGGCGTTGTGTCCGCGCCGGCGAGCAGCAGCTCGCCCGGATCTGCACACAGCCGATCTGCACGCTGACGACCGTTGATGGCCGCTGGGAGGTCGCCGAAAGGTTTCTCGCTGCGCTCGGCTATGAGCTGGAGGATCCCGAGCGACGCAATATCACGATGATGTGCACCGACTGGCGCTCGCGTGAGCTGACGCCCCCCGAGGGCTATCGACTCACCACGCTCGGCGGCGATGACATCGAGCAGTGGACCTGCTGCCGGAATATCGTCTTCGATGCGCAGGTCGAGCCGGATTGGTTTCGTGAGCGCTTCCAGAGTCGTCCGGAGTTCGACCCGAGCGGCTGGTACGTCGTCTGGCGCGATGGCAGGATTGTTGCTATCTCGGGGGCGCTGGCCGTTGAGGATGAGCGCGACCCGAAGTGGCTGCGAGGCGGCATGATCGAATACGTCGGCGTCGTCCCTGAGGAGCGTGGCAGGAAGCTCGGCGAACTCGTGGTCACCGCCTGTCTGAACTGGCTGGCCGAGCGCGGAGCGAGCCCCGCGCTGCTCATCACGCAACCCTTCCGGGTTCCCGCCATTCGGCTCTACGAGAAACTCGGCTTCCAGACCATCGGCGCCTGGCATCGCTGGACGAAGAGGCTTCAGTGACTATAGCCGCCGTCAGCGGAGCAGCCGGCTCCATTGGTCCGAGCCGTGAATGGCGCTCGCCGTCCGGGCCGCCGCCAGCCCGACGATCGTCAGCAGCGGCTCAACAACCACCACATCACCGTCGGCATCTCGTAACGGATAGCGGCCGAGGATCTCCCACCGCTTGCGATCGATGGCATCGGGAGTCAGCGGATCGAGCCAGCAGTCAACTCGCGCCCGCATGAGGATGCGGGACACCCCTCGGGCCTCGAAGATCGCACGCTGGGGCACACCCTCCGTTTCATCGGCTGCCACGAACCCGCCCGGCGCGTGGGGCGGAAGGTGATAGCGATTGCTGCGCGTCATGCGATCCGCGACGAGGTGTCCAATAGCCGAGACCGCGAACGCCCGCCCGGCCGGCGTTTCGAGACAGCCCTCCGGCCGCAGCGCGCTGATCACGGCCTCAATGGGCTCCTCGTTCGTCCGATGCGTGGACTGGCGGTCGATGCCTGGGGCGTCCGTATGCGCGTCAGGGGCGATCGCGCCGAGAAGCATCGGGCCGCGCATCGCGTGCGGCCATTGCAGCAGCTCGCGCAGGCGCTCCGCCACGATCAGGTGGTGGACGAGGTTCATCGGCAGCGTCCTCACTCGGTGGATATGATCAGCGTGCGCAGATCGCCCTCGGGGATGTCGATCGTCACCCGACGGGCTCCCTCCGCGATCGGATCGCCTGTGATCGCGTCCCTGACCGTAACCGGTTCGGCGAACTGGAGTGTGCGCGGCGCAGTCGCGCCCTCGAGGATGACGGTGCCGTGACCGAACCAGGATCGCGCGGCCTCGTCGGCAATCGGGGTAATACCCGCGCGGCGGGCGAGCCCGCAGAGGACCTCCGCGGGCAGAGACGGAGCCGCGCTGAACACCGAGGTGCAGTCTGCGAAGCTCTTGAGCGCGAAGCCGCAGAACTCCGTCCCTTCGACTGTGCCAAGCCATTCCACGGACTCGTCGGCACAGAAGAAGCGGGGCGATCCCGATCGCAGCCCCCATGTCTGCGCGCTGACGCCCGGAAGCGCAGCTGCCGCGTCAAGCGTCACCCTCAGCGGCCCGCGTGAGAGCAGCAGGCTGAGCTTGAGTCCGGTGAGATAGCTCATGGTGCGGCCCGTCAGGAGCTCCTCGTCGATCGCGCCGGGGCCATACACCCACACAAGCATCGCCCCGTTACTGCAGGCGTTTCGGGCGAGCGCCCGGCCTCCCTCCGGCGTGATCGTGAAGGTGTCTGTGAACAGGTAGAGCTTCGCTCGAGGCGCGCGCCCTTCGATGACATCTCGCAGCAGGCAGTGGCGCCACTCCAGCCCTGATCGTGCGAGCTCATCCTGCTGGCCCGCGAGTAATGCCTCTGGCAGGCCATCCTCGCCCGACAGAAAACGCGCGCTCAGATCGTCGCTCACGAGCAGAACATCCACCTCTGGATCAGCCGTGCGCGGCAGCAGTTCCCCGCCGCCGGGGCCGCCCGCGGCAGCGATTACACCGCTCGCTAACGCTGCAGCGCGCGCGAGCGGGTGCTCGTTGCGGCCACTTGCGCGGGCGAGGTAAAGCGCGCCGGCCGCCCGTACTGAATCTGCCGGAGGCAGCGCCATCGAGGCGTCTGTGGGGCGGTAAAGCGGCCCGGTCAGGAAATCGAGCGCGCCCGCCTCCAGCAACTCGCTCACTGCCAGGTGCGGCCACCGCCACACTGTCGCCGAATGCTGAACGAAGTGTCCGTAGCTCGCACCCACGAGCGCGCCGGGGGCCGCGTCACGCACGATGGAGGCAAGACGCACGATAAAATCGATCGGCGCCAGCGCCCGGAAGTGCTGCGCATCGATCATCGGCGAGTCCTCGGCCGGGTCGTAGAGCGATGGCTCCTGCATATCCGGCAAAGGGCCGGGGAGGTCGACGACCTCGAAGCCCGGAGGATTGGGTCCGGGAGTGATCTCAGCACCCCGCCGCTGGCCCAGCCACGCGCTCCGGAAGCTCTCTACGTCCGGGTAGCGGTCGATAACGAAGCTTCGGAAGACGCCGTCGCGCAGCGAGGTCTGTTCATCGCCCAGTCCCATGCCAGCCCCCCAGGGGCGCCACTCGCCGACGTCGCCGGCCAGGAGTTCGTAGCCCACCACGCGATGTCGCCATGCGGCCGATCGGGCGTGCTCAAGCAGCGCCTGCAGCCCCTCGAGGGCATAGTTCTGCCACACGGGCGAGACCAGGTCCGGGCACGTCCGCTTGCGCCCGAAGACCTGCGGCGGCGCCGTGATGTCACCGTCGAATCGCACAAGCTGCTCCTGATAGGCGCTGTCCCATGCGGGATCAGAATCGAGGAAGACCTGCACGATGATCTGCGCGTCTGGAGCACGCTCGAGGACCGCCGCGAGGCGACGGTCGAGGGCCTCGCGGGCTTTCTCGCCACCGATTGCCCACCCGAAGGGGTGCAGGCCTACCGTCGCCGGGACCGCGATCACGCCGGCATCGTGGGGCAGGGCAGATGCCGGTTGGTCCCGGAGCTCCCAGACGGTCGGGGCAATTGCGTGGCCGCCAACGATGATCTGCGGCGGAACCACTGACGCATCGATGGAGGCATCAGCATCAGCCGGTGGCGCGCCCCCAATAACGATGCTCTGCGGGCGTGCGTCCGCCAGCCCAAGGTCCGACGAACTGAGCCGCAACTCGTAGCGCCCTGGCGCGATCCAGGCGGGGACATCAAGCGTTGCATGCGCGCGCAGTTCGCCGTTCGTGCCCTCAAGCGACATCTCCTCGATACAGACAGGACCACCACCCTGAGCGTGCAGCGCTGCTTCGATCGACGCAGTGGCGGGCAACGGATCGGCGATCTCGAAGCCGGCACTCACGCGCAACCGCTCGCCGGCGACCAGACTCGTCGGGGCCTTCAGTTCCGTTAGACGTGCGGACGAGCGGGGCGCTGTGAATGCCCTGATCTCGTCGATGTACACCGTGTGGGGGCGGTCATGCTCCAGCGAACGGAGCGTCAGCAGATGTGACAGTAGCGGGAAATCGATCCCTGCATGCGGATCCTCCGGTCCCTCGGGGGCCAGATCTTTCATGCGGAAGACGATCTGTCGCCAGCCGGTCTCCTCGGCAAGCTGGACGGGCGCACTGACATACCGCGCGCCGTCGAGGTCCGCAATCTCAAGCCTGAGCTCGAGGTCGTGGGCGTTCGGGTTCTTCAGCCACAGGCCCAGTGCGTCGCACTCATGACTGATCACAGGCAGCCAGGTGAGACGCGCCGTGGTCTGGGATCGCAACGAGGGCCAGGCGTGCCAGCGCAGGCTCTGCCCCTCGACCCTCGCGCCGGCTGTCGTGCTCAGCTCAAACGCTGTGAAGTCGAACTCCGGATCATCAGGCGTGCGAAACGCGCTGAATGTTGCCGCATCCTCGCACGGGTTCAGCGAGTGCGCAGTCCAGTCAGGGGGCAGCTCGATGTCCTGCGCGGCCGCAGTCACGGACAGCAGTAAGCCGAGAATGAGCGCCGGGTGAGACACGCGTGCGGGGAACCTCCGGCTCATGGGATCAGGCTGTCGCGGTTCCATGATTGAACGTCCGCATTCTCATCCTCGCCACCCTCGGCTCGATCGGCACCGTTGGACCACAGGTCGTAGGGACGCCGCTCACCGCCCGGGCTGACGTAATGGAACGGGACGCCCCAGCCGTCGATCAGCGTATCGGAGCTGTCGATGTACGGGCCGCGGTAACGGTGCGGAACAGGCTCCTCCACGGGCTTGTGCAGCAGCGCTTCCAGGCCCTGGTCCGTGGTGGGGAAGAGGCCACCGTTATCGATAGCGTACTTCTCGAGGGCGTCCATGAGGGTGGTGATACGCTCGATCGTCGTATTCCGGGCCTCCCCGGTGGGTTCCTCGGTCAGTCGCGTAACCAGAAGAAGGGCGATGCCCGCGACGACCACGGCGGCGATGAGCGTCTCGGTGGGCGTCATCCCACGCTGCGAACTGCGAAACATGGCTGCGATTCTCCCGCGATCCCGAGCGCTGGCCCCGGCCACCATCCCTCTGCGCATGGCGGTGGAATTGTATGCGATGGTCGTGCCGAAGTCAACCGGCGGCCGCAGCGGGGCGAAACAGCTGTTGACAGCGTGGACTGTTTCTGCTAATCTATAGGTCCAGACGCAACGAGCCACGTTTGCAATCAGGTTTCGGCGGGGCTGTAGCTCAGCGGTTTAGAGTGCCAGCCTGTCAAGCTGGAAGTCGCGGGTTCAAATCCCGTCAGCCCCGCCAGAAGTAATGAAAAGCCCCCTCTCTTTCGAGGGGGCTTTTCAGTGTGTTTGTGCCGATCTTCCTCCACACTCGACCGCCGCTGACCGATTCCACTGCCCGTCTGACGGAACCGGTGTGGGCTCTCAACGCTCCGGCAAGACTGCGATTGCCTCCACCTCAAGGAGCCACTCCGGGCGAACCAACGCGCTGACCTCCACCAGGGTGGCGGCCGGGTAGGGCTCGGGGATGAACTCCGACCGGACCTCGCAGAAGGCGGCGTAGTTGTCCATGTCCGTCAGGTATGTCGTCAGCTTCACGATATCCCCCATATCGCCGCCCGCCTCCTGCAGGATCGCCCGAATGTGTCCGAGGACCTGCCTGGTCTGCGCGCGCATATCTCCCTCGCCGACGAGATTCCCCTCGGCGTCGATGGCAACCTGGCCTGAGATGTACAGGGTGCGACCGCCCTGAACCTCGACGCACTGGGCGTACTCGGCGACCGGCGCGGGGACGGATTCTGGCTGAATCTCGCGGCGCTGCATCGTTGATCTCTCCTTACGGGCATTTATTGCTCGAGCGCGGCGGCGTGGCGTCCGGCCTTCGGATCACCCGCTGCGCGGATGAGGCCGGTCTCCGGGTCTACTGAGAGCATCACGGGCATCGCGATGTATCCGTTGGTGGTGGACAGGTCGTGACCGCGCGCAGAAAGCTCGTCGAGCACGTCGGTGGGCACGTCGTCGTTGACCTGAAGGCTTCCCGGGGCCTTGAAGGCCGCATCCCGATCCGGGTCAGAGTCGAATGAGTTCTCCATGTGATCAGTGCTGAACCGGGGCACGGTGACGGCCTCGGCCGGCTCCATGCCGAACTCCACGCTGTTGATCAGCACGTTGAGAGTGGTCTGATCCTGCAGATCTCCGCCGGCGACGGATATTGCGATCATCGGCCTATCGTCGCAGGTTACGAGGGTGGGGGTGAGTGTGATGCGCGGGCGTTTGCCCGCCTCGATGCGATTTGGATGTGTCGGCGTGGTGTTCATGCACCGGAGGCGGTTTCCCTGCGTGATGCCGGTACGCGGATCGGGCTCGTTGCCGACGAGATTGCAGCTGGGCGTGGCGGCCACCATGTTGCCCCAACGGTCTGTGACCACGCATGTGGTGGTGTCCGAGATCGGCGTGCTCACGTCATGCGCGCCCGGGCCGGCTGTCATCAGCAGCGGCCGCATGCCGGTCGGATCGCCCGGCCGCCTCTCATGCGACGCCCGCCCCATGTCGATGAGACCGCGCCGAAGGTCCGTGTACTCGTCGGAGAGCAGGCCGGCAAGCGGTACGTCGGCAAACTCAGGGTCGGCGTAGTACGTGTCGCGGTCGGCATAGGCCAGCTTCATCGCTTCCGTCAGCAGATGGATGTGATCGGCCGAAAGATGCTGCATCTGCGCGATGTCAAAGCCCTCCAGCAGCCGCAACGTCTGGCAGAGGACCGGCCCCTGAGTCCAGGTGTTGCACTTGTGCACTGTGTAGTCACGATATCGGATCGAGACCGGCGGCTCGACGACGGTCTCGTGGGCTTCGAGGTCGCGTTTGCGGAGGAATGATCCCGTCTCCTCGTACCGGGCGACGAGGTCGTCGGCGATATCACCGCGGTAGAAGCGATCGCGAGCGGCCTCAAGTTTCCGCTCCCGGGAGCCGCGGGTCTGCTCCTCGCGCTCGGCAAGCTTGCGCAGGGTCGCAGCCAGCGGATCGTGCCAGCTCTTTCCTCCGCGGTCGAGCAGATCCAACGTGGGAGTCACGACCTCGCCGAAGCTCTTCGTGCCGAAGATCGACAGCGCCGTGAAACACAGGTGCAGCGCGCC
>JALGTR010000017.1 GCA_029821265.1 Candidatus Zipacnadia bacterium
ACACAGTCGCTCGCGGGCAACATGACGCTGCGGCTGCAAGAGGCGATGTTCACGACCACACTGGGCTTCGACACCTCATCCACCGACAGCGCGTTCTCGTCGAGTGACCGCTGGACGACCAACCTCAGCCATCGTCAACGGATGCCCGGCGATGCGAGCTTCGATCTACGCGCGGTCCTCCGGCGCTCCGACTTCGGCAGCGGTCGCGCGGCGGACGAGACCCTCGAGACCGACTTCCAGTATCAGGACCGCGGGAGCTGGTATGACTGGGCGCTCGCGGCCGAGCGACGCTGGGACTTCGAGGGCGAGCAGCCGGGCTTTGGCCTCGACCGCCTCCCCGAGATCGTCTTCAACACCGACAGCCGGCGGCTCGGCGACTGGAAGCTGCTGGGGATCGTCCCCGTTCGCGCGCAGGCTCGGGCGGGGCATTTCGTGCAGCATCCCGACGAGGAGGAGGTCTCCATGGCGTCGATGGAGACCGACCTCGGCGGCGACCGAATCGAGCTTGGCGACAACTACACGCTGACCGCCGCGGGCACCTTCGACCAGGCGGTCTACAGCGAGGGCTCCGCGCAGTTTAACGTGGGCACCCGCACCAGCCTGGAGGGCGATCTCGGCGCGCACTGGTTCGCGCGCCTGGCGCACAGCTACGCCACGGTCGAGGGCTTCTCGCCACTGCGCCGCAGCTACTCCGGCAAGTACAACGACCTGACCTTCTCGCTCGTGCGGCAGGTCGAGAACCTCTCTCGCTTCGAGTTGACCGGGGGCTACGACTTCTTCGATGAACGCTGGCGCGAACTGAGGCTGCGGGGCTATATGACGCCGTCCGACCGCGATCGGATCGAGCTTGTGGCCGGTTTCTCGCTGGATCGCTCGCTGTGGCGCCCGCTACAGGTTCGCTGGACCCATGCGACACCGTCGGACCTGTACATGGCGCTCTCATCCCGCTACGATCTCGACGACGGGAAGCTCTCGGACGCGGACCTGGAACTGGACTGGCGTCTCGACCGGAAATGGCGGCTGCAGGCGCTGACCACGTGGAGCGGCTACCGCGGCGAGATCGACGAGATGAACCTGCGGCTGGAGCGCGACCTGCACTGCTGGACCGCAGCGCTCACCTACAACAAGGAGCTGGACGAGCTTCGCCTCAACCTCGGAATCAAGGCGTTCCCCTCCGAGGCCAGGGACTGGACGCTGGGACGCGGCGGCGCGCGGCTCGGAAGCTACCAGCAGGTCTATTACTGACGCTGACACACAGGCGGCAGGGCGCCGTGCGGGCTGCCCTGCCGCAGAACACTGCCCCCCGCCGGTGAGCCGTCCCGACCTACCAGGTGCGCACCTCGGCACCAAGCTTACGCCTGAGCTGATTGGTGATCCGATTCACCGCCTCGTCGACCTCCTCATCGCGCAGCGTCCGCTCAGGATGCCGGAAGGTCAGCCGCATCGCCACCGACTTGCGATTCTCCCCGAGCCGCTCGGCATCGGTATAGACGTCGAACACCCGGACTTCCTGCAGGAACTCACCGCCATGCTGCTCCGCGACGTTGACCAGCCTCGCGGCGGTGTGCTTCTCGTCATCGTTGACGACGAGCGCAACGTCGCGAATGGCCGCGGGCATGCGCGGCTGAGGCTCGTATTGCGCGAGAAGATGAGCGTGGTCGAGCAGCGTGTCGAAGTCGATCTCCACGAGAACCGCCGGCTCGGGGAGGTCGTACGTCTTCTGCACGTCCGGCGCCGCCTCGCCGATGTAGCCCACCGCTTCGCCGTCGACGATGATCCTCGCGGTGCGCCCGGGATGCATTGAGGGATGCTCGGCGCGCTCGAAGCTGGCGTCTTTGATGTGCAGCCGTTCGAGCAGCTGCTCGATGACGCCCTTGAGCCAGAAGAAGTCCATCTTCTCGTACTGATCGGGGAGATTCCACGTCGATGTGCGCGCGCTTCCCAGCGTGATGGCCGAGAGCCGCTTCTCCTCCGCCGGCAGCTGCAGCTCCCCACGGTCGATGAAAACGCGGCCGATCTCGAACAAGGCTACATCCTCGACCCGCTGATGCACATTGCGCTGCGCCGCAGAGAGAAGTCCCGGCAGCAGCGTGGTGCGCATCAGCTCCTGATTCTCGGCGGCCGGATCGCGCAGACAGAGCGTCTCGCGCTCGCGGGCATCCTCGGGAATGCAGAGGAAGTCGAGGTCGCGGCTTCCCATCATCGAGTAGCTGATGTTCTCGCACAGCCCCGCCGCGCGCATGACCTCGCTCGCCCGCTGTTCGAGCTTCTGCAGCCGCGTGCGCGTTCCCGCGCCGCTCGTATTGACGGGAAGCGTGGTGGGGATGTTGTTGTAGCCGTGGATGATCGCGATCTCCTCGATGAGATCGATCTCCCGTTCGATGTCAGGGCGGCTCGTCGGGACCCGGACCGTCAGGCGCTCGGCCGCCTGCGCGCTCTCGGGCACCGGGCGCAACCAGGCCTGCTCCAAGCCCTCGGGCTGCTCCAGCTTCTCGCGCTTGACCTCGAACTCGATGCGCTCGAGCAGTTCGACCTGCTCGTCGGTAGGAAGCTCTGTCCCCAGCACGTAGTTGGTGCGCGCGGGGCGCATCTCGATGCTGCGCGGCGCGAACTCCTCCCTGCGCACGTCCATCGCGGGCCCCGCGACATCTCCGCCCGCCATCTGCTCGATCAGCTTCGCCGCACGGGCCATGCCCGGCAGCGTGAGATTCGGATCCACATGCCGCTCGAAGCGATATGATGCCTCGGTGCTCAGCCCGAGGCGCTGCGCGGTCCGGCGGATCATCGTCGGGTTGAAGTGCGCGGATTCAAGCAGCACGTTCTTGGTGCGATCTCGCATCTCGGTGTCGGTTCCGCCCATGACGCCAGCGAGCGCCACGGGGCCCTTCGGGTCAGCGATGACCAGATCGTCACGCGTCAGCTCGCGGGTGACCCCATCGATGGTCACGAGCTTCTCGCCCGGCTCGGCGCGACGCACGATGATATGCCCGTCCACCAGGAGCTTGTGGTCGAACGCGTGCAGCGGCTGGCCGAGCTCCCACAGCACGTAGTTTGTCGCGTCGACCACGTTGTTGATCGGGCGAACGCCCGCTGCCTCAAGCCGGTGCCTCATCCACTGGGGCGATTCACGCACCTCCACGCCCACCAGTCGCAGCGCACTGTAGCGCGGGCAGCCCTCGTGATCCTCGATGGTGATACGGCTGTCGCCCTGCGTGAGGTCCGCATCGGCGCGGTTGGGGTTCTCGATGGCCGGGATATGATAGTCGGGCATCTCGAACTCGCAGTCGAGCAGCGCCGCCGCATGGCGCGCAACGCCGACCATGGAAAGCAGGTCGCCGCGGTTCGAGGTGACCGAGGTCAGCAGCACCTGATCGGTGGCCTCGCCATCGGCCGAGGTCCACTCTTCGACCTCCTCAACCTCGAGCCCGCCCATCGTCAGCACCTCGGCCAGCTCCTCGGCCGGAATCTCCGTCTTCAGGTACTCAAGCAACCAGGTATATGGAACTCGCATAGTCCTCTCCTCCGCTGTGCGTCAGGCCGGCGGTCTGCGAGAGCCAGGCCCTCGTGCCGACATCAGAACTGGCGCAGCAAGCGCATGTCGCCGCTGTAGAGCAGTCGCATGTCGGGGATGCCGTATCGGTTCATCGCGAATCGCTCGATGCCGACTCCGAACGCGAAGCCTGTGTAGCGCTCGGTATCGTACCCGACGCCCTCAAGCACGTTCGGATCGACCATCCCGGCGCCGCCGAGCTCGATCCAGCCGGTGCCGCTGCACACCCGGCAGCCCTCGCCGGAGCAGACGAAGCACGTCACGGCGAACTCGGCGCTCGGCTCGGTGAACGGGAAGAAGTCAGGCCGGAAACGCACCTGTGCCTCCTCGCCGAACATCCCGCGGGCGAATGCCAGCAGGGTGCCTTTCAGGTCCGCGAAGGTGATGCCCTCGTCAACGCACAGGCCCTCGAGCTGATGGAATGTGTGGCTGTGCGTGGCGTCGAGCGTGTCGCGGCGGAAGCAGCGGCCCGGCACGACGACCCGCACCGGGGGCTTGGTGCGCTCCATCACCCGGATCTGTACCGTCGACGTCTGGCTGCGCAGGAGCATGTCGTCGGTGACATAGAAGGTCATCTGCTCGTCCATCGCCGGGTGGTCGGCAGGGTAGTTCAGGGCCTCGAAGCCGTAGTAGTACGTCTCGACCTCCGGCCCCTCGGCGATGGTGTAGCCGAGGCCGAGGAAGATCTCCAGCATATCATCGAGCGTGGCGAGCAGCGGATGCCTGCCGGCGACGCGCTGGGCGCGTCCGGGCAGCGTCACGTCAATGCGGTCGGTCCCCGCCCGCTCGTGGACCCTGCCCGCCTCCAGGGCCTCGCGTCGCTTCTCGAGCAGCCGCTCGAGTTCGTTGCGCGTCTCGTTGATCATTCTGCCGACCTGCGGACGAAGCTCCTCGGCGATGTCGCGAATCCCCTGCTGAATCTCGCGCAGCAGGCCACTTCGGCCGAGATACTTGATCCGCGCCTCCTCAAGCTCATCGAGGCTGGTGGCCTCGCGAAGCGCCTTTCTCGCCGCTTCGGCCATGTCTCGCAGTCTGTTCTCCATGGCGCTTCCTCCTGATCGGACTCGCACGTCAGAGCTAACTGTCTTCACGCAAAAAGACCCCGACTCTCGTCCCAGGGACGAAAGCACGGGGCCTCCGCTATACCACCCGTCGGGTGGGAATGCTCCGGTAACGGCGGAGCGCCGGCTGGGCCTACGCAGGTCCGGGTGCGTCGGTCGGACCCTTCAGCCTGCGACTCGGGAGCGAACTTCAGCGCGGTGCAGGTCGGGACGCTTTCAGCCCATGGCGTCCCTCTCTTGGCACCGAACCGGTGCCGACCATCCTTCCGCGCCTACTTCTCTCCGTCAGCGTCTTTCAGATGCGACCTCGTTGTCTGAGGATCTCCCAGATGAGAATCCCGGCGGCCACCGTCACATTGAGGCTCTCGGCGCGCCCGGGCATCGGGATGTAAGCACGCAGATCGGCCTTCCTGGCCACGTCCTCCCGCAGGCCGTTCGCCTCATTGCCGACCATCACCACGGTGCGCAGCGGGTAACGAATCCTGCTATGCGGCTTCGCATTTTCGAGGCAGGCCGCCACAGTGGCGATCTCGCTGCGCCTTGCCCACTCCTCCACTGCGTTCGGGCTGACGCCCGTTACCACCGGTAGGTGGAAGATCGAGCCGGCCGTCGCCCGCACGACCTTCGGGTCGTAGAGATCCACGCACGAGCCGGCGGCTACCATGCCCTGTGCTCCAGCCGCATCCGCCGCGCGGAGCAGCGAGCCCATGTTGCCGGGGTCTCGCAGATCGACCGCAGCGACGATCAGATCGGCGTCGGCAGGCAGGTCCTCCAGACTCGTGTCAGGGATCTCGACGGCCGCCGCAACGCCCTCGGGCGACTGCACCTGGCTGAGGGACCGGAATGGCTCCTCCGCGATTTGCAGCACCTGCGCTCCGGTCGCAGCAAGCTCTGCGGCAAGCTGGTCGGCGCGCTCACCTGAGAGCAGATCCGGGCACAGCGCCACGGTGTTGAGTCGCAGACGCCCCTCCACCGCCTCCTCGAGGGCCCGAACGCCCTCGACAAGAAACTGCCGGTGGGTCCGCCGCCCCTTGCGGGAAGCGAGGGCGCGCAGCCGCTTAACGTGCTGATTATGCGTGCTCTCGATTATCAAGGCAGGCGCATCCTCCGGACCGAGCTGGCCCGGTGGAGCTTACGCGGACATCTCCTGCTTGGCGATCTCGGCGACGCTGGCGAAGGCCTCGGGATCCTCCATCGCCATCTTCGCGAGCATCTTGCGGTTAATCTCGACGCCGGCCTTTTTCAGCCCGCCGATCAGACGACTGTAGTTCGTCCCGTTCGCGCGCGCTGCGGCGTTGATGCGGGCGTTCCACAGCCGCCTGAAGTCACGCTTCCTGCGGCGGCGGTCCCGCCATGCGAATGCCCCCGCCCGCACGACGGTCTCGGCCGCGGACTTGAAGAGGCGATGCCTGCCGCCCCAGGCGCCCTTGGCTGCCTTGAGGATCTTCTTATGCCGGCGACGCCGGACATATCCTGTCTTCACTCGCGCCATCGAATGGTCTTCCCTTCAGCCACCGACGGTGCGGTGGCGGTGAATCGACACTGCTGAGTGCTGCGGTGCGGGCTCAGTCGTAGGGCAGGAGCTGCTCGATGTTCTTCATGTCCTTGCCGGAAAGCTCCTTCGCCTGCTGAAGCCGTCGCTGGCGGCGCGCGTTCTTGGCCATCGAGGCGTGGTTCTGCCCCTGGCTGGTGTACATCAGCTTGCCGCTGCCGGTGCGCTTGAAGCGCTTGGCGGCCGCCTTCTTGGTCTTCATCTTGGCCACTGCCATCAATCCTTTCAACGGCCGAGAATGGCCGACCCGTTATGCATAGAAAACCCGGCCGACCGAGGCTCGCCCCGGTCGGCTGGTATAAGATTGCCTTCCTGCGCGGCGGATCAGTCCTCGGACTTGGGCCGAAGAACCATAGTCATGCGGCGGCCGTCCATGCGTGGCGGCTGCTCCACTTCGCCCACCTCGGCGCAGCCCTCGATGAACTTCTCGAGCTGCTCACGGCCGCGATCCTTGTGCCGCAGCTCCGGGCCCCTGAAGATGACGTTGAACTTGACCATGTCGCCCTTTTTCAGGAAGCGACAGGCGTTGCGTATCTTGAAGTTGATATCGTGCTCGTCGGTGTTGGGCCGGACCCGGATGTTCTTGAGCTGCATCTGCCGCGACTTCTTCTTCGCTTCCTTGGCCTTCTTCTGCTGCTCGTAGCGGAACTTGCCGTGGTCCATAATACGGGCCACAGGCGGGTTCGCGTTTGGAGCGACTTCAATGAGGTCCAGGTTTCGCTTCTGTGCCTCAGCCAGCGCCTGCTTCGTCGGCATGATGCCAATCTGCTCACCGTCGGGTGCGATGACCCTCACCTGCGGTGCGCGAATGCGCTCATTGACTCGGTAGGACCTGTCTATGTCGCGTCACTCCCCATCTGACTGCGCTGCCGTGGACGCCCGTAGCGCCCCAGAATCGGCCCGAAACGAAGGGTACAGTTGACGATATCAGAAAGCCCGCGCCGAGTCAAGACAGCGCAATCCGCGATTCCGGGCCAGTAGGCATAAGGGACAGGGTGCCGCCACGCAGGGATGTGACCGGACCATCAGGAAAGTACCGTGCAACAATCATGCGACATCAACGACGGACGTACAGGACAACGATCGGGGCCGCGGATCTCGTGCGCTTCGAGGTGGCCGTGGGCGAGACCGACTTGCTGGTGCTCGCGGAAAAGAAACTTCGCGACGAGGCGAGGAGGGCGGCGCGTCAGGCCCGGCGAGCCATCGAGAGCCACGCGGTCATGCACCCGGAGTTTCTCACGTCGCGGTCTCCGCTTGCGATTCCCGATGACGCGCGCGGGCTCGTGGCGTCGATGTACGAGGCGGCCAGAGCAGCCGGCACCGGGCCGATGGCCGCCGTGGCCGGAGCGGTGGCCGAGTATGTGGCACGCGAACTGGCCCACAGCAGCGCGGAGGTCATCGTCGAGAACGGCGGCGACCTGTACATTATCAGCGGCCGCGAGCGCGTGATCGGGATCGACGCGGGCCGATCACCGTGGACCGGGAAGCTGGCAGTGGCCGTGCCCGCCGGGGAGATGGCGATGTGCACGTCATCGGGGACGGTCGGACATTCAGCGAGCGGAGGACGGGCCGATGCGGTGATTGTGGCCGCCGACGATGGTGCGCTGGCAGATGCCCTCGCGACGGCCGGCGGCAATCGCGTAAGCGGGCCGGAGGACGCGCAGTCGGCCGTCGAGTGGCTGAGTGGTCATCAGGGCGTGCGCCACGCGATCGTCATCTCGGGAGAGGCCATGGCTGCGTGGGGGGAGCTGGAGCTGAGGCAGCCGGGCCGAGCGTGAGACCACCCGACACGCAGGGCGGAAAGGACGCTGGTTGATGGACGGGTACCTGCTGCCGGCCCTGGGCCTGAGCCTGGTGGCCGGCCTATCCACGGTTGTCGGTGCGCTCATCGCGATGCTCTGGCGCAGGTTCTCACCCGCGTGGCTGTCAGCGCTGCTGGGGCTGGCGGCCGGGGTGATGGTGGCGGTCTCGTTCGTGGAGCTCTATGCTCGCGCGGTGCAGGAGCTTGATCTGATCACCGCGAGCGCGGCGTTCTTCGGGGGATGCATCGCCATCTTCGCCATCGACGTGGCGGTGCCGCACGAGTATGAGCCGGAGCGGACGCGCGAGGTCGGCCCGTGTCCGGCGCAGCAGCAGTGGCCGCCGCCGACCGAGGAGGAGGAGCGGCTGTGCGAGGAGCGCACGGGCCTGCTCACGGCGCTTGGGATCGGGATCCATAACCTTCCGGAGGGCCTGGTGATCGTATCAGGCACGGCCGCCTCGATGGAGCTTGGAGTTCTGCTCGCGGTGGCGATCTCGCTGCACAACATCCCGGAGGGAATCGCGGTGTCGGTGCCGATCCTCGAGGCGACGGGCGATCGGCGCAAAGCACTGTGGTATACCGTCCTGTCGGGGATGGCCGAGCCGGTCGGAGCATTGCTCGGGGCGCTGATTCTCAGGCAGTACATGACTCCGCGGATGGTGCAGATGATGCTGGCAACAGTCGCGGGTGTGATGGTATTCATAAGCCTCGACGAGCTGCTTCCAACGGCACATCGCTACCAACGCGAGCACGCGACGACTCTCGGAGTGCTCGTGGGGATGATCGTGATGGTCGCGACCCTCGCTGTGCTGGGGCCGTAAATGCTGTAAGAGCGGGTGAGTGTGACGGGGGGATCCGGGGCTGGCATACGGATTGCTGCTGAGCCTGATCGCGGGACTGGCCACAACGCTTGGGGCCGCAGTGGCGTTCGTCTTCAAGAACTTCGGCGCACGGGCGCTTTCATGCCTGCTCGGGTTCGCAGCGGGCGTGATGATCGTGGTCTCGTTCGTTGAGACATCGTGGAGGGAATTGCGGTGTCGGTGCCGATCGCGGCGGCGACGGTTGGGGTCCTGGCGGGGATGGTCGTGATGGTAGCGGCGCTGATGCTGCTGGCCTGAGGTCAGGAAAACGCCGTGGAGACGGGGGCGACGGGAGGGCATTGGAGCCCAACTGGCACCTGCGAAGCAGCGGCAACCTTGACCACAGCGCTCTCAATCCATATAATTTGTGAAGGACCCTTGCGCCGCTTTAGGCCTGCCGCTGCCGGGCTTTCCGCGAGGAGCGCGGAATGGACGGAGTAGTTTTTGACGGCCTTATCCTGATCGTCGTTGTCGGGTTGTCGATGGCAGTCGGCAGCGCAATAGCGTGTGCGGTGGCCTGGGCTGCCGGCACCCCCAACCAGACCGGAAGCGAAAGGGGTCGTCTGATGTCGAATGAAGAGCGCGATGACATGGTTGAGGAGGAATCCTCCGAGAACTCTGGCGCCCTCGGGCCGGGAGAGTATGAGGTCGAGCCGGAGGAGGACATCAAGGAGCCGATAGAAAGTCGCGGATCCGGCTCTGGAGGCAGGAGCAGCGCGGCCATCTGGGTGATTATCATCCTGGTCATCGTTGCCCTAATCGCCATCGGCGTCAGCCAGTGGCAGCAACAGCTCCAGCGTCAGGCCGAGCAGGAGCGGCAGGCGCGCGAGCAGACACGGCAGACCTGGCTGCTGAGGATCGGTGAGGACGTACCTGAGGCCGAGAAGGCCCTGGCCGCCGGCGATATCGGCAAGGCCCTTGAGCTTCTTCACGACATGGAGGAGAGCCTCGAGCTGGTCGCCATGACCGCGAACCAGGAGGGAGACACTGAGGCCGCAAACAGGGTCAGCGCCATGCGGTCAAAGGTCCAGGATATGATCAAAGAGGTGGAGCCGAAGTACGAGGAACTCCACCAGCAGATGGCCGAGCTTGAGAAGCAGGCCGCCGAGCAGATGAGCGAGGTCCGCAGGGCGATGGGCCAGTACGCGGCCGGCACGGCTCCGGCTGACGGCTCCGGGCAGCCCGCTGAGGCCGAGGGGCCCGAGGACGCTTCAGAGCCGGCCGCCGATGAGGAGGCGCCGAAGGGCGAGGGCGCTGCGGAAGCAGAGCCGGTCGATGAGGCACCGCTGGTCCCGGAACTGGGCGGCGACGAGCCTCCGCTTCCGGTGGAGCCGCCCCTCGAGGCCGGAGACGCTGAGGCCCTCCCTGAGCCGCCACCCCCGGCCGAGCAGCCGGTGCCAGCTGAGCCCGCCGAACCAGCGGCCTAACGGCCATGAAGCGCGAGAGCCGCCAGGTATTAGTTGCAGGGGCGCGCGCCCGCAGGGCCGCGCCCCCGTTCCCCCCTCTCACACCACTCGCGGCAACGCCCACGGGTGGACCGCGACCTATCGAACGGACCATCACGGCTGACAGGCGCGGCCATATTCCCCCGACCTTCGGCCGTCGCCCCGGCCTACCGCGAAGGACAGGCGATAGATGAGTTCAGTCAGCAAGCAGGCGACGTCACTTATCTCCAAACTCCGCTCGAAGAGCTCCGCGTCCCGTGACACGGTGATCGCAGATCTGGTCGAACTGGGACCTGACGCCGTGGAACCGCTCATGGACGCGCTCAATCACAAGGACTACAAGGTGCGCATGGCCGTCGCCGAAGCGCTGGGTAAGATCGGCGACGAACGCGCCATTCCCCCGCTCATCGAAGCGCTCAGCGATTCGAGCAAGAACACGCAGGAAGCCGCGGCCGGAGCGCTCGCAGCGATCGGCGCTGCGGCTGTGCCGGCGCTTCTGGATGCGTTGATCGGCTCCGATCAGGCGGCGAGGAAATGGGCAGCCGAGGCGCTGGGCAGCATCGGTGACAAATCGGTCGCCCAGGAGCTGATGAAGCGCCTCAACGACCCGAACATCGAGGTGCAGCGGGCGGCCGTGACCGCTCTTGGAGACCTGAAGAGCAAACGCGCGATCGAGCCGCTGATCGCCGTGCTGCGCGAGGAGAACGTTGACCTGGCGAAGGCTGCAGCCGAGGCGCTGGGCAAGATCCGCAGCGAGGTGGCGATAGAGCCTCTGATCGGTGCGCTTGAGTCTCCGAGCATTGACGTGCGTAAGGCCGCCGGAGAGTCACTGCGACGGGTCGGCAGCGCGGCGGTGCCGAAGCTCGTGGAGGCCGTGCGCAAGGGCGACAACCTGATGCGGCGCTGGGGGGTCGAGGTGCTCGGCGAGATCGGCGACGAGCGCAGCCTTGAGCTGCTGGTGGAGGCGCTGGATGACCCCGACGAGCGCGTTGTCCGCTACGCGGCTGTGGCGCTGGGGAAGCTGGGCAAGGAGTCGAGTATCAAGTATCTTGAGGCGCTGCTGGAGCACGAGAACAAGGACATCCGCTACGCGGCTGTGGAGGGCCTCTCCGGTACGTGCAACTACAAGGCGGTCGAGCCCGTTGCGCGCTGCCTGAAGGACCCCGACTGGGTGGTGCGGATGACCTCGGCGGTGGGGCTGGGCGAGATCGCCAGCCGCACGTGCGTTGATCCCCTGTTGAGCGCGCTGGAGGACGAGGAGTGGAGCGTGCGCAGGCACGCGGCGCTGTCGCTGGGCCAGGTCGGCATCAAATCGCGTGCCGTGGACGCTCTGATCGATCTGCTCAACGACGAGAAGGAACTCGTGCGCAGCGCGGCGGCCGAGGCCCTGGGCATGCTGGAGGATGAGAGGGCCATCGAGCCCTTGCAGGAGCTGCTGCACGACGAGGACCCGAAGGTGGTCGCGGCGGCCGAAGAGGCTCTGATGAAGCTGGGGGTGGAGCTGGAGTAGCCCGCAGCGGAGCGAAGTAGCGCGCGGCCCGGCCAGATCGGCCGGGCCGCTTCCGTGTGCAGGCGTTGCTCGGCCTGGCGGGCCCTCTCCGCCCCCGGCCAGCTTGCGTTTTGGCAATGCTTGTCGTATAATCGCCGGTGTCGCCGGAGGCTGTATGCCGGCGGAATTCGGCTGCTTTTACGCACCACGATCGCGAAGGGGCTGAACCATCTTGAGGCGTCTGCTGGCGATCTGCTGTGGCCTGGCGCTTATCCTCGTTGTCGGCTGCCAGTACTCCTCCCGGCCCGGAACGACCGGACAGGTCCTCGGAGGGCAGGAGCAGCAACAGATGACGGCCGAGCAGCAGCAGCGGTGGAATCAGATCGAGGCGAAGCTCGACAGGCTTGAGGAGCATGGTTACACGCTCGAACAGCTTCTTGAGCAGCAGGAGCTGCAGGAGAAGGCCGAGGCCGTTCCGGCCATCGAGAAGGACCTGATGGCTTTGCGGAGCGTGCTCGCCGACGCGATCGAATACAGCGGCACCGAGGACGCCGGTGAGACGAGGGCCGCGCTCGAGCGGATGGAGAGCCTGGTGAGGGCCGTCACCGCGGATCTGCCCGCCAGCCAGGTGGTCGTGCACGCCGAGCGGGCGCTGGCGTATCTCTCGCAGAACCTACTGAACGAGGCCGGCGCGGAGCTGGCTGTGGCGTACGACGTGGTCCACAACGCCCACGCACGGCTCCGACCGCCACAGGTGGAGACGATGATCCAGTCGCGCGCGAGAGATCATATCAGCGCTGGAAGGGTCCAGGACGCCGCGCAGGTCGTCCGCGCGATCATCGAGCGCTCATCCGGGCATGAGAGCCTGCAGCGGATGCGGCGCGTCGCCGAAGGCCTCGAGGGCGCCATGGATGCGCTGGAGCGCGAGGCATGGCCGGTCGTCGAGGCGGAGCTGGTCGAGATGCATCGCGAGGTCAGCGCGCTCGACGAGGCCATCCGCGTTGCCAGGGGAAGCGCCGACGCCGAGGCGATCGACGAGGCAACGAGCGACGAGGGCAACGAGGGCGACGAGGCCGCCCCGGCCGCCGAGGCTGAGGCCTCAGAGGAGGATGAGGCGGAAGAGCCGGCAGGGCAGCAGGAGGCCCCCGCTGAGGGCCAGGAGACCGAGGCAGCCCGAGAGCTGCCTGGAGCGCCCGGCGAGCGCATGCCCACCACCGGCAGTCGCTGACGAACCGAAAGCAGACATCATTGACACACCCCGCGAGGCGCCATGAGCTCGTCGACACCTCCCTTTGTGCACCTGCATGTACACAGCGAATACAGCCTGCTCGATGGCTCCATCGCTCTGCCCAAGCTCCCCGAACGCGTCGCGGAGATGGGGATGCCCGCCGTGGCTCTTACGGACCACGGCGTGATGTACGGGGCGATCGACTTCTACAAGGCGTGCAGGGATATCGGGATCAAGCCGATCATCGGCTGCGAGGTCTACGTGGCCCCGAGGACTCGCTTCGACCGTGACCCGCGCAAGGACCGCAGCGCCTTCCATCTCGTGCTGCTGGCGAAGAACCTCGAGGGCTATCGCAACCTCGTCGAGCTGGCGTCGCGCGCGTCGCTGGAAGGGCACTACTACAACCCGCGCGTGGATTTCGAGCTGCTGAGCGAGAACGCAGATGGGTTGATCGCCCTGAGCGCGTGCCTGCAGGGCGAGATTCCGCGGATGCTGGCGAACGACGACACCGAGGGCGCGCGTCAGATCGTCAGCCGCTACCGCGACCTCTTCGGACCTGACGATTTCTATCTCGAGCTGCAGGACCACGGGATCGACAAGCAGCGGAGGGTCAACCCGGAGATCATCAAGATCGCCCGGGAGATGGACGTACCGCTGGTCGCAACGAACGATGTGCACTATCTCGCTCGCGAGGACCACAGATATCACGACATCCTCCTGTGCATCGGCACGAACTCATGCGTGAACGACGAGAATCGGCTGCGAATGGAGCAGGAGGAATTCTACCTCAAGTCCGCCGAAGAGATGGCGGAGCTGTTTGGCGACTACCCGGAGGCGCTTACAAACACGGTTGAGATCGCCGAGCGCTGCGACGTGGAGCTGAAGCTGGGCGAACTGCGCCTGCCGCACTACGATGTGCCCGCCGAGCACACCCTTGACAGCTTCCTGCGCGAGCGGGCGATGCAGGGCCTCTGCGAGCGGTATGGTTGCGACGTTGAGGAGCTGCCCGAGGACGCGGTCGAGCGGCTGGAGTATGAGCTGGACGTCATCCGGCAGAAGGACTACTCGGGCTACTTCCTTATCGTTGCCGACCTGTGCAACGAGGCGCAGCGGCGGGGCATGCTGATCGGCCCCGGACGAGGCTCGGCGACGGGAAGCATGGTCGGCTACGCCCTCGGCATCACGCAGCTCAACCCGCTACAGTACGGTCTGATCTTCGAGCGGATGCTCAACCCCGATCGCGCCAGCCCGCCGGACATCGACCTTGATTTCCCGGATGATCGACGCCAGGAGATCATCGACTACTGCAAGGAGAAGTGGGGTGAGGACCACGTCGCGCAGGTCATCACCTTCAACACGCTGGGAGCGCGCGCCGCGATACGCGACGTCGGACGCGCCCTCGACGTGGACCTCGACAAGGTCGACACGCTTGCGAAGCTGGTGCCGGCCGGTGCCAACCTTGAAGAGGCGATCAATACGGTCGCCGAGATCAGGCAGCTCACAGAGCGCGACCCGGAGCTTGCGGAGGTTCTCGACGCCGCGCAACATCTCGAGGGCCTGGCGCGGCACTGCTCGGTGCACGCTGCCGCGGTGGTGGTGTCCGACGAGCCACTGATGCAGAAGGTGCCGCTCAAACGCGATGAGGACGAGACGATGCCGGTCACGCAGTACTCCATGAAGCCGGTGGAGGACGTGGGGCTGGTCAAGATCGATTTCCTGGGGCTCAAGACGCTCCAGGTGGTGAGCAACACGATCGAGATGGTTCGCGAGCGGCATGGCGTGGAGATCGATCCACTCAACTTGTCCCTCGATGACGCGAAGACCTACGAGATGCTCAGCGAGGGAGAGACGGACGCGGTCTTTCAGCTCGAGAGCGAGGGCATGCGCCGGATTCTGCGCCAGCTCAAGCCCGACAAGTTCGAGCACATCATTCAGATGATTGCGCTGTATCGGCCCGGGCCGCTTGAGTGGGCGGATGTGCTCTGCGAGGGCCGCCACGGCGCCGAGACGCAGTATCCGCACGAGGACCTGAGGCCGATCCTGGAGGAGACCTACGGGGTCATCCTTTACCAGGAGCAGGTCATGCGCACGGCCAGCGAACTTGCGGGTTTCACGATGCCGCAGGCGGAACTGATCATGCGCGCGATGGCCAAGAAGAAACAGAAGCAGATGGAGCAGATGAAGCCGCTGTTCATCGAGGGATGCGTCAAGAACGGCATCGAACGCTCCTGCGCCGAGGACATCTTCAAGCGCATGGAGACGTTCTCGAACTACGGCTTCAACAAGTCCCACTCGACCGGCTACGCGCTCGTTGTGTACTGGACGGCGTATCTGAAGGCGAACTACCCCGAGGAGTACATGGCCGCGCATCTGAACACGGTCATGGACTCAAGCGAGGACGTTGCGAAGTACGTGGGCGCCTGCCAGAAGATGGGGCTGGAGGTGCTCCCGCCTGACATCAATGCGAGCGCGGCGGACTTCTCTGTCAATGATGACAACCAGATCGTCTACGGTCTTGCGGCGATCAAGAACTTCGGGCGCAACGCGGCCGAGGTCATCCAGGCTGAGCGCGAGCAGAACGGGCCGTTCGCGAGCCTTGCGGACTTCTGCGGGCGTGTCGATTCCAGGACGGTGCATCTGTCCTCGCTGCAGCTTCTGATACAGGCGGGCGCATTCGATCAGTTCGGCGAGCGGGCGGCGCTGCTCGCGGCCGCACCGGCGGCCTTCCAGGCCGGCCAGCAGCGGCAGGCCGCCCGGGCGATCGGCCAGAACTCGCTCTTCGGTAACGGCGACGACGGGGGCGTGTCCGAGATCGACGAGATCGCGCTGCCGGACGTCGAGCCGATGTCCGACCAGGAGAAGCTTGCGCTGGAGAAGGAACTGCTGGGCTGCTGGGTCTCGGAGAACCCGCTGGTGAAGGCCCGCGAGAAGCTGGAGCGCTGCACCAACGCGCGGCTGTCCGAACTGTCGGACTTCCCGGACGGGCAGGAGCTTGTGGTCGGCGGGCTGGTCAAGAGCTTCAAGCCGCATACGTGCCGCAATGGGGACCTGATGTGCTTCTTCACACTCGCTGACCTTGATACCGAGGTGGAGGTCACCGTCTTCCCGGCGCTGTACGGGGAGCGTGGCGAGCTGATAGAGAACGATCGGCTGGTCGTGGTGACCGCAAAACTCGAGATACAGACGCGAAGCGGTCCGGGTGGCGAGGAGATTGAGGAGCCACGACTGGTGGCGAACCGCATCACGCCGCTCGAGAACGCGCAGGCGGTATCCGACAAGCGCGTGGACGACGCCAGGCGCGCCCGCGAGCGGAAGCAGAAGCAGCTGCGGGAGCGCGAGCGGGCACTGAATCCGCCACGCGTCTACCTGCGGCTGCGCGATGGATGCTCCGCTGACGCGGTGGTGCAGGGCCTCCGCCGCGCGATCTTCGATCATCCGGGATTGATGGATGTGAGCGTCTGTGTGCCGGGCCCGGCGGGCGAATGCCACGTGCGGCTCGGACCGGACTACCGTGTGGACGGGAGCAACGGATTCGTGGCCGCAGTCGAGCAGCTCGACTGGGTGGAGCGGGCGGAGATTTGCCGGAACTGAGGTGCGTGGCACTGTCGGATCTGATCGCTGTCATCGACGGACGCGCGGACCTGCAGGAGTGTCTCGCGGAGCTTGAGGGCAGGCGGCTGCGACGGCAGCCTGCTCATATCGAGCAGGCCGCGCGCGAGATAGTCGAGCGCGTGGTCGCCGAGGGCGACGCGGCCGTCGTCGAGTACACCCGGCGCTTCGACTGCCCAACCTTCACCGCCGAGCAGCTTCTCGTGCCTCCTGAGGCGATGCAGGCGGCCTACGATGAGGTGCCGCAGGACTGGGTGCGGGCCTATCGTCGCGCGAGAGAAAACGTCCTCGCCTACCACGAGCGGCAGATGCCGCGCTCATGGTTCGAGGAGTTCGACGGGATGCTGCTTGGTGAGCGTCTGCGTCCGGTCGAATCTGTGGGCGTGCACGTTCCGGGCTTCTCAGCGCCGCTGTTCGCGACGGTCGCCATGTCCGTGGAACCCGCCCGCGCCGCGGGCGTCGAACGAGTTGTGGTCGTCACGCCTCCGCGCAAGGACGGTTCGATCGATCCACTCGTGCTCGTCGCAGCAGCCGAGAGTGGTGTGGACGAGGTTTACCGCATGGCCGGCGCCCAGGCGATTGCGGCGCTGGCACACGGCACCGAGCGCGTGGAGCCGGTCGCGATGGTCGTGGGACCGGGCAATCCGTACACGATGGCCGCCAAGCGCATGGTCTTCGGGCAGGTCGGGATCGACTCGATCGCCGGGCCAAGCGAGGCGATGGTGATCGCCGACGCGCAGGCCGACCCGTCGTGGGTCGCCGCCGATCTGCTCTGCCAGGCCGAGCACACCGGCGACAACACCGTGGTGCTCGCGACCGACAGCGACGCGCTGATCGCGCAGGTCATAGACGAGATCGCGGCGCAGATCGAGCACCTGCAGCGCGCGGAACTGATCCGGCAGTCGCTGATCGAGCATGGCATGATCGCGCTGGTGGCTGATATGCAGGCCGCGTGCGATCTATGCAACGCCCTCGCGCCGGAGCACTTGCAGCTCTCGGTCGCCGATCCGATGGGGCTGCTGGAGATGATCGAGAACGCGGGCGCGATCTTCCTCGGAGAGCTGGCTACGGTGCCGCTGGGCGACTATGCGGCGGGCCCGAGCCACGTGCTGCCGACCGGTGGAGCGGCGCGGTTCTCGTCCGGGCTCTCTGTGCTCGATTTCCTGAAGAGTTCGTCGCTGATCTACACCGGTGAGCGCGGCTTCTCGCGGCTGGCGCAGGACGTTGAGATGCTGGCCGAGGCGGAGGGGCTGGATGCGCACGCCGCAGCGGTACGGCTGCGGCGGCAGGCCGGCCACCGACCGGACGTGCGGGAGGAGAGCTAACCGTGAGTGAGAACGCAGGCAATCCACGCTCGGTGGAGCTCAAACGAGACACGAAAGAGACGCAGATACGGCTGTCGCTGTCGCTTGACGGCTGCGGCGAGGCCGAGATCGACACAGGCGTGGGCTTCTTCGACCACATGCTCACACACATCGCGCGCCATGGTCTCTTCGACCTGACCGTTAAGGCGACCGGCGATGTGCACGTTGACTTCCACCACCTCGTGGAGGACGTCGGGATCGTGCTTGGCAGCGCGATCGCGGCGGCGGTCGGCGACAAGACGGGGCTGGTACGGTACGGGATGGCGGCCTGTCCGATGGACGAGGCGCTGGTGATGGTCAGCCTCGACCTCAGCGGCCGCCCGTGGTGCCGGTGCGAGCTGGAGATGCCGACGGAGAAGATCGGTGACTTCGACACGGAGCTCGTGCGCGAGTTCTTCACGGCCGTCGCGAACAACGCAGCGATGGCGCTGCACGTGGTCCGTCAGTCTGGCGTCAACTCACATCACATCGCCGAGGGCGCATTCAAGTCCTTCGCGCGCGCCCTCGACCAGGCGACGCAGCTCGATCCACGCGTCAGCGGCGTTCCATCGACCAAAGGCACGCTCTGAGACGGCCGACGCGGCTGCCGCGATACAGGGAGACACGCGATGATAGCTTTGATAGACTATGGGATGGGCAACCTCGGCAGCGTCAGCAATGCTCTGCGCTTCATCGGCTGCGAGCACGAGATCACGAGCGACGGGGCGACGCTCGACGCCGCCGATGCCGCGATCCTGCCCGGTGTCGGCGCGTTCGGCGACTGCATGGAGAACCTGCGCGAGTATGGACTCGTGGACCCAATCTGTGAGTTCATCGCCTCAGACCGCCCGTTCCTCGGGATCTGTCTCGGGCTGCAGCTTCTCTTCACCGAGGGTGAGGAGATGGGCGTCCATAAGGGCCTCGGCGTGATCCCCGGCCGGGTGATCCGCTTTACGCACGATCTGAAGATCCCGCAGATCGGCTGGAATCAGATCGAGAAGCGGCAGGACTGCCCGCAGCTTGAGGGCGTGCCGGACGGCTCGTGGTTCTACTTCGTGCACAGCTACCACGTCGTGCCCGAGGACGAGTCCGTGGTCGCGACGGTGACCGACTACGGCTACGAGTTCTGCTCGGCGATCCGCCGCGGGAACCTGTTCGCGACGCAGTTCCACCCCGAGAAAAGCTCGGACTGCGGGCTGCAGGTTCTGCGCAACTTCATGGGGATGGTGGACGGCGCATGATCGTCATCCCCGCTATCGATCTGTCCAAGGGCGAGGTCGTGCGCCTCGAACGCGGTGACATGGCGCGGCGCACGGTCTACTCCGACGACCCGGCCGCCATGGCCCGCCGGTGGGAAGCCGAGGGCGCCGGTCGGGTGCACGTTGTGGATCTCGACGGCGCGATCGAGGGCAGACCGGTCAACCTCGACGCGCTGCGTGCGATCTGCGAGGCGATCGACATCCCCGTGGACATGGGCGGCGGGCTGCGGACACTCGATGATATCAGGACCGTGCTCGACCTGGGCGTGCGATGGGTGCTGCTTGGCACCAGCGCGCTGACCAGCCCCGAGGTGCTCGAGGAGGCGCTCGAGCGCTTCGGCGACGCGGTCTGCGTGAGCGTGGACGCGCGCGACGGCATGGTGGCGATCGAAGGCTGGGTGGAGACCTCGAAGGTCCCGGCGCGTGAGTTCGCTCAGCGTGTCGAGCAGATGGGTGTGCGGGAGATCGTGCACACGGACATCTCCCGTGACGGCATGCTCACCGGCCCGAACATCCCCGCTCTGCGCGAGATCGCCGAGAGCACGGACCTGCGGATCATCGCCGCTGGCGGCGTGAAGTCGCTCGACGACATCCGCGCGCTGAAGAAGCTGGAGCCGCTGGGGGTCGTCGGCGCGATCTCCGGCCGAGCCATTTACACCGGAGACCTCCCGCTGCGCGAGGCCGTTGAGATCGCGAAGGCCTGACCTCTCCCCCGCCCCCTCTCCACGCCGGCGAGGGGAAGGACGATAACGACATCTCAGGAGTCAACACGAATGCTGGCAAAGCGTATCATCCCATGCCTTGACGTGAAGGACGGCCGCGTGGTCAAAGGCGTCAACTACGTCAACTTCCGCGACGCCGGCGATCCGGTTGAGCAGGCGGCGTGGTACAACGAGCAGGGCGCCGACGAACTGACATTCCTCGATATCACCGCATCGCTGGAGCACCGCGACACGGTGCTGGACATCGTGCGGCGCACCGCCGAGCAGGTGTTCATTCCATTCACCGTCGGTGGCGGAATCCGCACCATTGAGGACATCCGCGACACCCTGAAGGCGGGCGCCGACAAGGTCTCGATCATGACCGCGGCGGTCCGGAACCCGGAGATCATCACCGAGGGCGCAGAGCGATTCGGCTCCCAGTGCATCGTCGTGGCAATCGACGCCAAGCGCGTGGTCGGCGATGAGACGAATCTCGGCCCGGCGCCGGACGAGAAGATTGAGTGGCGCGTGCACACCCACGGCGGTACCGAGCCGACCGAGGTCGATGCGCTGGAGTACGCAGCGCGCGCGGAGGAGCTTGGCGCGGGCGAGCTGCTCGTCACCAGCATCGACGCCGACGGAACGAAGGAAGGCTACGACGTCGAGCTTCTGCGCCGGATCAGCGAGAATGCGGGCATCCCGGTGATCGCGTCCGGCGGCGCGGGGACCGTGGATCACCTCTACCAGGCGATCGACTACGGCAAGGCCGACGCGGTGCTCGCGGCAAGCATCTTTCACTTCCGCGAGCTGACGATCGAGCACTGCAAGCGGGAGCTGGCCGAGCGGGGTGTGACGGTCAGGCTCTGAGAGACCCGAGCGGGGTTGCGGAGGGCAGGGCCATGACAACTGAGGACGCGTGCCCGAAGCGCATTATCGAACGTGAGGAGCTGCGCGGGCGAGAGGGCGTCTTCGCCGATCGCGAGGATGCGGGCAGGACGCTCGCGGAGATGATGGAGGATCTCGCGGGCAGCGATGCGCTGGTGCTGGGGATACCCGCTGGCGGTGTGCCGGTCGCCGCGCCGATGGCTGAGGAGCTGGGCCTCGACCTCGACGTGGCGGTGGTGAGCAAGATCACGCTCCCGTGGAACCTGGAGGCCGGTTACGGCGCCGTGGCCTTCGATGGGAGCGTGCGCATCAACGAGCCGCTGGTGCGCCGACTCGGACTGAGTGAGGCCGACGTCGAGCAGGGCATCGCACGGACGCGTGAGAAGGTCCGGCGACGGGTGGAGGAGCTGCGGGGCGAGCGCATGTTCCCGGAGCTGTCGGGCAGGCCCGTGGTTCTGGTGGATGACGGGCTGGCATCGGGCTTCACGATGCTGACGGCGGCCCAGGCCGTACGGGAGCACGATCCGGCGCAGCTTATCGTCGCGGTTCCGACCGCGCATCGGGAGTCGATCGACCGCGTTCTGGAGGAGATCGACTGCATCTACTGCCCGAACATCCGCGCCGGGATCCGCTTCGCCGTGGCCAGCGCCTACCTGCACTGGTATGACGTATCGCTCGACGAGGTCAGGCAGATCCTCGCCGAACGCGACTGAGAACGCCCTGACGCAGGAGAGCAGGAGGACGTAGCGTGTACATCGACGAGCTGAAGTTCAACGAGCAGGGCCTGATCCCTGCAGTCGTCTGCGACGCCGAGACCAACGAGGTCCTGATGGTCGCGTGGATGAACGAAGAGGCCGTCCGGCAGACGGTGGAGACGCGAAAAGCGACGTACTACAGCCGGTCGCGACAGAAGATGTGGGTCAAGGGCGAGAGCTCCGGCAACGTGCAGAAGGTACAGTGGATCCGCATCGACTGCGACGCCGATGTGCTGCAGCTTGGCGTGGAGCAGACCGGCGGCGCGTGCCATGAAGGCTATCGGTCGTGCTTCTTCCGCGAGCTATGCGACGGCGAGTGGAAGACCTTCTGCGAGAGATGCTTCGACCCCGATGAGGTCTACGGAAGCTGAGCCAGGCGCCGCTGCGGTCAGGTCAGCGCGCCGTATAGGCGCAGCACTGAGCCGTTGACCGCGCCGGCCTCGTCGGAGATCAGCCAGGCCATGACCGAAGCGATCTGCTCGGGCCGGACCCACCTGCTGTAATCCGCGTCCGGCCGCGTCTTCCGCGTGACGGGCGTGTCAATGATCGAAGGCATCACCGCGGCCACGGCAACGCCCGTGCCGGCGACCTCCTCGGCCATGCAGGCGGTCAGGTTCAGAACGCCGGCCTTCGCAACCGAGTAGGCGGCCCGGCCTGCGGGCAGGTCATCCGCGGCCTTCGAGGAGACGCTGACGATGCGCCCCGAGCCGGCCTGCAGCATGTGCCGGAGGGCGTGCTTCGAACACAGGAACATGCTCGTGAGGTTCAACTGCAGCATCCTCTGCCAGGTCTCGAGGTCCGTATCAACCACCGACGCTCGCGCGAAGCCGCCTACGAGATTGAGCAGGGCGTCGGGTCCGCCCAGGTCGGCGTGGACCCTGTCCATCATCGCGGCGACCTCGTCCTCGTCGGTCACGTCGCAGACGATGGTCGTCAGCGCGTCGCTGCCGAGCTGTTCCGAGAGCTCCTCCAGCGGTTCCGCCCTGTGTTCGCAGGCCACCACATGAGCGCCAGCCTCGATCAGCATACGCGACACGACGCGGCCGAGGTTCCCAGCGCCGCCGGTTACGAGCGCGGTCATTCCGCTCAGGTCCATCAGCTCTTCTCCTCCAATGCCTGCGCGATCAGGCGCAGGACGTAGTGTTCATGTGGCTGCCCGTGGCTCCGGTCGGTGACGGCAATCTCCTCGCAGCTGTCCACTCGCAGGCCGTCAAATAGCTCCGTGAGCCGATCGCTCGTGAACCATGTTCTGACGCAGCGCGCGAACTCGCTCTCGCCCGGATCCGACGTGCTGAGGGCGGTAACAAACAGCCAGCCGCCGGGCGCCATCGCTTCCACGAGCGCCCGGTCCGACGCGCTCAGCCTCGCTGTCTGAGAGGTGGCCGAAGACGGTGTCGGCGACGACGAGGTCGTACGGTCCCACGATCGCGCCCGGCTCGGCCACATCGGCCTGACGAGCGCTGATGGAGAGGCGTCCACGGCGGGCGACCTCCGCGAGCTTGCGAACGGCCTCCGCAGAGATATCGATCGCGTCCACCGAGTAGCCGTTGCGCGCGAGCCAGGTGGCATGGCGACCGTGCCCGGCGCCGATGTCCAGAGCATGTCCCGTGATGCCCCGGCTGCGAACGAGCTCGATCAGCGCTGGATCAGGCCGCAGGCCGAAGAGCGGTCCGGGCCTGCTGTAGGCGGCATCGTAGTATCTGCTCAGATCGCTGCGTTCGGCCATAACACAGCCGATCAGAACTCCGTGGCGCTGGTGAAGCGGAAGTCGGCGATCCTGAGCGCGGGGGGCCATGCCGTCTGGCCGAGCCAGCCATCCCGGCCGACGGCCTCCACACGCGAGAGCGCCTCCAGCATGTTCTCCGTGAAGCGCAGATTGCGGACCCCGCCGACGATCTCTCCGCCCTCGATCAGGAAGGTGCCGTCCCGCGTCATGCCGGTGAAGATCGCCTGACGCGGGTCAACGAGGTTGGTGTAGTGGAAACGCGTCACCAGTAGCCCGCGATCGGTGCTCGCGATCATCTCCTCGACGGAGACCTCACCGGGCTGCAGGATCATGTTCGTGGGCATCGGGCCGCGTGTCGAGCCGGGCGGTGGGGCGTGGCCGGTGCTCTCTTCGCCCATCAGCGCCGCGCTGCGGCTGTCGTGGACGACGTTCTCAGCAACGCCCTCGACGAGCAGCTCGACGCGCTGGCGGCGAACGCCCTCGAAATCGAAGGAGCTGCGCAGGGTGCGCGGATCAAGGCCGTGATCGACCAACGTGAGGCTCTCGGCACAGACCCGCTCGCCCATCCGGCCGCACAGCGGGCTACGTCCCTCGTGACACGAGAGCCCGTTGAAGGCGCTGAAGCCAAGGAACATCAGCATATCCGCGACCGCCGGCGGCTCGAGGATGACATCCCAGCGGCCCGGATCGACGGCGCGCGGACCGGCTGACCGCGAGCATTTGTCCGCGGCGACCTCGGCCAGCGCGCGCGGAGCGATCTCCGACGCATCCTCGGCGAACGCCTCGGCGTAGCCCGTGCTGTCAGCGGCGGAGAAGACCATGCGCATATGCGCAACGGTCGATTCCTCCCAGGCGCGAACCCCCAGTGAGTTGGCGACGGCGTGTGCGGAGATATCGGCCGAGCAGGCCCCCGCAGCCGTCTGACCGCGCTCACGGGCGATCTCGATGCACGTGCGGACAGCCTCGGCGCGCTCCGCGGGGCCGAATCCGGCGGTCCCCGCAGCACCCCTGACCGGTGCGGGAAGCTCGCCCGGCCCGGGCAGCCCGGGGAACTCCTCGTCGGGGGTGGCCAGCGAGGCCAGGGCCTGGGCGCGCTCGACAACGTCCGCGAGGCCATCATCGGTGTGGTCGTTCGTTGACGCGACGCCAACGCTCTCGCCGACGACGGCACGGACGGTTATCGACACGGTGCGCTCGGAGACGTTCTGGTGGATATGGTTTGATGCGAAGCGGGTCAGTCCCGAGCGACTGGCGTGAACGTTCACTTCGATAGCATCAGCATCCGACGCCGCCATCGCCTGCTCTGCGATGCCCAGCGCCTCCTCGCGGTCCATGATCAGAGCATCATCACTCATCGCCAACCACCCCGACCTCCACGTTCCTGAAGCGCGCGGCCGAGACACCGTGCCCCACGTGCGCGATCTGCCCCGGTTCGCCCTTGCCGCAGTTCGGCAGACCCCAGCATGTCCACGAGTCGTCGTCGGCGATCGCGTCGCAGGAGCGCCAGAACTCGGGCGTGATACCAGCGTAGGTGGGGTTCTTCACCATTCCCGTGATCTCCCCGTCCTCGATCATCCAGCCGATCTCGCAGCCGAACTGGAAGTTCAGACGCCGATCGTCGATGCTCCAGCTGAGGTTGTCCTCCAGCAGCAGGCCACGCTCGGTTGTGGCGATGATCTCGTCGCGCGGCATATCGCCCGGCTCGAGGTTGATGTTCGTCATGCGGATCAGCGGCAGGCGAGCCCAGGCGTCCGCGCGCATTGCGCCATTGCTGCCGGGAAGGCCAAGCCGGGCGGCGGTCTCGCGGGAGGTGAGGTAGCCTGTGAAGATGCCGTCGGTGACGATAAGGGTTCGCTGCGCGGGCACGCCCTCGTCGTCGTAGGCGAAGGAGCCGAGGCCGCCGGGGATCGTCGCGTCGGCCGTGATGGTCACGATATCGGAGCCGTAGCGGAATCCACCAAGCTTCTCGGGGGTCAGGAAGCTGGTGCCGGCGAAGGATGCCTCGGTGCCGAGGACGCGGTCAAGCTCGATCGGATGTCCGCATGATTCGTGGAGCTGCAGCGCGAGCTGGCCCCGGCCCAGGATGACGTCCATCCTGCCGCTCGGGCACGTCGGGGCGTCGAGGAGCTGACGGGCCTCCGCGGCGATCCGACGCGCGTTCTCGTGCAGTTTGATCTCTTCGACGACCTCCCAGCCGCGCGTCTGCACCTGGCCGCCGTGCGATTGGGGCCACGAGCGTCGGTGGGCCTGGCCCGCGCCGACGGCAGTGGCCTCGATGCCCGCGCCGGTCTCGATCCGCTCCTGAAAGATCGACGCCCCCTCGGTCGAGCAGAAGTGCTGCTCACGGCGGAGCACCATATAATGCGCTCTCGCGAGATCCGCACCCTCGTCCAGCATCGCCCTGCTGCACTCCATCAGCAGCGCCAGACGATCCTCCAGTGGCAGATCATCGGGGTCGATCTCGTAGCTTGCGGAGACGCTGTCGGTCACGGGCTCGACCTCCGCGAGCCGCACGGGATCCTCAACCGTGGTCGCCGCCGCGCGCGCCAGATCCACTGCACGGCGGGCGACGCTTCTGATACCGGCGTCGGAGAGATCGGCGGTGCCCGCGAAGCCCCAGGCGCCGTTGGCGATCACCCGCACGCCGATTCCGCGGCTCCGGCCGGAACCGAGCTTCTCGGTCGAGCCGTTCTTGACCCGCGCCTCCTCGGTGCGTTGATCGATGCACCGCGCGTCGGCGTACGATGCGCCGGCCGCGGCTGCGGCTTCGATCGCGGCCATGCACAGGCTCTCCATCACTGACTCACCTCCACCTCACATGGATTCGCCGTGTGCGCCTCTCGGCCTGCCTCAGACGATGCCGTCGGCGAACTCACGGGCTGAGAATAGCTCGAGGTCCTCGAGCTTCTCGCCGGTTCCCACGAGCTTGAGCGGGATCTCCATCTCCGCGGTCAGAGAGAGCAGTGCTCCGCCCTTTGCCGTGCTGTCGAGCTTCGTGATCGCGATTCCGGTCACGTCGACGGCCTGGTTGAACTCCCGGGCCTGGTTGATCGCGTTCTGCCCGGTGTTGGCGTCGATAACGAGGAGACGCTCGTCGGCAGGACGGCCGTTGGCGCGCTCGATGATGCGGCCCATCTTGCGCAGCTCCTCCATCAGGTTGACCTTCGTGTGCAGACGCCCGGCGGTGTCGGCGATGACCACGTCGGTGCCGCGGGCCTTCGCGGCCTCCAGTGCGTCGAACATGACGGCGCCGGGATCCGCGCCCATCTTCTGAGCGATGACGTCGCAGCCGACGCGCTCGCCCCACCGCTGAAGCTGTTCGACCGCTGCCGCACGGAAGGTGTCCCCCGCGGCGAGCAACACGTTACGGCCCTGCGACTTGAACATATGCGCGAGCTTCGCGATGGTCGTGGTCTTGCCGACCCCATTGACCCCCAGAACGAGGATGACCGTGGGTGGGCTGTCGGCAAGCTCGATCTCGCCCTCATGAGGGGCAAGCCGCTGGTAGGCCTCGTCGCGCAGAAGCTGGAGCAGGCCCTCCTCGTCGGTAACGCGCTCGCGCTCGGCGCGCTCACGCAACTGCTGCGCCATCTCCATCGCCACCGGCACACTCACATCGGCCTGCACCAGCGCAGCCTCGAGCTCCTCGACTGTCTCTTCATCCAGCGTCGTTCGGCCGCGCAGGACGTTGCCCACGCGACGCATGAGTCCCTTGAGCACGGTGTATCGGTCCTCCCGGATCGGGTCGGTTTTCTGATGAAGCGGCCTCCGCCACCACGTGCGTCGTGATCTGCTTACTCGGCCCCGGCGACCTCAGCAGCGTCCTCGCGTGAGGCCGCGAGCCTGCGCTCGCGTTCGCGTTCGCGGCGAGCCTGCTCCTGAGCGTCGCGCAGCTCAACCGAGATGCGCTGGGAGACGCCGGCCTCCTGCTGCGTGATCCCGTGCAGCAGGTCCATCGCCTCCATCGTGCGCGGGTTGTGCGTAATGACGATGAATTGCGAGCGCTCGGCAAACTCCTGCAGCAGACTCACGAAGCGGTCTGTGTTTGTCGCATCAAGCGCCGCGTCGATCTCGTCGAGCACGCAGAAGGGGCTCGGCTTGACCTTCAGCATCGCGAACAGCAGCGCCAGTGCGGTCATGGCGCGCTCCCCGCCCGACAGCAGGCTCAGATGCTTCTGGCGCTTGCCGGGTGGCTGCGCGAAGACTTCGACGCCGCTCTCCAGCGGGTTCTCGTCCTCCGACAGGTAAAGCTGCGTGGTCCCGCCGCCGAACAGCGTCGTGAAGGTCTCCTCGAAGGCCTCCGCAACCTGCTCGAAGGTGGCGAGGAACTCCTTCTCGGCGGCGGTGTCGATCTCGTCGATGATCCGCAGCAGGTCCTGGCGGCCGCTCTCGAGGTCATCGCGCTGCGCCTTGAGGAACTCCTCACGCGCGGTCAATCGCTCGTACTCGTCGATGGCGCTGAGGTTCACGTGCCCGAGCTGGCGGATCTCGCGCTTGAGCGAGTTGACCTCACGCGCCATCTTCTGACGGCTCGGCTCCTCATCGCCGAGGGCCTCCAGTGCCTCCTCCGGAGTCACCTCATAGACGTCGGCGAGCCGCTCTTTGATGCCCTCAAGCTGCGCCTGTTCGCGGGTAAAGGCGACCTCCGCCCGCTGAACCTGCTCCTGCTGATTCTCGAGGATGCGCCTGAGCTTCCGTTCGAAGGACTCCAGCTCCTCACCCTTGCCGCGCAACTCGTCCACCGACCGGGTACGCTCCTGCACCTGCTGTCGTAGCCGTCCGGCCTCCTCGCGCTCGGACTGCAGCCGCTGGCTGGTCTCCGCAAGCTGCTGCTGCAGCTCGGCGATCCGCTCCTTGAGGTCGTCCCGCATGCGGGAGATACTCTCCGCCTCGCGGCGGGCGCGCTTGATCTCCTGCTCGGTCCGCTCCTGAAGCTGCTGCTGTGATCTCTGCTTCTCCCGCAGCTCCGCGAGCTGCACCTCAGCCCGGTTCAGGGCCTCCCTTCGCCCCTCTATCTCCGAGCCGGGCAGTCGCTGCGATCTCAGTTCCGCGATGCGGCCGGAGAGCTTCTCGGCGGCCTCGTCCATCTGCTGCGCGGCGCCGGACAGCTCCTCCTGTCGGCCCAAGGTCGACTGCAGCCGCCTGCGCAGCTGGTCGATCTCCTGGTCGATCTCAGCAGCCGCACTGGCGGCCGCCTCCGATTGATCGCGCATGTGCACGAGATCGCGCTCTACCTCCGACAGCTCCGCGCGGGCATCGCCCACGGCATCGGAGGCCTCGTCGACCTGTGCGGACAGCCGGGCGACCTCCCGCTCGAACTTCTCCTCAAACTCGTAGGCCTCAGCCAGCGCCCGCCGGAGCGTCTCGAGCTGAGCGCGGACCTTTTCCAGCTCCCGCTTACGCGAGAAGATCTCCCCGGCGTCCTCGGACCGCTCACCACCTCGCACAGCGCCGCCGCGCTCGATGACCTCTCCGGTGAGTGTAACCCCGCGCGAGTTGTATCCCGTCCGCCGCAGGTTGCGCAACGCCGAATCGAGGTCGCGCATGACCATGCAATCGCCCAACAGGTGATCGGTGATCTGCGCGAGATCCCTCGGGGCGCGCACGAGAGCCGCGGCCACCCCCACGCAGCCCTCGCCGGACGCGCTCGTGGTGCGCGGCACCACCGATGAAAGTGAGGCCATCGGGAGGAACGTCGCCCAGCCGAGGCCGGCCCGTCGCAGGTACTCGATGCCCGCAAGGGCCTGTTCCTCTGTGTCCACGATGATCCACTGCAGACGGTCGCCCAGCGCTGCCTCGATCGCGACCTCGTACTTCGCCGGGACCTCCAGCATGTTGCCGACAACGCCCCGGACGCCCGACAGTTCACCGCGCTGCGCGGCATCCAGCACGTGGCGCACGGCGTCCTCGAAGCCCTCGTGACTGCGATCCAGCTCGTCGAGCAGCGCCAGCCGCGTCTCAGCCGCCGTCGCCGCCCCGGCGAGGATGTCGCGCTTCGCACGGTGCTCCCGCAGTGTGCGGGTCAGCATCTGGTGGCGCTCCGTCAGTTGAGAGAGCTTCTCCCGTGATCGCTGCACGCGCTCGAGAAGACGATCGCGGTGCTGCTTTACCTGCTGCATCTCGGCACGCGCCTGCTCGGCCTGCTTCCGCAGCGATTCCTGCTGAGAACGCAGCCGGCCGACCCGCTCACGCAGCTCGTCCTGCAGGCTCTCCATCGCGCCGGCCTCGCGTCGCAGGTTCTCCGCCTTCTGCGCCCGGGCCTGGCGTTCGTCCTCGAGCTTCTTAAGCCGCCGACCGGTCTCGGCCTGGCGCTGCTCAAGCTGCTGCAGGTCTT
>JALGTR010000198.1 GCA_029821265.1 Candidatus Zipacnadia bacterium
GAGAGCGTGCGGGGCACGCTGCTGCGCGGCTGCGTTCGCCGGAGTGAGCATGGGGGTTGCGTGACGGAGCGTGAGTTCAGACGCGGGCGCGGAGGATGAAGGCCGCGTCGTGGGTCTCGCCAGACATCTGGCGTGCCTCGGCGCCGAAGAGGCAGTGTGAGGCTTCTCGGGCGTCGAGGTCCACGCACTCGATCTCCTCGAACTCAACACCTTCGATCTTCGCGCGCAGTTCCGCCGAGCGCGCCTCGAACTCCTCCTCGGACAGCCCCTTCTCGACGAGGCCGATGAACGTGATATCGGCGCCGCCGAAGATCGCCACAATCTTCGTGAGATCACGAATCACCCGCGGGTCGAGCGCGTCGGTCACGGGAATGAGCATGCGCGCTCGCTCGTCGCCCTCGGGCAGGGCAACGATCGCCAGTGAGGGGCCGGCCATACACGCGACCTCTTCGGTAATTCGGGCCGGCACCTCCGCATCGCCCGATGCATCCTCAGGGGGGCTGAAGCCGAGGAGCACCATCTCTGCCTGATATCGTTCGCAGACCTCGGAGATGCCGGTGGGGATGTCATACGCAAACTCAACCAGCGGATCAACAGCTATGCCCAGCTCTGCGCCGAAATCCTGGGCACGTTGCACCATCTCTTCCGCCTGCTGCAGGGCCTCCGGGTCGGCGTACTCAGCCCCCTCCTCGAGATCGACGCCCTCTGGCACCGTCACCACGGAGACCGCGACGATACGGCCCTTCTGCCGCCGGGCGAAGACCGATGCGATGCGCATCAACCCCTCCACCCGCTTAGGATGGCCAAGGCCGAGGACGACCTTATACTGCTGCTTGATGAACCGCTCGACTGCGTCGCTCATGGCTCCAACTACCCTCGTTCACGGCGCATTCTCTTCGTCCGCAACGCCGGGCGCGCGGGACGTGCACTGCAGATCCGCATCAACTCGGCGTGTACTTCCGCGTCAGTTCCGCGAGGTTTCGCTGGCGGGTGATGACCAGCACCTCGTCGCCCTCCTGCAGCACGACCTCCTCCCGCGCGGGGAGGAACGCTCCCTCACGCAGCACCACCACAACCGAACTGTCCTCGGGCAGCTCTCGATTAAGCTGATACACTGGCTCGCCCTCGAGCGTTTCGTCAACGAGGAAACGGAACAATCGCGCATCGCCGCGCAGAAGCTCGCCGATCTCGGCCAGGTTCAGGCCCCGCGCCATCTCCGTGACGTACATCGCGAATGACAGCTCCGGCAGCGCCAGCTTGTCCAGCCCGTGATCCTCGCACAGCGGGATGTAGTCGGGATTCTCGAGCTTGACGATGACTTCCTCGATGCCGAACTTGCGGGCGACCAGTGCCGCCACGATGTTCGTCTGATCCTCCCGCGTGGCTGCGATGAACGCGTCCGCGTCCTCGGCCTCCGCCGCCGCCTGTGTCGCGGGATCGGCCCCGTCGCCCTCGACCACCGCGCAGTCCATCTGCTCCGCGAGCCGGGCCGCCTTCTCGGGATCGATCTCTATGATGACGACTTCATCGCCGCGCTCTATGAATATCTCCGCAGCCTGCAGCGCCAGGCGGCTGGAGCCGACGATCAGTACCCTCATGCTACCTCCTCCTGCGCCGCCGCCAGATCGGCGGATACAGCGTCAGCGCCGCGGGGATGATCTCGATGCGTCCGACCCACATGTTGAAGACAAGCAGAAGCTTCAGCCATGCCGGGAGCGTAGGGGAGACCAGGCCAACGGTGAAGCCCGACGCTCCCAGCGCCGAAGAGCACTCGAAGAATGAGGCCAGCGGGTCGAATCCGGCCGCGACAAAGCAGGCGGTCGAAAGACCCAGCAGCGTGAAATAGCCGATGACGAACGCTGCAACAGTCTCGACTTCATCGCGGTCCAGCGACCGACCTCCCACGACGAAAGGCTTGACCACCGTGGGGCGCAGGGATGCGCGGAAGATCGTCATACGGAAGAGCACCACCAGGACCATTACGCGATAGATCTTAATCGCGCCGGCCGTGGAGCCCAGCGCACCGCCGATATTCATCGGCAGCAGCATCAGAAGTTGGCCAAGCGGTGAGAGCGCGGCGGGATCGACAGTCGTAAACCCTGTGCCGGTCTGCAGCGATACGCCGAGGAAGAGCGCGTCCATCGGCCCGTGCTTCAGTGGCGCGTCGGCTGTCTGAAAGAGCACCATGAACACGGCGACCCAGATGACCGCCAGCGCGGTGAGCAGCGGCACCTGCGGCGAGGCCCAGACCGAACCCCACCCGTTCCGTCGCCAGCGCTGGAACACGATCATCGGCCAGGCGGCCATGATCATCGGTGGGATCAGCACCAGCAGGTTGAGCACTGAACGCCCGGCGACGCTGGCCGAGCGGGTGGTGAAGCCCCCGGTCGATGTGGTTGCCAGGCCGTGGCAGAGGGCGTCAAAGGTGCCCATCCCCGTCATCATGAGCAGAGCGATTGTCCCGAGCGTGCCGACGAGGTAGAGCTTCGAGAGCGCCTGCGAGGCAGCCACTGCGCTCGGAAGGATATCACCCTTCTCCAGCTGCGTCGAGAGCAGTCGCGAGGCACTGGTTCCCGGCTGTACGAGGACCGCCAGCGTCAGGATGACGAAGCCGAGGCCGCCGTACCATTGCATCAGCGCGCGTGTAAAGAGCAGCGTTCGCGGCGACAGCTCCGGTTCGACCACCATTGACAGGCCGGTCGTGGTGCAGCTCGACATCGCCTCGAAGAACGCATCGACCAGCGGAAGGCCCGCCAGTTGCATTACAGGCGTCAGCATGATGGTGACGACGACGTAGATCAGGCCGGCTACGACCAGAGCTTCCGTCGGCCGGATGGCCGATTCGACTGTGGCGGCACGGATGAGCCATCCGACCAGACCGGCGAATGCGGCCGCTCCGATGTGCGCGAGCGCCATCACCCACTCTCCGTAGAGGAGGGCGATCGGCACCGGCGGCAGGAGTGCGACGGCCAGCAGCATCATCAGCTGGCCGAGGTAGTTGAGCACGACTCCGTGGCGCACTGGGCGCAGCAGAAAACGCATTGCGGCCGGCATCCAGCGATGATCCTCCCCGGTGGAGATTCCGGCACAGGTTTCGGCCCGCAGCAGGCGAACACCTGCCTGCGGCAGGGGCCGGCGCCGGGCACGGCGAAATCCGCCGCTCGCCGGGCCATCGCCACACTGGGAGAGACCATGATGCGCGTGACCGGACTGCTGGCAGCCGCGATGTTGATCATCTGTGGAGTGAGCGCCATGGCGCAGGAATATACACTGCTGCGGGAGGGGCATCCGCGGCTGTCGATGACGCCTGAGGAGTTGCGGGAGCTTCGCGATGATCCCACGCAGGTGCGCTCGGCGGCGAGCGCCGCCGACAGGGTCCTCGCGAAAGATCGCACCACGGCCTACGAGGAGTATTTCGTTCAGCTGCCATCGCCGCAGTTCCCGCCCGAGCACGACGATGGCTGGCCCTACTGGACCCAGGTGGCCGGCGAGCTGAGCGCGGACCTGCAGACGGTGGCCCGCGGATGTGCCCTGACGGGCGACCGCAGCTACCTCGCATGGTGCCGCGAGCTGATGGTGGCTCTCGCTACGTGGCGGCAGTGGACCGACCCGTGGTACGGGACCCAGCCGTGTCTTGACACCCACCAGCTTACGCGCGGAATGTGCGTGGCGGTCGATCTGCTGTGGGACGACCTGCCGCCCGCCGACCGAGATCTGTGCGTGCGGGCAATCGCCGAGAAGGGCGCCGAGTTCATCTACCAGTACGGGAATGATCCCAACTCCTACGTGCATCACCCTGGAGCGTGGCCGAACGGGTACGCGATGATCAACACCGACCTGGGCGTCGCAGGGCTAACGCTGCTCGGCGAGCGCGACGGCGCGCAGGCGTGGATCGCGCAGGCGCTGGAGAAGACCCGGCTGTTCTTTGACGAGCAGGGCGGACGCGACGGCGGCCTCGTCGAGGGCTTCATGTACGGGAGCGCGGCGGTCGATAACCTGATGTATCTGGTGCGCAAGGCGGACGCGATCGTGGGCGTCAACCTCTTCGACCACCCGTATCTGTCGCAGGCCATCTACTTCCCGGCGTACTTCATCGCGCCCGGGGGCGGGACACTGCCGGCGATCGGAGACAATGGTGGCCCGACGGGCCTGTCACCGACGCTGATCGGCCTCGCGCAGGCGATGGTGGAGGTGGAGGACAGCCCGCTGGCGGCGTGGTACCTCGTGAAGGCCCGGGCCGCCGATGAACGCGCGAAGCGGCTCGCCGAGGCGCCGCGGGGGCTGCCGACGGCCAGGCATTTCCGCGACATCGACTGGGTGGCGATGCGCTCGGGGTGGGGCGAGAGCGGGAGCCTGCTGGCCTTCAAGTCGGGGCACGTGGCCCATCACAATCACCTCGATCAGAACAGTCTCCTGCTTGCGTGGGATGACGAGTGGCTGCTCACCGACCCCGGCTATCAGATCTACAACCGCCCGTACCCGCCCGAGGAGGGCATGACACCGGAGATGATCGCAGCGCGCCACGAGTATACGTACGGCACCGTGGGGCACAACGCGCTGCTGGTCGATGGCGAGGGGCAGAAAGCGGTGCGCGGACACATCGTGGGCTTCGTGACGAGTCCGGCGGTCGATTACGCTGTCGGCGACGCGTCGGAGTGCTACGATGGCCTGAGCCGATGGCTGCGGCACGTGGTCTCCGTGCCCCCCCGGTATCATGTGATCTTCGATGAGATCGTCGCGCAGGGGGAGCCGCGGCGGGTGCATCTGCTGCTGCATACCACGGAAGATGGAGAACTGCTCGTGGGTGGCCGTGAGTTGCCGATCGGACAGCAGCGCGAGGGCGAGACGGCCACGGTGCGGCGTCGCGGCGAGGCCGTGGCGCGCTTCGTGCAGCCGGGGCGCATGGTCTTCCGGCACGTCCAGTGGCCGCACTGCGAGAGCTACGGGCACTTCCTCGAGGCGTCGCCGCTGCCGGCGCTCGAGGATGATACGATCGCGTGGGTTGTGCAGGCGGGCAAGCGCGAATCGGTCGAGATCGAGGCGCGGGCCACCGACGCCGATGGCGCCACGGCCGTCCAGGTGCGCGCTGAAAACGGCGTGGATACCATCGCGCTCTCGCGTGAGGGCGAAGCCACGGCCGGCCGTATGCGCTTCACGGGCAGACTGGGCATGGTGCGAGATGACCGCGGTGAGGTGCTGCGGTACGCGCTGGTGGAGGGCACGACGCTGGCGCTCGGTGACAGCACGCTGGTGGCTTCAGACGCGCCGGTGAGCGTCGGCGCTCGCATCGGCGAATCACTGTTCGAGGCCTCGATCGACTGCGAGGGGGCAGGCGTGGTGACGCTGCACTGCCCGGTGGAGCCGGACATGCTGCGCGTTGACGGGATCGACCAGCCGATCGATGTCGCATATGACCGCGAAGCGACGACGCTGACCCTGACACTGCCCGCCGGCCGTGTGACGGTCGAGGCGCGCGAGCTGTAGACGCGGGCGCTCAGAGCCAGTCGATGCTGTGATACTCCCACGGGCAATAGGGGAGTGCGGCGGCGAGGCGATCGCGGTCGCCGGGGCGCTCGCCGCGGATTGTCAGCAGGTCGCTTGCAGCAGCCGATGCGATGTCAAGGCGACGCATGAGCATGCGGTAGAGCAAAAGCTCCTTGCCCTCGACAGTGATCTCGCGCCTGGCGGCGGGGCCCTCCCAGACCCGGGCGTCGAAGCCGGGTGCCCAGAGGGTGATCGTCAGATCGGCGATGGCGTCCTCGTCGGCGCAGGCCGTGGCGAACAGGCGCTCGAGGGCGATCGGTTGGCCCATGATCATGGTGTGCCGCAGCCCCTCCTCGAAACCCTCTTCGCGCATGACCATGCGCCAGGGGCTGTCCACGCAGGCGATCGTGGCGACCGGCCAGTCGCGCTGGTTCGCCTCCGCGACGGCGCCGCGGATGACCTCTCGCGCGGCGTCATCACTCGTGCCGGCGATCTCGAGGATCTTCAGCTGCTGGTCGGGCCGCACCTGTCGCCGGGCCGCGAGGATGCAGTACGCCTGCATCTCGCCGTCGGCGGGCGTGCGAATGAAGATGAAGTCCTGCGGGATCACCACGAAGATCATGTCGGTGAGCGCTGCCTCCCAGTAGCGCTCGTGGCGGGGCCGGAAGCCGCCGTAATTGCCGAAAGCCGCGTTGAAGACGCGCAGCAGATCGCTCTGAGCCGCGACGATCTCGTCGAAACCGCCCACGGCCACGTCCGCGTCAGCCACCGGTCCCGGCTCACGACGCAGCTGCCGCATGTACACGAGGTCACGATGGCCGCTCTTCTCGTAGAAGCGGTAGCCGGCAGAGCGCTCGGCGCCGCGGTAGACCATCAAGGCCTCCACCCGGTCGCGCAGGAACTCGGCGGCCGCCTCTATCATCGCTGAGCCCACGCCGCGGCTGCGGAAGTCAGCACGCGTTCCGACCGCATGCTCGAAAGCGGTGTCGATGACGTGACCGGGCGCGATCTGAAACTTGCGCTGGTCGAGCGGAATCGCACCGATCGGAATGCCCTCGAGGTATGCCATCGACGCGGTGTTGGACGGGAAGCGGAGCCAGTCCTCGCGGCCGATGAACGGGAAGATGGCGTTGCGCACCGCCAGCATGTCGTCGATCTCGTCAGGCCAGCGCATCTCGCGACAGATAAGGTTCTTCATGATCGCTCCCTCGGCTTGAGTTGGGCAGGTCACGGGTCAGTGTTCTCGGGCGTGGCGGTCAATGTTCGGGCCTGAACATCTGGAAGTCGCCGCCCGCGAGGTCAAGCAGTTCGTAGTGATCAAGCCGGAATGTGTGCCAGTAGCAGTTCCAGCGCGGGTCGGCCTGTAGGAACGCGGCGAGCTGACGGATCATCTCGACGCGCACCTCGGTCATCGTTTCGTCGCGGGCGAGGTTCAGGTATCGGCGGTCGTCCATGTCGTACAGCTCGTCGTGGTCACTCGTGAGATTGTATGTGTACATCATCGGACGACCGTCGATCTCGCAGAAATATGCGACCGCCGGGTTGGGGCAGACGTGCCAGCCCGCCTCGAAGATAAACGGCCTTGAGCGCGCTGAGCGCTGGCCGCGGATCAGCGGCAGCAGCGATTCGCCGTCCAGCCGCTCCACGGGTGTGATACCGGCCATCTCCAGGACCGTCGGCGCGACGTCGAGCAGCGAGACGAGCCCGTCGTGACGCGATCCGGCGGATTCGCATCCGGGCAGCTTGACTGCGAGTGGGGTGAGTGCGGTCTTCGGGTGCCCGTAGACGCCCTTGTCCACGAGCGCAAGCTCGCAGTTCATCTCTCCGTGGTCGCCGGCGAAGATGACTGTTGCGTCCGTGTAGAGACCCTCGCGGTCGAGGGCGTCGAGGAAGCGCCCGATTTTCGCGTCAAGGGCCTCGATCTGCAGAAAGTTCAGCAGCATGTACTTTCTGGCTCTCTCCTCGTCGCCGAGGCCCCTGGTCTTCTGGTAGAATCGGTAGACGCGTGGCCGGCCGCT
>JALGTR010000199.1 GCA_029821265.1 Candidatus Zipacnadia bacterium
CGTACCCGTTCGAGTGGAAGGATCGGCTGTACCTTTTCTACGCAGGCGGGCTTGAGGCCGGAATCGGCCTGGCGATGACGAACCTGTAAGCGTGCGCGAGACCAGCCTGGCCGCCCGGGAGGCATGATGTCATACCAGCCGCTGCGAGCCTAGTTCGAATCCTCCGCCGTCTTCGGCTACGGAGTAGCTCGCCATACGTGGCTCATGCTGGGAGCACTTGTCGGCGGAGTTATCCTGGTCCTGGGCCCGGCGCTTCTGCTGGGCGGGGGCAGCCGCGTCTTCACTGACGACACGATGCTCAGCGTCGGCATCGTGATGATCATCCTCAGTGTGGTGATGCTCCCGGTCCCGATCATGGACATCCTCTGGTCGGTGCGCGGAAAGCTGATCCTAAACATCGATGGCATCGCATGGCGAGGCTGGGGCGCGCGCAAATCCCACCGCTGGGACGAGGTCATCGCGATCGGCGCGCCGCCGGAGGATCCCCGCCGGGTCGATGACCAGCGCATCCACGTGGTGATGGAGGATCAGTACGATTTCATCCACGGCTATAACCTCCGCCGACGCGAGGAGGCGATCGATCTGATGCGGGCGTGGGGCGGCTTCACCGATCGGATCGAGGTCGGTCCGTACACGTTCATGTGTCGCAGGGGGAAGGCCGATGAGGTGCGAGACCGCGCCTCGACGCACATCCACCCGGGCCCCGACGAGGACCCCTGGAACTTCTGGGCGGGCAGATTCCGCAGGTTCTGAGGTGCGATGCAGATGCCGGTGACTCTCGATGACATACGCGACGCCGCCGAGCGGCTGCGGGGAATTGCGCGCAAAACGCCGCTGCTGCCGAGCGATCGCCTGAGCGAGCGCTTCGGCTGCGAGGTGCTGCTCAAGCTCGAGAACCTTCAGGTGACGGGCGCGTTCAAGATCCGCGGGGCCTCGAACTGCATCCTGCAGCTCTCGCAGGATGAGCGCGCGCATGGTGTCATCACCGCCTCGGCGGGCAATCACGCGCAGGGCGTTGCCGCGGCCGCGCGCGCGGCGGGGATCGCGGCGACGATCGTGATGCCCGAGGTCACGCCGGTGGTGAAGGTGCAGCGGACGGAGGAGCTCGGAGCCGCGGTGGTGCTGCACGGCGAGAACTTCGACGCCGCGGAGGCCGAGGCTTATCGCATCGCCGACGAGACCGGAGCGTACTTCGTCCACCCCTTCGACGATGAGCGCGTGATCGCAGGGCAGGGGACGATCGGGCTGGAGATCCTCGAGGAGGCGCCGGAGCCTGGCTGCGTGATCGTGCCCGTCGGCGGTGGCGGACTGATCTCGGGGATATCGACCGCAATTCGCGAGCAGAGGCCGGAGGTTCGCGTCATCGGTGTGCAGACGAAGAACGCGCCTGGGCTCTACCGCAGCTGCCAGGTCGGCAGGCTCACCCGGGCGCCGGTGCGCGGCACGATCGCCGAGGGCATCGCGGTGGGCGAGGCATGCGCGCTGACGCTGCAGATCATCCTCGACCGCGTCGAAAGAATCCTGACGGTGGCCGAACGGGACATCGCGCGCGCGATCCTCGAGCTGCTCGATGGACACAAGATCGTCGCGGAGGGAGCGGGGGCGACGCCCGTGGCCGCGCTGGAGCAGTGTTGCGATCAGGTGCGGGGGCAGACGGTCGTGCTGGTGATCTCCGGGGGAAACGCCGATGTGACGACGCTGGCCGCGGTGATCGACCGGGGCCTGGTGGAGTCGGGGCGTGCGGTGCGGCTGGAGGTGACGCTCGCCGATCGGCCCGGAGCGCTGGCGCGTCTGTCCGCGGCGATCGCCGAGACGGGGGCGAACATCGTGGAGATCTTCCACGATCGCATGAGCATGGACCTGGAACTGGGGCAGGCGGAGGTGGAGGTGGTGCTGGCAACGCGCGGACACGAGCACATCGCGGAGGTCCTCGAGCACCTCCGCGACGAAGGATGGGACGCCCGGCGAATGCAGTGACGCCCGGGGACACGCGCTCGGCTCCCACGAGTACGACTTCAACGGACGATCCAACGATGAGGGCGAGCCGCTCGACGTCACGATCGACGTGCACGGCTTCCCACGCATCGAGTTTCAGGGAGAGCGACAGGCCGACTGATGGGCAGCATACAGATCCTCAGCGAGCAGATGGCGAACCGGATCGCGGCCGGCGAGGTTGTTGAGCGGCCCGCGAGTGTTGTCAAGGAGCTGGTCGAGAACTCACTCGACGCCGGGGCGTCGCGCGTCGAGGTAACGCTCGAGGCGGGCGGTAGGCGCCTGATCCGCGTGGTCGATGATGGTTGCGGTATGGACGCCGAGGACGCGGCGCTGTCGGTGCAGCGGTTCGCCACCTCGAAGATCGCCCACCCGGATGATCTCGCGCGCATCGAGACGATGGGCTTCCGCGGCGAGGCGCTGCCGAGCATCGCATCGGTTTCGCAGATGCGCATCACGACCCGCCCGCATGACGCCGTGGAGGGCACGATGCTGACGATCGAGGGCGGGGAGATCACCGAGGCCCGAACGACGGGATGCCCACCCGGGACGACGATCGAGGTCGCCAACCTCTTCTTCAACACGCCCGCGCGGCGCAAGTTTCTGCGCACGACCGCAACCGAGCGCGGGCACTGCACCGACTGGATCGGCTGGCTGGCGCTCGCCCGGCCGGACGTGGCGATGAAGGTCGCGCACGACGGCACCGTGCTGCTCGCGTGCCCCGGCCGGGGCGATCTGCGCAACACGGTCGCTGAGATCTACGGCTCGAACGTGGCGCGACAGATGCTGCCGGTGGAGATGGACACCGGTGCGGTGCGCATCACCGGCCTGGTCTCGCGCCCGGAGCTCACCCGTAGCTCGAGGAAGCATCAGGTGTTCATCGTCAACGGGCGCTACGTGCGCAGTATGGCGCTGGGACACGCCCTCGCGGAGGCGTACGGGATCCTCTTGCCCTCGGGCAAGCATCCGCTCTGTGTGCTGCACGTGGAGGCGCCTCCGGAACTGGTGGACCCGAACGTGCACCCCACGAAGATCGAGGTGCGCTTCAGTAACCAGGCGGAGATGCACAACCTTACGCAGCAGGCGGTGGAAGAGGCGCTGGAAAGGGCGGGGATCCGGCCGCAGCGGCCGACTCGCCCGAAGATGGCGCCGGACGCCGCCGGGCGCTGGGAGGGCCCGGACGCGGCCACTCAGATGCGTGCGCGACGGCTGCGCGTCAACCCCTTCGCGGACGCAGTGGATGATCGCGACGTGGGCGTGGAGGTCCACGGGGAGGAGCCCGTCGTCGACGCCGTCTTCCGCGACGCCGGGAGCCGGGCCGAGGGGCTCGAGTTTGTCACCGAGGACCGACTGGAGGCGCTGGGCCAGCTTGCCGCCACCTACATCGTCTGCCGCGCGGGAGAGGATCTGCTGGTGGTCGATCAGCATCGGGCGGCCGAGCGTGTGATCGCGGACCGGCTGGCCGGCCAGCGCGGGCAGGTTCGGCGACAGATGCTGGTGCTGCCGATCACGCTGGAGCTGACAGACGCCGAGCGCGCGGTGGTCGAGCAGTATCGCGAGCAGCTCGACCAGCTCGGCTTTCAGATCGAGCCGTTCGGGGGCGCGGACTTCATCGTGCGCTCGGTGCCGGCGTCCCTAACCGGTGGCGCGGTCGAGGATGCGCTGCGGGCGATCGTCGAGGACCTGGCCGAAAGCGGGACCTCCGAAGGGCCCGAGGCATCCGAGAAGCTCCTGGCGACCGTCGCCTGTCACGCGGCGATTAAGGCCGGACAGGCGCTGACGGATCGCGAGGTCCATGAGCTGATCGAGGCGTTGAACGCCTCCCCGACGCCGGCGGTCTGCCCCCACGGTGATCCGATCATCGTGACCATCCCGCGCGGCGATCTCGATCGCAAGTTCCGTCGGTGAGACGCACCGGGCGTGGCTGATCTGGGTAATCGCAGCCAACGCGCAGGGAGGCGTATTTGAGCGCGCCGCGAATACTCCGTACGAGGGATGTGGAAGCGGACCGATACGGATCCGCAGGGCTTGGGGCCAGGAGGACGACGGCATGAAGTCACACACAGGGCATCTGCTAACGGCACTTGCGCTCGGTCTGCTGGTGGTTGCCGCGACCACCGGCTGCCCCGGGAAGGAGCCGGCCGACGTCACGACACAGACGGTTGAGGAGCTCCCGGAGGCCGGTGAAGAGGTTTTGACGAACGAACCGGAGCAGCCCGGTGACGTTGCGGCCCCGGCGCCAGTTGAGACCGAAGAGATGGTCGATGAGACGCCGCCACACGTTGAGGACGACAACGGGGTAGCCGGCGAGGGTACGGTGCCCGAGGGCGAGACCGAGAACCCGCCGGTCGGCCCATAATAGGTCACTCGAAACACCAGCGCTGCGCTTCCCACACGGAGTGCGGCGCCAATCAAGGGAGCGGTTCGAGCATGAGGCCACAGAAGTCGTTGCTCATCCTGATCGTCGTGTTGGCGATGATCGCCGTATTCGGGCTGCAGGGCTGCGGCCTGTTCGGCGGCGGGGGCGATGACGCGGATGGCGGCGAGGCTGGAGAGGGCGGACCGGGCATGGAGCCCGGCATGGGGCCCGGCGGTCCGGGAATGGAGCCCGGTGGCGCTGCGCCGGAGGAGCCAACTGATGACGAAGTCGGAATGGACACGTCCTCCGGAGGCACTGACGTCGCAACTGCCGCCGACGCGACGGCACTCGTGGCGCAGGGCATGGAGGCCAAGAACGCCGGCAATCTCGAGCTTGCCAGCCGCAAGTTCCAAGCTGCCATCGTAGCGAATCCCCGCGAAGTTGACGCCCACTGGGGCCTCGCGTGGGTCGCGGCCGACATGGGTGACACCGAGAAGGCGATCCGGCACTTCGAGATGGTCAAGAAGCTCGGCGCATCAGCCGACCGGATCGCGGAGGCCGACGCCGCTCTCGAGCGCCTCCGCCAGTAGGCGCAGTAAGCGCGCGGTTACGCGTGAGGTACGACGGACGCGACAGCACCGGGCCTCATTCAAGGCCCGGTGCTTGTCCATGTCAGGCTAACCGACAACGCGTCAATCGAGCAGCGTCCGGATGACGTCACCGAAGTCCTCGAAGGGAACATACGGGAGGCCATTCTCCTCCATCAGGCCGACGAGATGGTCCTTGGCGAATACGATGTCGGCCTGCATCGCCGGGCACCGATCGGAGTAGCCATCCCCGATGTAGATGACCCGATCGTACCTGAGGCGCAGGCGAGAGAGGTGGGCGGTCTTGCAGTTCCCGCACTGCCCGCAGGCCTCGTTCGCGTGCGGAAAGCTGATCTTGACGCCCTCAGGCGTCAGCTGCGCGGCGTTGACATAGCGCGCGATGCAGTCGTCAGGGTCGTCTGGATCCGGGTCGCCCTCGCAGATCTCGAAGCCCATGCGCTCGAGGAGACGATCCAGATACAGACTGAGGCCGTCGCTCGCGACGACCACCTCAGCCCCGGCCTCGCGGGCCCGCCTCACGAACTCCGGGAAGCGCTCATCGGTCTCAACGCTGTCGAGCAGCTCCATCAGCTCGGCGTCCGGCACGCTGACCAGGCCCCACTGCCCCTGCAGGCACTCCATGGAGCTGATCTCCCGGTCCCGCCAGCGATACTCGATCGTCCACGCCTCATCAAGTCCAAGCTCGTCGAAAACGACCCAGCCGGTGTCGCGCTTCGTGATCGTGCCGTCGAAGTCACTCATGACGAGATCGCCGGGCCGGAGGGTCAGCTCGTCGGCCGTGTATTCATGCGTCCGGGTCTGCTCCTGCGACATTATCGGAAGAACACCTCGCGGTGGGGATGATCGTAGTTCACATTTTGATTATACCACAGGCCCGGCGCTGAAGCGAGTGAGCGATCGGTCGCGACCTGCGGGGTAGGCCTCAGGCCACGGGCTGGCGGATGACGGTGCGCAGGCTCTCGGGCTTCGCACGCCTCGGGTCGGAGAGGTAGACCGCGTGATGCATTCCGGCGGGCCCGCATATCCGACGGCCCCGCAGGGGGGCCTCTCGGCGTATGGCTGCGCGATCGCATTGATACAGGCGTTCGATTGACGTATAATAGCCCCGCGGGGAGCGGCTCTCACCACCACGGCAGCACACGATGCGGCACATGGATTTCTCTGCATTCCTCGATGACATCAGGGCCTCGCGCGACTACCGCGGGCAGATCGCGTTCATCCGCGAGATTCCCGCACGGGAGGCGCAGTACGCCGAGCCCGCGCAGCCACTGAGAGAGCCGGTCGCGAAGGCGTTGAGGGCGCGGGGAATCGATCGTCTCTACACACACCAGGCGCGCGCGCTGGAGATCGCGCGGGGCGATGGCGACCTGCTTGTGGTCACGGGAACCGCGTCGGGCAAGTCGCTGTGCTACCAGATCCCCGCGATCGAGATGCTGCTGGATGACCCCCATGCGACCGCGTTGCTGCTCTTCCCGACGAAGGCGCTCTGCCAGGACCAGTTCCAGTCGATGAACCGCCTGCTCGACGGCTGCGACCTCGGGCACGTCGTCGCGGGCGTCTACGACGGCGACACCCCCAGAAGCCTGCGGAGGACACTGCGCGATCAGGGCTCCCTGATCTTCAGCAACCCCGACATGGTGCACGCTGCGATGATGCCGCAGCACCCGCGCTGGGCCGACTTCCTGTCACACCTGAAGTTGCTGGTGCTCGACGAGATGCACGTATACTCGGGGATCTTCGGCGCGAATATGGCGAACATGATGCGCCGATTCTGGCGCCTGTGCGAGCACTACGACTCGCACCCGCAGGTGATCGGCTGCTCGGCGACGATCGGCAATCCCGATGAGCTGGCCGAGGGGATCATCGGGCGGAGCGTCGAGGTGATCGACGAAGACGGCTCCCCGCGCGGCCGGAGGACCTACGTGTTCTGGAATCCGCCGCGTGAGCGGGCGCGCCTGTGGCGCTCGCGACGGAGCGCGAATGTTGAGGCCCATGAGCTGATGGCCGAGCTGCTGCAGCGTGGCTGTCCGACGATCACGTTCTCGAAGGCGAAGATGACCGCGGAGATGATCCATCGCTACGTAACGGACAGGCTGCGGCAGCAGGCGCCGGATCTGACGAGCAAGGTCACGCCCTACCGCGGCGGCTATCGGCCCGAAGAACGGCGCGAGATCGAGAGGCGTCTGTTCAGCGGCGAGTTGATGGGCGTCTCGACCACGCGGGCGCTGGAGTTGGGGATCGACGTGGGCGGCCTGGACGCCTCGATCCTCGTGGGCTACCCCGGAACGCTCGCCTCGTTCTTCCAGCAGTCCGGCCGGGCGGGGCGCGGCGAACGCGAGGCGCTGACGATCCTCATCGGCCTCGACACGGCGGTCAACCAGTACATCATGACAAACCCCGACTACATCTTCGGGCGGACGATCGAAGAGGCCGTCATCGACGCCGACAACCCGTTCGTCATCACGGGCCACCTGCGCTGCGCGGCCCACGAGCTGCCACTGCCGCACGAGGACGCGCGCATCTTCGGACGCTACGCCGAGA
>JALGTR010000200.1 GCA_029821265.1 Candidatus Zipacnadia bacterium
GGGCAGGAGGCATCGAAGCGCGTCTCGCAGGGGGCTCATGTAATGCTCGGCGATCCAGCGTGCCAGTGCGAGGCCCCGCTCATCGAAAACCGGCTCATCCACCAACAGTTCATCCACCGGCCGGATGCGTACGTCCGGGGGATCGTCGGTGAACCCGGTAACCCAGCCGGCGAGCCGACGCCGGCCGAAGGGCACGAGAACGAAGCTGCCCACCTGGAGGTCGCCCTCGAGGTGGGCAGGGACAGCGTATGTGAACTCGCGATCGAACGCCGCGCCTCCCTGATCCACCACCACCTGCGCATAGCGCTCGGCGGCCGGAGGCTCAGTCTCCTCCGGCTGCTCGGGCGGCGTGTCCAGCAGCCGGAGCTGATCGTCCACAGACATCAGAGCCCCGCGGCGTCCCTTAGCGCGTCGACCGCATCGAGTCGCTCCCAGGTGAAGTCGTCGTCCTCGCGGCCGAAGTGCCCATAGGCGGCCGTTTTGCGGAAGATCGGCCTGCGCAGATCGAGGTGATCGATCATTGCCCGCGGGCTGAAGTCGAACATATCGCCGATGATCTCCGCGATCCGTTTCTCGGGGATGGTCTCCGTCCCGAAGCAGAACACTGCGATCGAGAACGGATCGGTCTCGCCGATGGCGTAGGAGACCTGAATCTCGCACTGCCGCGCGAGTCCCGCCGCGACCACGTTCTTCGCCACGTAACGCGCGAAATAGGCGCCTGAGCGATCGACCTTCGTGGGGTCTTTGCCCGAGAACGCCCCGCCGCCGTGCCGGGAGTAACCGCCGTAGGTATCGACGATGATCTTTCGGCCCGTCAGTCCCGTGTCTGCCTGCGGCCCGCCGATCTCGAAGACCCCCGTGCGATTCACGAGACACTCCATATTGTCAGCGCACATGCTTGCGGGAATCGTCGGCTCCACAACCGCCTGGATCAGGTCCGAGCGGATCTCGTCCTGATCCATGCCGCGCATGTGCTGAGCCGCCAGCAGGATCTTCGTGACCTCGACCGGCCTGCCGTCCTCGTAGCGCACCGTCACCTGCGTCTTGCCGTCCGGCCGCAGGTAATCGAGCTCGCCGGTCTTGCGCACGTATGCGAGGCGCTCGGCCAGCCTGTGCGCAAGGTGAATCGGCATGGGCATGTATGTTTCAGTCTCGTCGCAGGCGAAGCCGAACATCATCCCCTGGTCGCCTGCACCTCCCACATCAACGCCCTGAGCGATATCCGGCGACTGCGCATGGATTGCAGTCAGCACGCCCGTCGTCTCGTAGTCGAAGCCGTACTTGGCCCGCGTGTAGCCGATATCCTCGATGACGCTCCGCGCCACCTCATCGACCGGCACGTAGCAGCTCGTCGTCATCTCGCCGGCGACCAGGCAGGTACCGGTGGTGACCAGGGTCTCGATGGCCACCCGCCCCATCGGATCCTCCGCCATCACGTAGTCGAGCACAGCGTCGGATATCTGGTCGCAGACCTTGTCGGGATGACCTTCGGTTACTGACTCTGACGTAAACTGAAAAGATTTCGAAGACACGCCTCGTCCCTCCCAAACTATGCCTCCCGCTCAGTCCGTCCGGCTGCCGAGCAGATCCTGCACTTCATCAAGTATCGACCGGGCGATCTCTGACTTGCTGGCGCGGGGCAGCGGCGTGCGGTTGCCTGACGCCCTGATTAGCGTAACCTCATTCGCGTCGCTGCCGAACCCAATGTCCGACCGGCAGACGTCGTTCGCCACGATCATGTCGAGGCCCTTCTCGCGCAGCTTTCGCTCGGCGTTCTCGAGCAGATCCGTCGTCTCCGCGGCGAAGCCCACCAGTACGGGCCGCGGATCCCACTGTGCCACCGAGGCGATGATGTCCGGCGTCCGTACGAGTCGCAACTCAAGCTCGTCGCGATCGCCCTTCTTTATCTTCTGATCGTGGCTCTCAGCCGGCCGCCAATCGGCCACGGCCGCTGCGCCGATGAAGACGTCCAGCTCCCCGCGGTGCGCCTCAACGGCCTGGTGCATCTGCCCGGCGCTCTCGACATTGACCACGTGCACACCCGCGGGAGGATCGAGGGACACCGGGCCGCTGACGAGCGTCACCGAAGCGCCCCTGCGCGCTGCCTCCCCGGCCAGCTCGTAGCCCATGCGGCCACTTGAGGGGTTGCTGATGAAACGCACCGGATCGATGGCCTCACGGGTCGGACCGGCGGTGACAAGCACCCGCATTCCTGCCAGCGGCGCGTCCGCGACGCCGAGGGCTTCTGCAAGGGCATCCAGCATCGCCTCGGTCGCCGGCAGGCGGCCGGCCCCCTCGTCGCCACAGGCGAGCCGCCCCTCCTCGGGCTCGAGGATCCGCACCCCGCGCTGCCGCAAGGTCTCGATGTTCGCCGCAACTGCTGCGTTGCAGAGCATCCGCGTGTTCATCGCCGGGGCCATCACGATCGGGCAGTCAAAGGCAAGCAGCGTGGTCGAGAGCAGATCGTCGGCGATACCGTGGGCGAGCTTCCCGATGATGTTGGCCGTCGCCGGAGCGACGATGACCGCCTCCGCGAAGTCGGCCAGGGAGGTGTGGACGATCTCGTCCCGCGGAGCCCACATCTCGTGCGCGACCGGTGTGCCACTGAGGGTCGCGAATGTCAGCTCCCCGACGAAGCGACGAGCGTTTTCGGTCATCACCACGCGCACCGTCGCGCCCAGCCTCGTCAGCGTGCTCACGAGCTCGCAGACCTTGTAGGCGGCGATGCCGCCCGTCACGCCCACAACGATCCGACGGCCGCGCAGCCATTCGTGTCCCACCGGTCAGGCCTCCAGGTCCTTCAGCAGATCGGCCCGCAGCTGGGTCCAGTGCGCCCGCGTGGTCTTCTGCCGCTCGGCCAGATAGATGGCCTCCAGCGCGTCGATCGCGGGCCCAAGCTCGTCATTGACGATCAGATACTCGAACATGCCCATGTGGCTGAACTCGGTCCGGGCGCTGCGCAGGCGCCGCTTCACGGCGTCATCGGCCTCGGTATTACGGCCATCCAGCCGTTCGCGCAGCGCCTTCACGCTCGGGGGCGCAACGAACACCAGCACGGCCTCCGGCAGCGCCTGGCGCATGCTCCGGGCTCCCTGGTAGTCGATCTCCACCACGATATCCCGCCCCTCGGCAAGGGCGGTCTCGACGGGCTCTCGCGGTGTGCCGTAGAAGTCGTCCCCGTGAACGACCGCCCACTCGAGAAGAGCGCCCTCGCGGCTCATTCGGCGAAACTGGTCCTTGCTGACGAAGTGATAGTCCGCGCCATCGATCTCGCCGGGCCGTGGATCGCGCGTGGTGCAGGAGATGGACCACTCGATCTCGGGATGACGCTTCCGCAGGGCTGAGATCAGCGTCCCCTTCCCCACGCCCGAAGGTCCTGCAACGACCAGCAGTATTCCGCGCCCGCGGGCCCGCGCGTCCATCGTACTCACGAAACTCGCCCCTCTGCATGCTGTCGGAATCCGAGGGCAAAGTGTACCACACTGTCCACCTGAATGCAATTCCGATAGCGTCCTCAACTCAGCTCCGATCCGGGGCTTGCCGACCGCGCCCCGATGCGCTATCCTTGCTGCGCATGACCGATGAACTGACGGCGAAGGCCCGCGCTTCGAAGGAGTCCCGAGATGGCCCTGCCCATCATCGACGCCCGAGTCCATGTGAGCCGTACCATCGCCCCCTGGCCGCAGGCGAAGGAGACGCTGCGCAAAGCCGGGGTCGATACCGCGCTGCTCTCTGCGCATCCCGAGAGCCCCCAGCTCTCAGACGACATTCCCCTTCCGCTCGATCTTGCCTCGGAGGACGGCCCATACGCAGCGCTGTACGTCGGCGGCAATCCGTTCGCCGGCCATCGCCGCGGTCCGATCGAGATCCCGCCGAACTTCGACCAGTACGACGCGGTGCATATCCGCTGCTTCCTCTCGCCGTCACTCGACTTCGGCGGCGCCACCACATCCGCGCAATGGGATCCCGAGAGCCTGGACGAAGCCATCCGGCGTGAGGATCTGGCCGCGCTCCTCGAAGCCGCCAGCAATCGCGAGATGCCTGTATGGCTCGTCGAGCACTTTCCAGTCACCCTCGGACTGATCGATCAGTACCCGGAGGTTCGATTCGTCATCCCGAAGATGGGCGCGATGAACGGCGGCAGCGCCGCGGTCCTCAACGCCCTCGTGTCGTACACTCACGTCTGCTTCGACACCTCGTGCGGAGAGCTGCATGAGTCCGTCGTCAAGCGGATCGGCTACAGGCGCATCCTTCTGGCCTCCGGACATCCATTCAATGACCCCGGCGATGCCCTCAGGCAACTGTGCTCCATGAAACTCCCCGACGAGCAGATCGGGGCGATCGCCGGAGGCAACCTGCTCGAACTCATCGGCCGATAGTCGGCCGGATACAGGACCCGCCGCAGCGGGCGGAGAATATCCACGCGAATGCCCAGCAACCAGCGGAGCGCCGGGCTCGGCCCGGTTCCGCATCGGCAGACAGCCGCAAGGAGAGTGACACGCAATGCCCAGCCGACTCGAGACAATCGACTGGATCATGAACACAGGGATGGCCGCTGTCATCCGCGCGCAGAGCTCCGAGCACCTCATGCAGGTCGCCGACGCCATCAAGGAGGGCGGCATCGACGTTATCGAGGTCACCATGACGACCCCCGATGCGCTCCAGGTGATCGAGGAGACATCGAGCAAGTACGGAGATGATGTTCTCATCGGCGTCGGGTCCGTGTTGGACGCCGAGACCTGCCGCATGGCGATCCTCGCCGGCGCCGAGTTCGTCGTCGGCCCCTGCCTCGACCGTGGCATGATCGAGATGGCCCACCGCTATGACAAGCCGGTCCTGCCGGGCGCCTTCACGCCCACCGAGATCAAGCAGGCCTGGGACTGGGGCGCGGACATGGTCAAGGTCTTCCCCGCCTCCGTCGGCGGCCCGAGCTACTTCAAGGCGATCCTCGGCCCGCTCCCACAGATCCGCCTCGTACCCACCGGCGGTGTGGACATCAACACGACCCCCGAGTTCCTGAAGGCCGGGGCTGTCGCGCTCTGCGCCGGCAGCGCCCTCGTGGATAAGAAGGCCGTCGCTGAAGGCCGGTTCGACGTCGTCACCGAGACAGCCCGCAAGTTCCGCGAGGCGATCGACAACACCCGCGCCGAGATGGCCGGCTGAACCAGTGGTGCGCCTCAGACTCAGGGCCGCCCGTCATCGGGCGGCCCTGCGTTGTTTTCTCACCGCACGTGAAGGAAATCGGCTATTGCACACGAATTACGTTAAGGTACGGCTCGAAAAGATCCAGTATATGAAACAGACGATCGTCCGCGGCACCACGGCGGATGCACCACGGGTGGAAGCATATGAGAACGCTGCCGGCGATGCTGCTGATCGCAGTCTGTGCGTGCGCGCCAGTGCTCGCAGTTAACCTCCACACGTACCTCACCCCGCCATTTCAGCCCGAGCCACCGCCTGACATCCTCCCCCCCATTCCCAAGCCGCTCCCCGAGCCTCTCCGGGAGGAGCCGTTCATCAGCTTCGAAACGCCGATCGATGACAGCGAGATTGTCGAGGGGCGCCAGCTCACGATCCGCTGGCAGACCGGCGGCCCCATCGACCAGGTGCGCATCTACTACAGCTACGACCTTTGCCCGCTGGGAGGGAAGCCGCGAGGAAACCGCGGGCACGTCCTGCAGGGCACGATGCTGCCCAACACCGGCTCAGTCACGTGGACTGTTCCCTGGCTCGACACGACCGCCGTCCGCCTGCGTATCGCCGGCTATGACTCGCAACAGCAGCGCCTCGCCGCCGACGAGATCGGCCTGCGCTTCCTCCCGGCCGAGATCAGCGATCTCCCGCCGCGCTCGATCGGGATCATCAAGAAGCGACAGCGCCTCTACTACCTCGAGGGAGGGCGCCTCAAGCGCATGCACATCGTCTCAACGGCCGCGCCCGGGTACACCACTCCCACGATGCATCCAGGAGCGTGGGACCCTCGCCGGGGCGCGATGGGCAAGATCTTCCGAAAGGCCCGGGCGCCGATGAGCCGCATGTACCGCGTGGTCATGCCCTACTGGCTGCAGATCACATCCAGCGGCAGTCACGGGATCCACGCCACCACGCCACGCTATTACTCGCGCCTCGGCCGGCCCGCCTCACACGGCTGTGTTCGCCAGCACCTGGAGGATGCGCGGATTCTCTACTCTATGGTGAGCGTGGGCACGCCGGTATACGTCTTCTGAGGATTGCCCCACTCCGCGGCTATTTCGCCGCCGCGAAGCCGAGCCTCAGCTCGTCCGAGCCGGGCAGGGACCTTAGCACGTCACCGATCGGCGCGAAGTCGAACTCCGCACACAGGTGTAGCAAACGTGAGCGGGTCTTCGCCAGTCCGACGGTGTGCTGAAAACGACGCAGGCCGCTTCTCGGGCCCAGCGGAGGATTGGGATCAAGCTCCCAGGGGTGCAGGTAGATCACGGCCGGACGACCCGCGGCGTTCAGGCGGTGCGTAGCCCAGCGTGTGAGGAAGAACGGATAGAGCCGCAGGTATCCCCCGCCCCCGAACGGCACGTCGATACCCGCAACCCGGGTAGTCGCAGGAGGGAACTCCCACAGCCCGTTGTCGAGTCGATGGGCCTCGGCAGGCTGACCGGGAGAGCCATAGTGCCTTAGCTGGGTCGGGCAGATGCTCGAGTCGTACCTGAATCCGAGGTCTGCGAGCACATCAAGCGCCCAGAGGCAGTCGTTTCGGATCGAGAAGGACGGCGCGCGGTAGCCGACGGGCGCCTCACCGCTGATCCCGCCGATGATGTCGATAGAGCGCTGCACGTCATCCCGGAACTGCTCGGAGGTCTGCCTGTAGACCAGTTGGTGGCCGTAGCCGTGGCTGCCAACCTCATGGCCGCGCGCTCTGATCTCCTCTACGAGGAACGGATCGCGTTCAGCGACCCACCCGAGGACGAAGAAAGTGGCCCGGATATCGTGCGCCTCGAGGATCGCCAATGTCTCAAGGGTCTGCGGCACAGCCCGCCGCTCCAGGCCATCCCATTGCTCAAGCGGCAGGCTTTCGCCGGGGTAGGCGTAGCAGAAGTGCTCTTCCACGTCGATCGTCAATGCGTTGACCAAAGCCCCTGACCTCCTCACCTCACTGAACGCCACCCCCGTGAGGTCGGCTCCCTGTAATGCATACTACATATTGGAGTCATGAAGTTCAAGGGTCACGGGCGCTTTAAACATAAGCCGCAACATTAAGGTTTCGCGGCGGCGAAGATCGGAAGGTGGCAGGCGTGATCATTCGTCGCCAAACGATGAGGGCCCAGGCCCGCCACTTCTTCAGAACTTGAACTGCGGGAGGAGATCACGGGAGGCATCGAGGAGCTCGTTGACCATCTGCTCCGTTGCTTCGGGTGGGATGGAGATCTCATCAAGCAGGGCTGCCTGGAGAACGAGGGCGCGGTCGCCGGTGACGGCGGCGTCCGCGACGAGCTCCTGCCAGACGATGCGCTTCTCGAGGATCG
>JALGTR010000201.1 GCA_029821265.1 Candidatus Zipacnadia bacterium
CATCCGCGATCTCCCTCCTGACGGAGGCTTCTCCTGCACGGGCGCTGATGCTATGCTCATTCCTTTGATTCACGGAAGTCTCCTGCAAGTAATGGAGCATCTCCACCAGGCCGCGAGCAGTGGTTGCCGATCTCGACACACCGATGAGGGCTCCGGCCCCTCGCTGATGATCGTCGCGCCTCGGGGCGATGGTGGAACTCTCCCATGCGAGCGTAGCGCACGCCCTCGTAGCCAACGCACTCAAATGGAGAGAGAACGGGGAACGGCTAACGCCGCCGTTCCCCGCTTGCCAGTCTGCGACTGAGGCCTGCCCGTCAGTCGTTGAGGTACATCTCCACCACAGGGATCTCGACCGGCGGCTTGACGATCGGCAGGCTCAGCAGCACGTCCCCGTCGTCCTCACGGAACTGGATCTCCGAGGCGTCGTGCAGGAGCTGCGCGTACTCGATCTTCCCGGCCATGGCCTTGAGCCGCAGCGTCTTCATCGGCCAGGCGAAGATATGGCAGTAGAGCCGGCCGGTGTTGAAGTTCTGCGTATAGCGGCAATCGTTCGGTGTGGGGAAGTCCGACATGGTGCAGCCGTAGATCGAGCGGCTGTTGAGCTTCATCCACTCGCCGATGCCGCGCAGGCGAGCCTGCGCGCGCTCGTCGAAGGTCCCGCGGGCGGTCGGTCCGACGTTGAGCAGCAGGTTGCCGCCCTTCGACACGCCGTCGATGAGCATGCGGAGCAGCATCGGGACGGACTTCCATGTGTGCTCATCGCGGTAGTAGCCCCATGAGCCGCTGAAGGTCTGGCACGCCTCCCACTTCACGGGCTTGCCATCGACCTCATACCAGCCCTCAGGCTGGACCTGCTCGGGCGTCCAGTAGTCCTGGGGGGTGTCGGTGCGGTTGTTGATCAGGATCCCCGGCTGCTTCTCGCGCACCATCTGCACGAGACGCTCGCTCTGCCAGTCCTCCCGCCCCTTGCCAGGCGCCAGCAGCTCCGTGCCCTCGCGCTGGGGGTAGGAGAAGTCGAAGAAGATCAGGTCGATCTTGCCGAAGTTCGTCATCAGCTCCTCGGTCTGGGCGTAGAGGTAGTCGGCGTACTTGCTGATGTCGCGGTCCTGATTGGCGCGCAGGAACTCCTCGTCGTTGGCCTGAGGGTGCACGGCGTCAACAGGGAACTCCGGATGGTGCCAGTCGATGAGCGAGTAGTAGAACCCGACCTTCAGGCCCTCGTTGCGAAAGGCCTCGACCATCGGGCCGATGAGGTCTCTCCCCCACGGAGTGTTGGTGACCTTGTAGTCGGTCTGATCCGTGTCCCAGAGGCAGAAACCATCGTGGTGCTTGGTGGTGATGACGAAGTACTTCATCCCCGCGTCTCGCGCCATTCTCGCCCACTCCGCGGGGTCGTAGAGGTCCGGGTAGAAGTGGTCGAAGTACTTCTGATACTGTGCGTCGGTCATCTGCTCGTACTTCTTGACCCATTCATGGCGTCCGGCACATGCGTAGATGCCCCAGTGTATGAACATGCCGAAGCGATCGTGCATGAACCATTCGCTGTCCCCGGGGGTGGGCTCAATCTCGACCGATGGCGGTGTGTAGGTGCCCATTTGCGTCCCTCCCTGCGCCTCATCGATGCGGTTGCACCTGTTTCCTCGCCCGAGAGGACGCACCTTCTCCGGACCGTCGGTGGCTTCGGGGATCCGCGCGACTCACGGAAGCGAGCGCCCCGTGCCCTCCGCCGGGGCCGGAGGCCGCAGGACTACCGCTCTTTTGTGGGATTAATCCTCGGGAGGTATTGCATTGCGCCTGTCCAATCATTAATGATACACATCAAAGAGGCGCCAGCGGGATGTACAGGGGTATGGCACGTGCAGCAGCACGACGACCTCTCATTGTTGGTTCGCTTCTCATTCTCCTCGCCGTCGCTCCTGTAGCAGCCGACTACAGCGGAAGTCTCTCGATTGGTGATGGCGGCCTGCAGGGCACAGCCTCCTGGGGCTCTGACCCGGGCACCACGCTGTTCTGGACAGTCTCCCCGAACCCTGATGGCTCGTTCCACTACGCTTATGAGTTCCACATCGTGGAATTCGCCGTCAGCCACATGATCATCGAGCTGACGAACCCTGTGGAGGAGGGCGACATCTTCAACATCACCTCCAACGCTGGTGTCGGAGCGGTGGACATCGGGCTCCACGAAGGGCCGGCACCGGGGCAACCCGAACATGCCCGATGACGTCTACGGGATCAAGGTGAGCGCCAATGAGGATGCGTTCCCGTACAGCCTGGAGTTCGACAGCTGGAGACTGCCCGTCTGGCAGGACTGGTACGCCAAGTGTGGTGGAAGCGTTAACACGGCCTGGAACACAGGCTTCAGCTCCACCGAAGAGGAGAACGATCCTCTGGCCCCACTGTCGAACGGCTCGGTCGATTACCACATCCTCGCCCCTGACGGCCGCGTCCCGGAGCCCGCAACGATGACGCTATTCGGCATCGGACTGGCGGGGCTCATCGGCTCAAGGTTGCGCCGGCGGCGCGAGGACTGAGGCCAGCGGGGTACACCGTGAGGCATCGCGCCAGAAGCCCGGGGCAGTCGAGACCCCGGGCTTCTGGGTGGGTGTCGCTGAGCCGACGCGAAAACGCCTATCGTGCGCCGAGTTGCTCCAGCAGGGCCGCTCGCATCGTCTCGACCGGCGGCTCCTGGCCCGACCAGTGCTGCAGGGAGATGGCGCCCTGATGCACCAGCATTCCCGCGCCGTCAACGGTATCGGCGCCGACCGCGCGTGCGGCTTTCAGGATCGCGGTGTCGATCGGGTTGTAGGTGAGATCCACCACCACCTGGCCGGGCCGCAGCCACTGCGGCGAGATCACCGGCTCGACGTCGTGATGTGGATACATCCCCACTGAGGTGCAGTCCACGACCAGATCGGCCCGGGTGACCGCCTCTTGAGCGAATTCGCCGTCGAGCGGCCCCGCGTCGAGCGCATCGAAGTCCGCTGCCTCCCGCACCATCTCTGCGACGCGCTCGGCCCTGAGCGGAGTGCGGTTGATGATCGAGATTGCGCTTGCGCCGGAGGTGGCGCAGGCATAGGCGATGGAGCGGGAAGCGCCGCCCGCTCCGATGACCGCAACGCGCATCCCGGAGACGTCGTGTCCAGCCTCCTGCACCGAGCGGATGAATCCGGGCGCATCGGTGTTGTGGCCGACGAGCAGGCCGTCCGGCTGCAAAACGATGGTATTGACCGCCTCGAGCGCAGCCGCGGTGTCGTCGATCTCGTCGAGGTGATCGATAACCGCGCTCTTGTGGGGGATCGTCACGTTCAGGCCGACCAGCCGCAATCCGCGGACGCCTCGCACCGCCTCGCCCACGAGCTCTGGCTCAACCGCAAACGCAAGGTAGACCCAGTTCAGCCCCATCTCGCGCAGGGCCGCATTGTGCATCGCCGGCGAGAGGCTGTGCTCGACGGGCCAGCCGATCACGCCGACCGCGCGCGTCTGGGTATCAGGCTCCATTGGTTCCGTCACCTCGTTGGCGCACCGGTGAGATGGTGAGACGGGCTCAGGGCTCGTCATTCCTCGCCGCAGCGGGGGGCTCGGGCAGCATGCCGCGGCGAGCCAGCCAGCGCCTGATGGCGGCCTCGAGCGGGCGATGAATCCACCGGGTGAGGAAGAACTCGCGGTCGCCAATCTTCTCGACCCAGATCGTGTATAGCCCACAGCGGTTGCCGCCCAGAATGTCAGTCATCAGCTGATCGCCGATCATGACCGTACGCTCGGGGGGGGTGCCGATGAGCGAGAGGGCCCTGCAGATCCCCGCACGCAGCGGCTTGCGATCATGCGCCCAGACCGACACGCCAGGGAAGCCGAACTGCTCCGTGAGCGTGCGCACCCTGCGCCCGGAGAACGAGTTGGACACAAGGCAGATCGAGAACATCTCATTCGCCCGCTCAAGCCATTCGCGCCGTCTGTCATCCAGTTGGGAAAGGCCTTTGTCCAGCAGCGTGTTGTCCACGTCGATGAGCATGCCCTCGATCCCGCGCTCCGCGAGGGCATCGAGATCGATCTCCGTCACCGAGCGCACGGCCTCATCAGGCGCGAAGGCGCTGAGAATCCCCATGCGCTACTCCCCTCGAATCCGGCGAATCGCCTGCTGGTGCTCGTCCCAGGTGCGGGTGAAGATGTGGCTGCCATCCGGGCGCGCGACGTAGTAAAGCGCATCCGTCTCGGCGGGCCTGAGGGCGGCCTCCAGAGACGCGAGACCCGGTGAACAGATCGGCCCCGGGGGCAGACCGGCGTGGCGATATGTGTTGTACGGTGAATCCACCTCGAGGTCCGAGTACAGCACCCGGTCCTTGTGCTCACCGAGCGCGTAGAGCACCGTGGCGTCGATCCGCAGCCTCATCCCGCGATCAAGGCGGTTCTGTATGACCCCCGCGATCATCGCCCGGTCCTGCTCGACACGAGCCTCGCGCTCGATCAGCGACGCCATCGTCACAAGTTCGTGGAATGTCAGTCCGCGCTCCTCGATCTCCTCGCGGTTCGGCGCGTAGAAGCGATCCTGAAGCTCGCGGACCATGCGCGTAACGACTGCCGGCGCGTCCGCATCATAACTGAACTGGTAGGTCTCCGGGAATAGATAGCCCTCGAGGTCGTCCTCGGGCAGCGGGATCGCGACTTCCTCCGCGACGGTCGCGGGGATCGCCGCGGCCACAAATGCCTCCGGATCGAACAGGCCCGTCGCCGCGACCCGCTCAGCGACCTGCGGTATCGTGAGCCCCTCGGGGACGGTGACGGTGAAGGTCGCCACATCACCGGACTGGATCTTCAGCGCGATCTCTTCTGCGCTCATGGCCGGAGACAGCGCATAGTGCCCGGCCTGAAGGCCGTCGGCCATCCCCTCGAGCAGTACCAGCAGGCGGAATGCCCACTCATCGCGGATCAGACCCTCTTCGGAAAGCAGAGACGCGATCCGGTTGACGCCGGCGCCCGGCGGGACCTCGAAGATCACCTAACCTTCGCCGCCAACGGGACTGAGCGCGGTGCGGTACCAGCCGATGCCTGCGACCAAGCCCACGAGTACGATCAGGGCCAGAATGCCGCCTGCGATCGCGCAGCCTCGCCTACGCATCGGCATCGACCCCGCACCGTCGTCGGTCGAGCCACGTCTGCAGCATCAGCGCCGCGGCCACCTTGTCCATCTGCCCGCGACGGTCGCGCGAGGTAAGCCCCGCCTCCGCCATGCTGCGCGCGGCCGCGGCGGAGGTGAGACGCTCATCGACAGTCTCGACGGGAATCTCAGCCCGCTCCCGGAGCCGCGCGATGACCGCCTGTGCGTTCTGCGCGGCCACGCCCATCTCGCCCCGCAGGTCGATGGGCATCCCCACAACGATACACTCGGCGCCGAGCTCGCGTGCGCGCTCGAGCACCGGCTCGACGGGGTCGGTGCCCTCCTCAATCGTCAGCACCGCCAGCGGCGAGGCGATCAGGCCCGACGCATCGCTGATCGCCAGCCCGATTCTCCTCGCCCCGAGATCGACCCCGAGCGCGCGCATCGCTCAGCCTCCGAGCTGCTCGGCCAGGATCGCGCGTGCGGCCTCGATTGCGTCGCTGAGCTTCTCCGGATCTCCGCCACCGGCCTGCGCGAAATGTGGCGCCCCACCGCCGCCACCACCCGCCACCTGCGCGACCTGGCGTATGAGATTGCCTGCGTGCGCACCCTCCCGAATCAGGTCATCGGAGACCTTCGCGACGAGGGCGACCTGCCCGCCGGCATCGCCGCCGAGGACCACCACACCGGCGTCGAGCCTCTCGATGATCTCGTCCGCCAGCGTCTTCAGGGTCTCGCGATCCGCGTCATTGATGACCCGGGCGACGAGCCTCGCCCCCGCGACCTCCTCGGCGCCTGCGATGAGGTCCGGGACGTTCACGCTGGCCGACATCTGTCGCGCCTGCTCGACCTCGCGCTCGAGGTCACGGATGCGCTGGCGCTGGGCCTCGATGCGGTCGATGATTTCGTCCACCGGGCAGTTAAGGTCCCGCGCGATCGACTGGAGGGCCTCGTCGACCTCCCGTGAGTGCCTGACAGCGGGCATCCCGGCGATCGCCTCAATCCGGCGTGTCCCGGCCGCGACGGAGCTTTCGGACAGGATTCGCAGTGAGCCGATCTCGCCCGTGCGGCAGCAGTGGATGCCGCCACACAGCTCGAAGCTCTCGTCGCCGACGCGCACGGTGCGCACTCGGTCGGCGTACTTCTCGCCGAAGAGCGCTATGGCGCCGGCCTCGGTGGCCTCGTCGAGGTCCATGAACTCGACGGCGACCGGCAGGTCCTCGAGAATCCACTCGTTCACGCGTCGCTCGATCGCCACGAGCGCGTCTCGATCGACGGCCTGGTGGTGTGAGAAGTCAAAGCGAAGCCGATCCGGCCCCACAAGCGATCCGGCCTGCTTGACGTGCTCACCGATCTCCTGGCGGAGCGCGGCGTGCAGCAGGTGTGTGGCGGTGTGATGTCGGCGGATGGAATCTCGGCGCTGCTCATCGACCGTGGCGGTCACCCGATCGCCGACGCGCAGCGAGCCCTCGACGAGTCTCCCCACGTGCGCGATGGCCTCGCCAAGCGGCTGCGTGTCAGAGACCTCGAACCGAATGCCGTCGCCGTGGAGCACTCCAGTGTCGCCAACCTGTCCGCCGCGCTCGGCGTAGAAAGGCGTCTGGTTGAGCACCACAGCGCCCTCATCGCCCTGCTCCAGGCTCTCGACCCGCTGTCCATCTACCACGATCGCTTCAACCCGCGCATTGATCGATGTTGTGTCGTAGCCGGTGAACTCGGTGGGCTCAAGCTGCGCGGCGATTGAGGACGCGCCATGGAGGGCAAGGCCGGTGACAGCCGCGCGGGAACGCTCACGCTGGCGCGCCATCGCCTCCTCGAAACCCTCCTCGTCCACGGTCATGCCGTGGTCCCTTGCGATCTCGATCGTCATCTCGCGCGGCAGGCCGAATGTGTCGTACAGGCGGAACGCCTCATCTCCGGGGATCTCGGTCGCGCCCTTGTTCTGGAGCATGTCGATGAGACCGTGGATGCGCTCCATGCCCTGCGCGAGGGTGCTGGCGAACTGCTCCTCCTCGGCCCGCACGACGCCGACGGAGAACTCCTGGCGCTCGTGCAGCTCCGGATACGCCTCGCCCATGGCATCGGCGACGGTCGGCAGCAGGCGATGCATAAAGGGCCCATCCGCGCCGATGCTCAGCCCGAAGCGATAGGCCCGGCGCAGAAAGCGGCGCAGGACGTAGCCGGCGCCCTCGTTGGTCGGCGCGACCCCGTCGGCGGTGAGCATCGCCGCGGCGCGAGCGTGATCGCAGATCACCCGAAGAGCCACGTCGGTCTCAGGGTCGCGTCCGTAGTCGATATCGCTTCCCCAGTCCTCCCGGGCGATCTGGATCGTACGCTGGATGTACGCTGGATGATCTGCCACATCTCGTCCGTCTCGGTGCTGAAGTTCTTGTTCTGCAGGATCATCGCGAGCCGCTCGAAGCCCATCCCGGTGTCCACACCTGGGGAGGGCAGCTCTGTGAGCGTGCCGTCAGGGGCCTCGGTGTACATCTGGAAGACGAGATTCCACAACTCGACGAAGCGATCGCAGTCGCAGGCGGGTCCACAGTTGGCCGCCTGGCAGCCGGTCTCGGGGCCGTTGTCGAGGTGTATCTCGGTGCACGGGCCACAGGGGCCCTCCCAGCGTTCCTCCGGCCACCAGTTCTCGCCGCGGCCGAGGCGGACGATCCGCTCGAGGGGAACCCCGATCTGCTTGTTCCAGATCTCCTCCGACTCGTCATCATCGGTGTAGACCGTGATCCACAGGCGCTCGGGTGGGATTCCGAGCACATCGACGACGTACTCCCACGCGAACTCGATGGCGCCCTGCTTGAAGTAGTCGCCGAACGAGAAATTGCCGAGCATCTCGAAGAAGGTGTGATGTGTTGCGGAGCGACCCACGCGCTCGAGGTCGCCCATGCGCGCGCACTTCTGGTTGCTCGCCACCCGTGGAGCTGGCGGCCTTTCCTCGCCGCGGAATGCGGCGATATACGGCTGCATGCCGGCGACGGTAAAGAGCGTGGTTGGATCATCGGTCACGAGGGGCGCCGACGGCATAATGCGGTGCCCGCGCTCCTCGAAGAACCCGAGAAAACTGTCGCGAATCTCCTGACACTTCATCTACGTGATCTCTCCTGCCATGTGCTTGCGGTGCGGACTGCCGCAACGGGCATCGCGGCCATGATGGAGGTATTGCCCGCCACCGTGGCCGTTCGTGGCCTCGGTCTACTGCTGCCCGTCCCTGGCCTGGAATATCTCTTTGAGCTGGTCGATGGCGCGGCGTTGCAGCCGCGAGACGTGCATCTGGGATATGCCGAGACGGTCAGCGACCTGCTGCTGGGACAGCTCGTGGAAGTAGCGCAGGACGATGATGACGCGCTGGCGTGGCGCGAGCTTCGAGAGGGCCCAGCGGAGTTCGTCGCGATCGTCGAGCAGCTTCAGGTTGCTGTCAAGGTCCCCGGTGCGGTCGGCGACGGTCAGTCCGCCGTCATCCTCGCCCTCACCCGAGCCGGTGTCATCGATCGACGGCAGATCATACTGCGCGGCCACCTCAACGGCCTCGATGATCGCCTCCTCAGAGACGTTGAGCGAGCAGGCGATCTCCGAGTAGGTCGGGGAGCGCCCGAGCTTGCGGGTCAGCTCCTCGCGAACATCCCGCACGCGAAGACTGAGCTCCTGGACGCGGCGAGGGACGCGCAGCCCCCATGTGGCGTCTCGGAAGTAGCGGCGCAGCTCTCCGCGGATCGTCGGGACGGCGAATGTTGCGAACCTGGTTCCACGCTCGGGGTCGTAGCGATCCACCGCGTTCACGAGGCCGATGTGCCCGACGCCGATGAGGTCGCCGTAGGGAACGCCGGAGTCGCGGTAGTTGTTCGCGACGTGCCGCACCAACCCCTCATGGAGCTCGATCAGGTAGGCGCGCAGCTCCTTATCTCCGGTCTCCCGCAGGATCCTGAAGAGCTCCTGAGAGGAGAGCTGGTCCCAGCGCTTGCTCATGGCGTCACCTGGTTGCACGCTTCACCATGATGACCCGGGTTCCGCTGCCGGGGGCGCTCTCCACGCGTAACGAGTCTGTCAACTCCCTCATGAGTCCGAAGCCCAGGCCGCCCTGACCGTCCAGGCCGTCGCGCTGCGAACGTTCGAGAGCGTTCGGGTCGAACCCGACGCCTTCATCCTCCACCTCCACCGTCATCTCATTCTTGCCGATCGACAGCGAGAGCAGTATGCGGCGCTCGGATTCGGGGATGCTGTCGTCGAAGGCGTGGTTGATCACGTTCGTGCACGCCTCTGCGACTGCGACCTTGAGGTCGTCGATGTCATCGACCGTGAGTCCGGCCCGGAGCCCGACCCCGCTCGTGGCGAGCCGCGCGACGAGGAGGAACTCAGCCTTCCCGGGCAGCACCAGCTCGACGGTACTGGCGTCCTTTGGAGACATTACGACGTCGCCTCCCCGTCCGTGCGCTCTTCCCTCTGTGCCCGAAGAGCCTCGAGCCGCTCCCGAGCCGCCTCCACCGTCTCGACGACGTTGAGGATCTCATGGGTGCCGGAGATCTGGAAGATCCGCAGGAGGTTCTTGCGGTTGCACGCAACCGCGAGATCGCCGCCCGCCTGGCGGCACTTCTTCGCTGTTCCCACCAGGATGCCAAGCCCGGTGCTATCGAGGTATGTGAGGGAGGTGAGGTCGGCGATGATCCACGCCGTGCCCTGCTGAAGGTGCGCTTCAAGGGCGTCCCGAAGGTCAGGGGCGGTGTAGGCATCCAGCTCCCCGGCGACATGGCTGACCGCCATTCGCTCGTCGAGTTGCTCGGCGCGTATCTTCAATTCTCTCGCCCTCCTACGGAATCGTCGTCTCTCGCGCGTCGCTGGCCAGCGGCCTGGTCTCCCGCGCTCTGCGATGCGTCGCCCATCAACCCACGTAGCTGCGCGAGGCGCTCGGCGATGCGAGCCTCTCGAGGGTTCTCGCCCGGCTTGTAATACCGCTGCGGCGCCATCCCCGGTGGCCAGTAGCTCTGGCGCACCCACCCGCCAGGATGATCGTGCGGGTAGAGATACTCAGCCTCCCCGGCACCGGCACGCGGCCCGCCCGCGAGATGGTCGGGAACCGCTTTTCCGCCCTCACGCTGAACATCCTCCCGCGCCTGCGCGATCGCCGCGTAGGCCGAGTTGCTCTTCGGCGCCACCGCAAGGTGGATGGTCGCCTGCGCCAGGGGAATTTGTGCCTCCGGTAATCCGACGTATTCTACCGCATCAGCGGCCGCAACCGCAACCCGGAGCGACGTGGGATCGGCCAGGCCGACGTCCTCGGCCGCCGCAATCACCAGCCGGCGCGCGATGAACCGCGGATCCTCCCCGCCCTCGAGCATCTTCGCCAGCCAGTAGATGGCCGCGTCAGGGTCGGAGCCGCGAATGCTCTTGATGTAGGCCGAGATCGTGTCGTAGTGCGCATCGCCCGCCCGGTCATACTTCTGCACCGGGCGATCGAGCGCGGCCTTCGCGTGCACCATCTGCACGTGGCGCACTCCGTCGTCGTCCGGCGGCGTGCTCTCCACGGCGATCTCCAGGGCC
>JALGTR010000018.1 GCA_029821265.1 Candidatus Zipacnadia bacterium
TCAACGAGGCACGAAACCTGCCCGAGGACGACTACCTCGTCCGCCGCGAGGCGATGGCTGACGAGCTCTTCGATGACATCGTGCAGATACTCACCGGCGGTCAACTCAGCGGCCGAATCAGCAGCGCAACCACTGCCGCTCCCACGCCCGCTCCGGAGCCCGCGCCGACGGTGACCGCGCCGACGGTGGCCGAGCCGACCACGGCTGCCCCGCAGCCGATCACGGCTGTCGAGGAGCCCGCGGCAGGCCCCGCGACCACGCCGTCGGTTCCCGCCACCCCGTTTACCATGCAGAGCTATCGGCTCAGCGACGAGGGGCGCGCGAAGATCGAGGCGCGGATCCCGTCGCACGGTCCCAGCTACGCGAACGTGGTGCAGAAGGTCGTCGTCAAGGCGAAGTTCCGCGCCGCCACGCAGGCCTACCAGCGGATGCGCGAGGCCGATCCCGCGGCAGCCACCGAGGCCCTGGAGCTGCTGAAGGCTGCCCGGACCGCGAACAATAACAACGATTTCGTGATGGCGGAACAGTATCTCGACGCGGCGATGCGGGTCCTGCAGGTCTCCGAATGGGAGCGCCACCTCGATGCCGCGATGGCCGACTTTGGCCTCACGGGGTAGGCGCCCCGCGAAGAGGGCGCTACCGCCCGATGGGTGCGAGGTCGAGGTGATCCTGTTCGACCTCGACAACACGCTCTATCACCCCGATTGCGGGCTGCAGGAGGCCGGCGACAGGCTGATCACGCGTTTCATCTCCGGGCGCCTGGGGGTCACGTGGGACGAGGCGGATCGCATCCGCGTGCGCACGTGGCGGCAGTACGGTGCCACTGCACGGGGCCTGCAGGTTGAGTTCGGCATCCCTCAGCGGGAGTTCCTGTCACTGTCCATCGAACGGGTGCCGATCGAGCGCTACGTCGAACCCGATCCGGCCCTCGAGGCCATGCTCCGGTCACTGCCGCAGCGCCTGTATGTCTTCACGAACGCCACGCGAAGCTACGCCGAGCGCACCCTGGCGGCGCTGGGCGTGGCGGAGCACTTCGAGGAGATCTTCGATATCGGCTTCGCCAACGGACGACCCAAACCCCACTGCGACTGCTACAGACGCATCATCGAGACGGTCGGCGTGGAGCCACGGCGGGTCGCGCTGATCGAGGATACGGAGGCGAACCTCGAACCGGCGGGCCAGATGGGGATGGTCACGGTGAAGGTCGGCCCACCGCCGCCGGAGGGCAATCACCTCTACGTCAGCGATCTACTGGCCCTCCCTGACCTGCTCGGCGCGTAGGGCTCAGCCTACATCCCCTCCGGGGGCTCGGGCCTGCGCCTCTTCTCGCCGGCGCGTGTGACGCGCATCACCTGTGAGTTGGGAATCGTGATCTCCCTGCCGTCCTGGGTGCGCAGGCGCGTATTCCGCAGCGACAGCTCGGTGACGATTCCGCTTACCTCGCCGACGGTGATCTGATCTCCGGGCGCGTAGAGGTTGTCGAACGAGATCATGTACCCGCTCACCGCGTCGCGCAGCGCGCGCTTGCCCGCCACCAGACCGACGACGAGCGCAGCGGCGAGCACGGGGATGATCTCCGCTCCGGTCTGCAGCCCGAAGATGCGCAGGATCATCAGGAATGCCATCAGGTACCAGACTGTGCGGTTGACCGCGAGCGGCACTCCCTCGACGATCCTTCGTCGGCGGATGCGCTCGGAGGGCTCGCGGCCGGCATCTCGCCGCAGCGCTGGAGTGACCCGTCGACGAATCCACGCGCTCGTGAGCAGGTGTACGACCTCGAACGCGCCGGCGGCGAAGATCGCGTAAAGCAGCCTCGTCGACCATGGACTGAGCCAGATGTCACGCACATACTCGTAGAAGCCCTGCACCTGTTGCCTCCTGCTACTCGACGAGCGGCGGGCCTTCGTCGGAGGTGGGTTGATCGTCGTCCGGCAGCATGGTGAAACCGCCCGTGGGCACCTCACCAAGCAGGCGCCGCAGGCGTTCCTCCTCCTCCATTCTCCGCCGAATCCGCGCGGACCTGCGCCGAATCGCGATGATCGCGATGATGAAGGCCACCACGAACAGTGCGCCGATGATCGTCTCCGACAGCGGAGGAGCGGCAAAGCCGGCATATCCGCGCTGAATCCGCTGCAGCCACTGCTCCTGCATCTCCGGCACCGGGCGACCGTAGGCCAGTCCCAGCGCAAGCCTCACGTCGCGATCTTTCTCGAGCTGCTCGAGCAGCGGATCGATGCCTTCGCGCGGCCGGATGGTCGCGAGGTAGTCCACGAGGAGATAGCTCTGCGCGTACGCGAGCGCGACCTGCTCGCTGTCGCCCCCGAATGCCGCGTTCAGCTCGTCGATCGTCAACAGCTCTCCGGCGACCGCGGCCTGTGCCACGATCCGCCGGTCGGTGTCGTCGAAGTCATTGGTAGCATACTTCGCGATGCCCTCGTGCAGCCAGCGGGGTAGGTTGCGCCAGCTCTCGCCCATGCGCTGGTCGAGCACCACGTGCGCAAGCTCGTGCCCAAGCAGCTTCGGCAGCCGCTGTGGGCCCATCGGCATGACGACCACTCGCATCCGCCGCGTCATCGCCCGACCGATCACGTACGGGTCGTTCTCAACCCCCGTCAGACGGTCGAACTCCTCGCGCGAGCGGACGATGAAGACGTCGACGCGCTCATCTGACTGCACGCCGAGGAGCTTCTGCAGGCGACGGACGGCGTCGTCGCCCTCACGCAGGGCAAGCTTGGCGAGATCGCCGCGCTCCGGCCAGTAATGCACACGGACGTACTCGCCGCCGAGGATGTGCCGCTTCTCGGTCTGCCCGAAGCAGGCGGCGGCAATAAGCAGCGCGATCACCAGCGCGGCGCACGGGCGGGGTCGCATCACGCTCACCTGAGCGCCGGGCAGCGGCTGCGGGCGCGGCACCATCGGCAGTGCGTGCCCGTCTCGGGCGGGAACTCCGTCGCGACGCGGATGCGGTCGGCGGCGCGCGTGAGCCAGCTCACAAGCGGCTCGAACTCGTCCTCACGAAAGCGCACGCGGTGACCGCTGCCACGCCGAAGCGAGTACATCGTGACGGACACGTCCTCGTCGGGGAAATGCTCGCGCGCGCAGGCGAACAGCAGCGCCCAGCTCGGGCTCTCGAAGATCTCATTCACCGAGGGCGGTCTGCGGCTGGAGAGCCACCGCATCGCGTTGACGCCGCCATCCTCCTCGCGCATGACCGCGTCGGCAACGGCGACGAAGCGATGGTCGCCCAGGGTGACCTCCATGCGCAGATCGACCTCGATCGCGCGCGGCCACGGGCGCTGGTGACTCGCGTGGTAGTCGCGCAGCATCTTCAGCCCCTGCGCGTGCAACCGCTCCTCCTCGAGGCTGTCGGCGCAGGCCGAGCCGTCCCATCCGTCCTCGAATATCGCCTCGACGCGATCCAGCGGCACCTCGCGCGGCCCGCCCTGCCGGTAGCAGTCCACGAGCGCGTCGCGAAGGGCCTGGTGAAGGGTCGCCGGGCCGCCGAGGAAGCGCCGCGTCTCCTCGCGCGGGACGAACCACGAGAGAAGGAACTTGCGCGGGCACTGCCGCCAGTCGGCGATGTTGCGCGCCGTAAACGGCCGATCGGGCAGCTCGATCGGCTCGATGAATTGCGGTGCGTCATCACGTCCCTGCGTCATCATCTCACCTCTGCGTCAGCTTCGCCCATTGTGCGCGCGCGACCTGCCACCGGGAGGTCCCGGCGGGGCCGGCGACGTATCTGTCTGGCGCTACCGACCTCAGATGACGCCATCGCCGCGCATGACGTTCACCGCGTTAGGGGGGAGAGAAGCCCGTGGACAACCCCGCCGCCGCCCGCTCGCCCACCACCTGCTGGCGGGCGAATCTCACGGACGCGCTCGGCGACGGCCGTTCGGCGGTCGTGGTCGCGCCGGGAGGCGTGACCGACTGCTGGGAGCGCGCCGCGCGTGGGGGCATGGCTCCAGTGCTCGTCATCGCCGCGACCGAGCGCGCGCTCGACAGGCGGGCCGAGGCCCTCGCTGAGAGGCACGACCTGATCGCGGCTGCGGTGCACGGAGACCTTCGCGCCGACGCCCTCACGGCCGTGCGCGAGCAACTCGCGGCCGGGCACTACGACGTCGCGCTCGTACCAGGGCGCCACCTCGGCGACCCCCGCGTGCGGGCCGCGCTCGAGGCGATGCCTGCGCGGCTGGTGGTCGTGGAGCGAGCGCACAGACTGGCCACGCACGGATGGGAGTTCGATCCGTCGTGGCTTCGGATCGCCACGCTGATCGAGGCGCTTGGCCCGCCCCCTGTGCTGGCCGCGACGGAGGTTGCGTCGGCCGCCGCCTGCGATGAGATCGCACGGCGACTGGGAATCGTTGACGCGCTGCAGATCGTGAGCGACCTCGCGCCGGGCAATCTGCGCCTCGAAGTGCGCAACCTCGCTGCGATGCGCGATCGCGATCGCAATCTGCTGGCGCTGATGCAGGACGCGCCCGAGCGTGCGGTCATCTTCGTCGCAGACCTGGTCGAGGCCGAGCGCATCGCCGAGATGGTCGAGGAGCGCTGCGGGATCGCGACGGGCGTGTTCGCCCCCGGCGACGGCGCGGTGCTGCGCGGCTTCAGGCAGGGGTCAGTGCGGGCGCTCGTGACGGTGACGTCGCTCGAGCCGGGGGCGGACGTCCCACCGGTTCCGCTGGTGGTGCACTATGACATCCCCCCGGGCCTCGAGCAGTACGTGCGGCAGGCGCTGGTTGCCGGCCGTGACGGGGCGCCGGCGACCTCTGTGCTGCTGTATGATCGTGCGACCCTGCCGGCGATGGAGCGGCGGGCGCTGGGCCGCCTGCCAGCGCCGGGACAGCTGCTGGCGATCTACCGCGCGATCGCGGACGCCGACGGCTCGGCGCTGCCCTACGCGACGCTCAGCCGCCTCACCGGCCTCCATCCGCTGGACGTCCACCTGTCGGTGGAGATGCTCTGCCTGGGCGGGGCGGTCGAGACGGCTGCTCGGGGAGATGAGTGGATCGCTGCCCGCGCTGTGGCTCAGCCGAACGACGCGATCCACGAGGCTTCGATGCAGCTCGACGGGCTGATGCGCGCGCGGCAGGAGCACATGGAGCAGATCGTGGCGTGGATCCGCTCGAGTATGTGCCGGCGCAGAAGCCTGCTTCAGCGTCTCGGGCACGATGGGCCGGAAGAGGCGGAGGGATCGTGCTGCGACCGCTGTGCACCGGAGGAGGTGGGACCGCTCCCGGACGCTCCGGCCCCCGGCTACCCGCTGCACGTGGGCGACCTCAGAGGCTGGGCGGTCGATCTCTACCGCCGCCCCGGCGACGTGCAGCCGGCCTCGAAGGCCGGTGAGCTGGTGCACGCGCTGAAGTACCAGCGGGCCGACGGCGCGGCGCAGCGGCTGGCATGGATGATGGCGAAGCGCGTGCGGATGACGCCGATCCTGCGAAGCTGTGACCTCATGGTGCCGGTGCCCCCACGCGATCAGGCCGACGTGCGCTCACCTGCAGCGTTGCTGTGCGAGCCCCTGGCGCTGCTGTGCAAGCGTGAGATGGTGCACGCACTCGTCTCGGTCGGCGAACGCCTGCCGCAGGAATCGCTGACTTCGTGGTCTGAGAAGAAGCGGAACATCTCCGGCGCCTTCAAGCTTGCTGCAGGCGTGGACCTTGCCGATCGCACGGTGCTGCTGGTAGACGACATCTTCGATTCGGGCGCGACCATGCTCGAGGCGGCCCGGGTGCTCCGATCCGCAGGCGCGAAGGACGTGTGCATGCTCGCGGCGGTTCGGACGACCTCTCGGTGGAGGCGGGAGACCTAACGATGCGGGTCTTCATCCCCCCCAGCGAGGAGCAGGATGCCCGTGCATGGGCCGCGCTCTACTGGGCCGGACGCATCGGCCCGGCCGGCTTCATGCGCCTGCTGTCACGCTTCGGATCCGCCCTCGCGGTCCTCGAAGCCGCCCCCGGGGACCTCGCCGCCCCCTCCCTGAAGCTCACTGAAAGGCAGATCGAGGCCATCGCCGAGGACGTCCCCCGACGCCTCGACGGCATGGAAGCTGAGCTTGCATCGCTCGCGGATGACGGCATCGGGATCGTCTGCTCCTTCGAGGATCGCTACCCTGCCGCCCTCCGAGAGGCGGAGAACCCGCCGCCGGTCATCTGCCTCCGCGGGAAGCTCGCGCCTGAGGGAGATCTCGCGCTGGCCATCGTGGGCACGCGGAAGCCCACAGATCAGGGCGAGCGTGTGGCGAGGGAGGTGGCGCGCGCCTGCGCCCACCGCGGCATCACGATCGTCTCGGGCCTCGCGCTGGGAATCGACACCGCCGCCCACCGCGGCGCGCTGGATGTCGAGGGCCGGACAATTGCAATCCTCGGCTCGGGCATCCGCCAGATCCACCCGAAGCGTAACAGGCGACTTGCCCGGAGGATTGCCGCCAGCGGGGCGATCATCTCGGAGGTCGCGCCTGAGGCCCGCCCCAGCGCGGCGCGGCTGATGGCCCGCAACCGCCTGACCAGCGCCTTCGCGAGGGGCGTTCTGGCGGTGGAATCGACGCTGCGTGGGGGCACGATGAAGACGGTGCGCGATGCCTGGAAACAGGGCCGAGTGGTCTTCGCCTGCGACTGGCAGATGGCCCATCCGCAGAGCGAGGGCACGAGGGCGCTGATCGCCGAGGGCGCCGAACCGATCCTCGGCGCCGACGCCGTTGAGACCATCGAGCACATGCTCCGCACGCATTCCTCCGGCGGGCCCGACCAGCTCAGCATGCTCTGAGCTGCGCTCGCGTGAAGACGTGGAGGAATGATCGGCGGCGAGCGCGAAGATGCGTGCCGCGTCCGACGTGCCACCGTGCGCGCCGATGAAGTAGTCCGGGAGGCCTCGCCATGATCGATCCAGAGCGCATCATCGAGGAGTTCTGCGAGCTCGTCCGCGTGGACAGCCCGTCTCTGCGGGAGCGCGCGGTCGTTGAGCTGCTGCAGGAAAAGCTCGCCGAGCTGGGGATCGATTCCGAGATCGATGATGCGGCCGTAGCGCTGGACGGGGAGGTCGGCAATCTGATCGCGCGTGTGCCGGGCACCGTGGACGGCCCGACGGTGCTGGTCAATGCGCACGTGGATACCGTTGAGCCCGGCTGCGGCATCTGCCCGGTCGTTGAAGGAACCGTGATCCGCTCGGAGGGCGAGACGATCCTCGGCGCCGACGACAAGTCCGGCGTCACGATCATCCTCGGTCTGCTGCGCCACCTGCAGGAGGAGAAGCTCCCGCATCCCCCACTGGAGATCGTCTTCACGGTGGCGGAGGAGATCGGACTGTGCGGCGCAAAGCAGCTCGACTACGGCCGCCTCGATGCGGAGATGGGCTTCGTACTCGACGGCGGACGCACGATGGGCACGATCACGCATGCGGCCCCCTCCTCGTATAGGATGGCGTGGCAGGTGCACGGCGTGGCGGCCCACGCCGGCGTCTGCCCCGAGCGGGGCGTCAACTCCATCCAGGCGGCGGCCGAGGCGATCGCTCAGATCCCGCTCGGACGCCTCGATGAGGAGACCACGGCGAACATCGGCATCATCCGCGGCGGCGAGGCGACGAACATCGTTCCCGCTCTGACGGTGGTGGAGGGCGAGACGCGCAGCCACGACGAGAGCAAGCTCGAACAGCAGCGGCGGACGATGGTCGCAGCGTTCCGCGAGGCGGCGGCCAGGCACGACGCGGAGCTCTCCGAGGAGATCGAGCTGACCTACCGTCGCTTCGAGATCGACATGCACGAGCCGGTCATGCAGTACGCCTGGCGCGCGGCGGAGCGGCTTGGCTTCGAGCCGACGGCCGAGCGCGGAGGCGGCGGCAGTGACGCAAACATCTTCAACGCGAACGGCATCCCGTCGCTGATCATCGCGACCGGCCCCGCCGAGGTGCACACCCTGCAGGAGTGGGTGGACGCCGAGAGGATGGCCGAGAGCATTGCCTGGCTCACCGAGATACTGGGCATGATCGCGCAGGACGCGAGCACGCAGACAGCATAGCGGAGGTCCCCGATGGCTTCAGAGCTTCGCACAGGCACCGCGGTAATCGACGTCACCCCGCCCGTCGGGACGTTCATGGGCGGCTACGCATCGCGCGACCACGGCGCCGAGGGCGTACACGATCCGCTGATGGCGAAGGCCCTCGCGCTGACGGACGGCGAGACGACGGTCATTCTGCTCACCTGCGACATCATCAGCTTCGACTACGACTTCACTGACGCCCTGCGGGCGGCGATCGAGGAGAACACCGGCGTACCGGCCGACAACATCCTCGTCAGTAACTCGCATACGCACTCCGGGCCCCTCACCCCCGGCGTCCTCGCCGACTACCTCGTTGATGACGACTACATCGCGACAGTCGCCGAGAAGCTGCGCTCCATCGCGGAGATCGCCGCCGGCGATATGCAGCCCGCCACGGTGGGCTTCGCCCGCGGCGACGTGCGCGTGGGGTACAACCGCCGGGAGACCACGCCTGAAGGTATCGCGCTGGGCATGAATCTGGAGGGGCCGCTCGCGAGATTCGTTGACGTGATGGCCGTGCGCGACGCCGAGGGCACGCTGCTGGCGACGTGGTTCTGTCACGCCGCCCATGCGGTGGTGATGGGCGGGGACAACTACCTGCTGTCGGCCGACTATCCGGGCTACGCCCAGCGCGCGATCGAGGCAGTGCATCCGCAGGCGCTGGCGATGTTCGCGCAGGGCTGCTGCGGCGACATCAACGTCGAGCGCGGACGGCCGGGAACGTTCGAGGAGGCGCGTAGCCGCGGGCATACGCTCGCCGGCGCGGTCCTCGCAACCATCGAAAAGGCCAAGCCCCTCGAGGACGTGAAGATCGCAGTCGCCCGAGAGAACCTCGAACTGCCGCTGCTTGATCCGCCACCCGCCGAGGAGCTTGAGGCACAGCTCGCAGAGATGCGCCCCGCGCGCGAGGCGGCCCAGGCCGAGGGCGACGCGGTGCAGGAGCAGGTCCTCCGCTGGCGCATCATGCGACGCGAGCGGCTGCTGGAGCTGGCGCGCGAGGGCGCCCGGGATATGACCGAGCGCTTCGATGTGACCGTCCTGCGCATCGGCTCAGGCGCGATCGTCGGTCTGCCCGGCGAGGTCTTCGTGGAGTACGCCCTCACGATCGATGCGCACTCACCGTTCAGTCCGACCATCGTCCCGGCGTACACCAACGGGATGATCGGCTACGTTCCGACGGCCAGCGCGTTCCCCGAGGGCGGCTACGAGGTGGATACCTCGCGGGAGTACTACGGGACGCAGGGCCTGCGCCCGGAGGCACATGGCGTCATTCTCGCGGGCGTCCAGCGCCTGCTGCTGTCACTGGAGCAGCAGGCCTGAGCGGCGTCAGCCTCGGTCGAAGAAGATGTTCTTGCCCCGTGCGCTGAGCGGCACGCCGTGCGCTATCTTCACGTCCGGGCCGAGCAGTTCCAGCTCGACCGCAGCGAGGCCGATCGTGTACATGATCCGGTTGTCCACACGATGATCGGCGGCCACGCTCACGGCTGAGCCGAGCGCGACGCCCAGGTCGCCGGAGTTGTACGCGCAACGCGCGTCATGCTCCTCCGCCTCGTCGCAGCCCTCCCAGCCGCAGAGGTTACAGCCGGGGATGCGCAGGCGTCGGAGCTTCGTCCCGATGATCACCACCACCGGCGAGGCCATCACGTTATCGGCATCGCGCGCGAAGAACGCCGCCCCCACTCGCTGAGCGATCTCCCGCATCCGCTCCGCCAGCCGCGCGCGATCATCCTCGTCCTCGACGATGGCCGTCACGATCTGGTCAGCGCCGCGGGCCTTTGGAGCGGTCCTCGCCGCCACGCACATCAGCTCCGCCACCCGCCGCAGTCCCTCGCGTTCGCAGTCCTCGTTCATTCGGATCATCGTTCGATCTCCTCCAGCATGCACCTGCGTGGTCGCTTACAGGCGGACCTCGGTCGCCCCCGAGCCACCCTTGCCGATCTCAGCGAGCGAGAAGTCGCTTACGTAGCGATGATTGCGCAGGTACTCGTGAACACCCTCGCGCAGCGCGCCGGTCCCTTTGCCGTGGATGATGCGCACATGTCCGACCCCTGCGAGCATCGCGTCGTCGAGGTACTTCGAGAGCTTCGTGATCGCCTCGTCCACGGTCGTCCCACGCAGGTCGATCTCGTCCTCAAAATCCATCGATTTCCTCACGCGCATGCGCTCATGAATCTGCTTCGCCTCGTCACCGGGCTGCTCTCGGGCTGGCTCCAGTTCGTCGACTCGCGTCTCGACCGTCATGTTGCCCACGCGCACCTCGACGGTTCCGTCGTCGAGCGCTCGGACGACCTCGCCGTCCCGTCCGAGGCTGCTGACGTGAACCATCTCTCCCGCGTGGACCTCCATCGGCTCAGGCTCCAGCGCGGCGGCCTCCTCAGCGGCGCGCGCGGCCTCTTCCTCCTCGCGCCGCCGCTCTCGCTCCTCACGCTCTCGGCGCACCTCCCGCAGCCGTTGCTCGGCCTGTCTGCGCATCTCAGCGAGCCGCTGGCGGCCCTCCTCGGTGACCTTCGACTGCTTCGGCTGGCTTTGCAGCCGTGCGATGATGCTCCGGGCCTCCTCCTCGGCCTCGCGCACGATCTCCAGCGCGTCCTCGAAGCCCTCCTCGAGCGCATCCTCCCGCTGACGCTCCAGCTCCGCCAGCCGCTCCTCGTGCTCACGCTGCAGCCGCTCGGCCTCGGCGCGCGCCCTCGCGGCCTCGGTCTGCTTGCGATCCATGGCCCGCCGCGAACCCTCGACCTGCTTCATCAGGTCCTCGAAAGCCACCTGATCGGGATCGAGGAACTCCGACGCCCGCCCGGTGATCGAGCGAGGCAGTCCCAGCCTCTGCGCGATGTCCAGCGCGTTCGAGGCGCCCGCCTCGCCGATGCGCAGGTGATACGTCGGCCGCAGCGTCTTCACGTCGAACTCCACCGACGCGTTCTCTATGCCATCGGTCGCGTACGCGAAAGCCTTCAGGTCATTGTAGTGCGTGGTGACGATCGTGATGCAGCCGGAGGCGTGAAGCTGCTCGATGATCGCCTGCGCCAGCGCGGCGCCCTCAGAGGGGTCGGTCCCTGCCCCAATCTCGTCGAGCAGCACAAGTGCGTTCACAGGCGCATCCACGCCCTTACGCTCATGCCGGCGCTCGTGGGCCCGCACACGGTGCAGTATCTTCACGATCTGCGTCATATGCGAGCTGAACGTCGAGAGCGACTGCTCGATCGACTGCTCGTCTCCTATGTCCGCGAAGACCTCCTCGAAGACCGCGACCTCGCTGCCCGGATCGGCCGGCACGTGCATCCCGGCCTGGGCCATCAGCGTCAGCAGCCCGACGGTCTTGATCGCGACGGTCTTGCCGCCGGTGTTGGGCCCCGTGATGATCAGCGTGTTGAACTCCTTGCCGGCCCAGACATCGATCGGCACGACCTCGCCGGGGATCAACGGATGCCTCGCGCCTCGCAAGGCGAAGACCCGGTCGTCCCGGACGATGGGATTCGTCGCCCCCATCTTCTGCGCCAGTCGCGCCTTCGCGTGGATGAAGTCCAGCACGCCCAGCGTCCGCTGATCGGCCTCCAATGAGGAGGCCAGCGAGCCGATGAGCTGCGACAGCTCCATCAGGATCCGCCGGATCTCCTCCTCGATCGCAAGCTCGGTCTCCCGCAGGCGGTTGCCGCGATCGACGACCTCCTGCGGCTCAATGAACACCGTCGCGCCCGAGTCCGAGCGGTCATGCACGATCCCCGGCACCCGGCTCTGGTACTGTGAGGCGATCGGGATGCAGTACCGCCCGCCCCGCTGCACAACGATCCGCTCGCGGGCTGCGCCGGAGTGCGCGGCGCGGTCGAGAACACGCTCCAGCCGCTCCTGCAGCTCGTCGCGCAGGCTCTCCTCGCGCCGGCGCAATCGCACAAGCTCGTCGGAGGCGTCATCGCGGACATCGCCGTGTTCGTCGATCGCCCGTTCCACGCGCTCCTCGAGCTCATCGTAGAAGCCCAGCCGCTCGGAGAACTCCGCCAGGTCGGGAGCCTCCTCCGCCGCGTCCGCGAAGTATCCGGCGACCAGCCGCGCGGCGCGGGCGTTGGCCGTCACCTGCAGGATCTCGCCGCCCTCCAGACCCCGGCCCGCCGAGGCGCGTGTGAGCAGCTCACTGATATCCGTTACCCCACCGAACGGCGGGCGTCCATACTCCTGCAGCGCCACGCGCATCTGCGCGGTCTCGGAGAGCCGCTCGCGCACCCACTCCGGGTCATTGCTCGGCTTCAGCCGCTCCGCGCGCCTCTTGCCGAGCGAACAGGCGCAGGAGTCCACGAGCTGCTGGATGATCTTCGGGTACTCAAGCACATCGAGGGTGTGTGAATCCATCGTCAATCTTCCGGAGGTCTTTGCCTCTCCACATGTTGCGAGATGATATCATTCACGACTTCGTCCACGCGCGCCGTCTGATCCGGATGCGGCTCGGGATCAAGCGAATGCCACTCGGCCTCGGGCTTGCGCATCAACGCCCGCGCGGTGGCATCAATCGACTCGGGCAGCCCCACCTTCAGGTCATACCCGCCCTCCAGCACGCAGATCAGGCGGCCATCACACAGGTCCCGCGCGGCAGTCATCAGACCGACGGTCATCAGGAAGAACCCTCGCGCCGTCAGCGACAACTGCACCAGCGGATCGCGAAAGTGCGGGTCGTAGCCCGCCGATACAAGGATCGCGTCCGGCTCATAGGCGGCAAGCGCCGGCAGCACGAGCTCGTCGAAAGCTCGCAGGTAATGAATGTCCTGTGCCTGCCTCGGGAACGGGAGGTTGAGCGTCAGCCCGAAGCCCGCCTCGACGCCAATCTCACCGACCGCGCCGGTTCCGGGAAACAGCGGAGCCTGGTGCAGCGAGATGAACAGCACGTCGCCGCGATGGTAGAAGACCTCCTGGGTCCCGTTGCCGTGGTGGCCATCAAAGTCCACGATGGCAACGCTCTGCGCGCCGTGATCGAGCAGCGCCTCGGCTGCGATCGCGATGTTGTTGAAGAAGCAGAAGCCCATCCCCTGGTCCGGCCGAGCATGATGGCCCGGAGGGCGCACGAGGCAGAGGGCATTGTCCACCTCGCGGTCGTAGACAGCCAGCGCCGCATCGATGCACGAACCGGCGGCGACCCGCGCCGCCTCGTAGGTGTGCTCGGTCGCGCGCGTGTCGAAGTCGAGGTCGCCCCCGCCCAGTCTCGACAGCGAGCGCACCTCCAGCACGTACTCCTCCTCGTGCACCATGCACAACTCGTCGAGGTCGGCTGCCCGTGTCTCGAGCCGCTTCATCTCGCCGAGCAGCGAACTGCCCTCAAGCGCCGCCATCGCCACCTCGAGCCGCTCCGCCCTCTCAGGGTGATGCTCGACGCCGTGCGCGAGGAAGATCTCATCGTAGACGAGTCCTGTCACCATGTCCGCCCTCCCCGGCAGGACGCAGGAAAAGGAGCGCCTCCCATGCTGGTGGGGGTGCACAGGAGGCGCCGCTCAAGTGGTCGGGCACGGTCCATCCTGTCGGACGTTGCGGCCGTGCCCTGTGTTCGCTCAGCGTACGTCAGCCAGCGCCTGCTTGAGGGTCTCCAGCCCCCTCTTTGCGTGTTCCGTCGGATCCGGTTCGAAATCGAACACCTCGATGGAGCAGTAGCCCTGGTAGTCAATCTCAACCAGCGCCTCCATGATCGGGCGAAAGTCCGTGTCGCCGTAGCCGGGAGCGCGGGCGTTGAAGTCATTGCAGTGATAGTGAAAGAGTCTCTCGCCCGTCTCGCGAATCGCCTCCGGGAGACTCGCTTCGGTCCGCAGGCCCGAGTATGTGTCGAGGATCACTCCTACGTTCGGCAGATCAATCTCCTCGCACATCCGCACCGCCTCGAAGTGGTTGAAGATGAAGTTGTTGTCCGTGACCACCGCCAGCGGCTCGATGCAGACCTTGAACTGCTCGGCGCCCTCCACCGTGGCGGAGGCCACCATGGCCTCTTTGAACCACTCCCAGCACTGCTCGTAGGTGACGTCCTCCTTGCGGGCGCGCTGGCCCGGCGAGCCAACGACCTCGTAGGTCGCCCCTATCTCCAGCCCGAAACGCACGAGATCTCGGCAGTAGTCGATCGTCCGCTCGCGCACGGCTGGGTCGGGATCGGTGATGTGCAGGCCCGTCGGCCCCACGAGCAACCAGTGGATGCCCGCCGCTGCCACGCCGGTGTCCTCGGCGGCCTGGCGAATGCGCTGCTTCTGCTCCTCGGTGATCTCCTGCACCCAGTCGTTGAGGGTGAACGGAGCGATCTCAAGCGCGTCGAAGCCAATCTCCGCGGCGACCTCGAACTGCCGCTCGATCTCCCACTCCTTCATGATCTCGTTGCACAGCGCGAACTTCACGGTATCGTCCTCCCGCGGGCTCGTTGGCTCAATCGATTATGATTTCGGCGGCCGCGCCGCAGGCACCTTCACCGCAACCGGCCCAGGAGGTCGTGGGGACACCAGCGAAGAACCCCGCGCGAAACCCATCGCCACGCCCATGGGGCGCGAAGATGGAGATGGACAGGCTGGCCATGGAGGGCGGCAGCTACGTGCTGGTCAGAGGTCCCTGCGGACGCGAAGGGGCAGGACCTGGAGGCCATGGTCGAGGTTGTGGCGAAAGAAGGATGTCACTGACCTGCGCCATCGCGTGGGAACCGCCCACCCCCCGAACACCCGGGATGCATTGAGGAGTGCCGCCGATGAACCGCCAGGTCGTGTTCACCGACGTCCGCCAGGTCGCGTTTGAGAACGCCGAGACGCCCCAGGTCGGCCCCGGACAGATCCTCGTTCGCACGACGAGGACCGCCATCTCCACGGGCACAGAGCTCACGATGCTGATGGCGGACTTCCCCGAGGGCTCGAAGTGGGATCAGATCACCAACTTCCCCTTCACCCCCGGCTACTGCCACGCCGGCGTCGTCGAGGAGGTCGGCGAGGGCGTGGAGGACTTCGCACCCGGAGACCGCGTCTGCTCCGGCGCGAAGCATGCCGCGTGGGTGTCGCTGCCCGCCGACGCAGCATTCGCAATCCCGGATGGAGTTTCGGACGAGGAGGCAGCCCTGTGGATGCTCGGGCGCATCGCCTTCAACGGCGTCCGCCGCGGGCGGCTTGAGATGGGCGAGTGCGTGGTCGTCTACGGCCTCGGTCTGATCGGCCTCTTCGCGGCCCAGCTCGCACGGCTCGACGGCGCCCGCCCTGTCATCGGCGTGGACCTCTCCCCCCTGCGCAGGCGATTCGCCGAGGAAGCGGGCGTTGATCTGGTCCTCGACGGAGAGGCGGACGACATCCCGGCCGCGGTCGAGGAGGCCACGAAGGGCCGTATGGCCGACTGCATCTTCGAACTCACGGGCGTGGCCTCGCTCATCCCGCGGGAGATGGACCTGCTGCACCGCCAGGGCAGGATCGTCATCGTCTCAAGCCCGCGCGGTAAGACCGAGTTCGACTTCCACGATTACGTCAACTCGCCGAGCCATACGATCATCGGCGCCCACAATGCGTCGCATCCCCAGCACGAGACGTGGTACAACCAGTGGACGGCGGCGCGCAATACAGAGCTGCTCCTCGATCTGATGGCCGCCGGCGAGGTGCAGATGGGGCACACGATCACCCATCGTTTTGCCGCGCACGACGCGCCGGAGGCCTACGAGATGCTCATGGACGATCGCGGTCAGGCCGGCGCGGTCATCCTCGACTGGACCGACTGAGCGCCAGCGGCGATCCGCGCGCTATGCCCACTCCGCGCGCAGATCAACCCACTCTCCACGCTCAGCGGCCACCGCGAAGCCCGCATCCACCTCCAGCTCGCGCAGCCCATCCTCAGCGGTCGCCAGTGGCACCGTCGTGCCAGCGCGCACGTGGTCGCACAAAGCGGCAACCTCGCGCTCGAAGGTCGTGCCAAACCCCTCGCGCGGGTTGTCGTGCGCCTGCTCCAGCACTCGATGCTGGCGCGCATCGTGCGGGAACCACTCGAGGCCGCCCGCGATGTCGCGCAACACAGCCGTCCCCGCAGCGCCGCAGATCTCGATACGCAGCATATCGTGAAACGCCGGCCGGATGCCCTCGCCCAGCAGCGTCCCCACGAAGCCATCGGCGAAGCGCAGGCTGCCCGCACGGGTTCGCCTGTCCTCGGGCCCCGACATGGCGGCCGCGAACGCCTCGATATCGCCGCAGAACCAGCGCAGCAGGTCGATCACGTGTGACCAGCAGGCCAGCCGGGTGGACGCGTTCACGTAGTAGATCTCGCCAAGCTCCCCGGCATCGATCATCCGCTTCAACTCCTGCGCGTAGTCGCCGAAGCGGTAATTGAACGCGATGAACAGCTCCCCGCCGCCATCGCGCGCCGCCTCGACCATCCGCCGCGCGACCGGCACATCCTCCGCAGCCACGCTGAACTGCCCGCCAGCGGCGTAGATCGGCTTCTCCGCGAGGGTCGTGAACCCGCGCTCAACGCTCTGGATCACCGGAACGTCCCGATCCTGCTCCCTGGTGCACACGTCCACGATGTCCGGCGCCTCATCCTCGAGCATCGCCACGACGCTGTTGTAGGCTCGCCCTCCGTACTCCTCGGCATATGCCTGCGCCTTCTCCTCCACAACATCGCACATCGCGACAATCTCCGCGTCCTCGACCAGGCTATATCCGTGGATGTGGCGACGCGCGATGCTCCCGCACCCGACGATCGCGACTCGAATGGGCATGATCGACCCTCCCGCATGGGCGTGATGCAATTGCCCGCGTGCTTCGCCAAGGGCGCGCGCGGGGCCTCCCGCCCACATAAAGGTCTCCCGGCACGGCCTCGGGAACCCTCACGCGAAAACTGGAGCCTGCCGCGGGAGGGTTCGATGATGAGCGAGCGCATCAACTGGATCCGAACGGTCTACGAGGATGGCCGACACAACGCATTCACTGACCTCCGACTCTTCCGCGGCCGGTACTTCATCTGCTTCCGCAGCGGAACCAGCCACGGCAGCTTCGACGGACAGATCCGTGTGCTTGCCTCGACCGACCTGCAGCACTGGGAGCAGGTCGGTCTGCTCTCAACAGTGCTGGACGATCGCGATCCGAAGATGGTCGAGTTCGGCGGCAGGCTCTGGGTGCTCGGCCCCACGCGCACGCCGAACTTCCCCGAGGATCATGTGCGAGGCAGCCGGCCCTATCGCTTCCAGAGCGTCGCGTGGAGCACCGCCGACGGCACAGCCTGGGCGGCGCCGACGATCCTCGAGCCCGTCGACAACCGCTGGTGGCGACCCCGCGTGCATGGCGGGGCGGCATGGGTGGCGACGCACTTCACCTGGCCCGAGGAGGGCCGCGAAGAGCGCGTCATCCTCTTCCGCTCAACCGACATGAAGCGCTGGGATGAAGTCTCTGTGGTTCACGAGGGCGAGCGGGCCAACGAGACCGATATCGAATTCCTGCACGATGGCACGCTTGTGGCGTTCGTGCGCCGCGAGGCCGCCGACGGCGCCGGCACACCATTCAAGACCTCCCGGCCGCCGTACACCCGGTGGGAGCAACACGATCAGCCGCTCGACATTCGCGGCCCCATGCTCACGCAAATCGACGGCAGGCTCTACGTCTGCGGACGGTACATGGAGCCGACCGAGGAGGGAACGCTGCGGGATACGCGGCTGTACCGGGTAACCGACGACTTCCAGCTCGAGGAGCTCGCGAAGCTCCCGGAGCCGGACTTCGCGCCGCACCGCCAGGGCGACAACTCTTACGCGGGCGCGCACTACCAGGGTGGCGGCGAGCTGCTGGTGAGCTGGTACTCGGGCACCTCTGAGCGCGCCAACATCTATCTCGCCTCGATCGACATAACCTGAGCTCGATCCGCGCCTACCGCAGCCTGCGCACGGTCACCGACCAGTCCACGATGTCCACTGCATCGCGCACCTGCTGAGGCTCGGGGCCGTCGAGCGTCGGATCGCCGGTCTCTTCATCGACCAGCCCGTCACCGTCCGTCACCGTGCGGAACTCGTCCGTCACGATCGTGAAGAAGTCGTTCCCGAGCCGCCCGAGCGCGTCGTAGGTGTTCTCCTCAGGGCTCACCACCGTCGGGTCGAAGATCAGCTCGTTGGTGGCGATGAAGTTGATGCTGATATCCTCGACCTCATCGCCCAGCCGTGAGACGTCGAGCGTCGCCCGCAACGTCCGACCGCCCTGCGGCAGCACCGACTCGAACGGGAAGCCCAGGCTGTCCCCCACGGCGTTGGGCAGCAGGCGGATCCGCGCCGTCTCGCCGGGCACGAGGTCTCCCGTCACGATCGTCATCCCGGGAATCGGGCCCGCGGCAAGCTCCGCGTCATTGTTCGCCGGCAGGATCGCCTGCGACGAACGCGATTGTCCGACGCCCTCCGGCGTGAACACATCCGTCACCACCGCCGTGGTCTGCGCGACCACGATCTCCTGCGTTCCAGAGAGATCCGGCCCGGCGCTCAGAGTCAAACTCAGTCCAAGTTCAGCCAGTGAATCCTGCGCAAGCTGCACTCCGCCCGTGTTCAGCGCGTCGATCGCGGCCTGCTCCGTGGCGGTGAGCGCCCGTCCGCCATCCGCGGCCGGCGTCCACGTAACCGAGCCGGCGACGACCTCGCCCGCCGCATTCGTCTGCAGCCTCAGCGTACCCGCGGCCTGCAGACCGTTGTTCGCGACCGAAGCGACAGCGCCCTCGCCCGTGACCGTCACCGCGCCGAGGCTGAGCTGGCCGATCGTGATCGCGTGCACGCCTGCGTCGGTGGTGTCCGGAACGCCGGAGACATCGAGGATCCCGCCGCCGGGCGTCACGAGATCGGGCGACAGGGTGACCGCGAAGAGCTCGTATCGGCCCTGGTGATACTCCACGTAGTGCGTGATCGATCCCGTGCCCCAGCCGTTCCCCCAGTCAGGGCCGGCGACCACCGGAACGGGACCATCCGCGCCGAAGTCCCCGTCGATGTCCAGCGCGAAAAAGTAGTAGAACGCATCCTCAATCGGCCCTGCGAAGGTGACGGTGATCTCCAGCACGACCTCCGGGACCACCTGCTGCCCTTCGCCGCCTCGTGCACAGCCGGAGATGGCTGCGGCAGATGCGATGACGGCGGCGGCGAGCAGCAGCGCTGTCGGTCCGATCGGTCTTCGCACGGACATCACTCCCGTCAGTCCACGCGCCTGCGGATGCGGTCGAGCAGCTCCCTGGCGTTCTCCACCAGCACCTGCTGAACCTGTGCCTCGGTGAGCCCGGCCAGCCGCGCCACGTCCCGCGCCCGCTCATTGGTCAGAAGCTGATCGGGCGTGTGCGCATCAGAGTTCACCAGCAGCTTCGCGCCAGCCTCGAGCGTGATGCGCGCAACGCGGCCGTTGCCCAGCGAATGGCCGTTCTTCGAGGAAAGCTCGAGGAACACCCGGTTCTCGGCCGCCAGACGCGCCTCCTGCTCCGTGAGGTTACCCGGGTGCGCGAGGATATCGACGTCCGCGCAGGAGACCGCGGCGAGATTCGTGCCCGGCTCAACGGGCTCGACCGGCGACTGCCCGTGCACGACGACAAGCGCCGCGCCCATGCGCCTCGCCTCCGCCGCAAGCTCGCTGATCGACGCCGCCGGAACGTGCGTGAGCTCCACGCCCGGGAACGCCGAGAAGCCCCAGTGTTTCTCCGCAAGCGCGCAGTCGCGCCGCACCTCGCGGATGACGCGGCTCATCGTGCTTGCAGAGCAGTGGTCGGTGATGCCCAGCGCCGCGTAGTCGTTAACCACGCAGCGGCGTATCAGCTCCATCGGCAGCAGGACGCCGTCGGAGAGCGTTGTATGCGTGTGGAAGTCGTAGACCATCGATCATCATCCCGTCCCGGGGTATCTGCGCGTCAGTGGTGCGCCACGTCTCACAGCTCGCCCAGCAGCCACTCGATTGAGCGGTCGAGCATCTCGCGGAACACCGGCCACGGACGCTCCGCGCGCGGGTGCCTGAGCAGCAGCTCGCCGTCGATGATCACCAGCCGCCCATCGCCCCGCTGGTACGTCGCCGCCACCGGCCTGTTGCGCACCCGCACCATCGGATCGACCGTCGGCGTCCATATCTGCGCGCCGTCCCGCACGCGCTCCTCGCCCGTTGCCTGCAGTCCCTCCGTGATCGGGTGCGGTACGAGTTCGGGCTGCCCACCCTCGCGTCCAAGTGAGACGGCGATTCTGAGCTGGCTTAGAAGCTGGTTGAAGCCGATCATGCGCTTCTGCCGTGGTCCGCGGGCTTGTGATACGAAGAGCATGCGTCCGCCGCGATCGAAGAACCGCGCGACCGCAAGCGGTTCGGTGTAGTGAACCTGCTCGCGCCCGGAGCCGACAACCAGCAGCCCTGCGCGCTCCAGCCCGACGGGCGTAATCACCGGCTCGCCCTCCTCCGCGCGCAGCTGGTCGATCTCCAGGCCGGCCTTCTTGAGCGCCTCGAGCAATGCTCCCCGCAACGCCGGCCACTCGTCGCCCTCTGTCGGAAGGTCCAGCGCCGCGACCATATGCTCCGGAGCGGCCACGTCGCGTCGCTCATCATCGTCCGCTCCAACTGGCGCCGCCGTCGGCGCCTGGACCGCGGGCGTCGTCTCCTCGCGTCCTGAGGCCCATTTCACGGCTCGCATCAGGGAATCCCGCACGGACGGCCGCGGGCTGAGCGTGCTGAGCTGATCGAATAGCAGCGCCTCGTCGATGATCACCGCGCGGCCAAGCGGGCCCCAGTCGAACGCCACCGCCACGGTGTCCGCGCCGGCCCGCACAAGCGGACTGCCGCCCACGCCCGAGATGTTTACCTCAGGCGTCACGGCCCCGATGCCTTCCAGCCCATCGGTCAGGGGATGCTCCACCCATCGCGCCGAACTCGCGCCACCGTCTGCCGACTCCAGGTTGACATCGGTGGGCCCCCAGAAGTCGCGCGCCGCGCGCAGGTGCCGGTCTCCGGGCCCCACGACGTAGATGATCCCCCCGCCCTCGCGCAGCAGATCGCGCATCGCCCGAACCTCGCGCCCGGCACGGCCCGGCTCCGATCGCGTCACCGCCACGACCGGCTCGAGCTGCTCGCCGCCGACATCGAGGACGTTCCACCTCACGCGGAAGCCATCCAGCTCAGCATACAGCCAGTTGCCCAGTGCCTCGCCCGGGCCCTCGTCCGGCAGCTCCAGCGTCACGACCGGCTCGTCCTGCGCCCTGGCGAGCGGACACAGGACGAGCGCAAACAGCGTCAGTGCTGTGAGAAAAACGCGCTTTGAGCGCACCATCGATCACCTCAGCTTCAGGACGCAAGCGCCGCCGCTCAGGTTCCGACCTCAGCCGGTGCGCCGGTCTCGAGCGATCGATGGATTGCCTCCGCCACGGCCACCGCCGCGCGGGCGTCCTGCGGCGTGACACTGGGCTCGCGATCCTCGATCACGCAGTCGGCAAAGTGCTCGAGCTGGCGCCGCAGTCCGCCGTAGGCCCGGTCATGCATCTCCGTCCAGTACACGATATCCGGTCGCATGGCGCGCTCCTGGCTCGCCTGCTCGAAACCCTCGCCGCCGACCCGTGCCGCCACCCGGCCGAGCGTCCCCACGATCTCCAGCCGCGCGTCAAGCGAGTTCGGAGAACCCTCGGGAATCACCCAGCACGTCTCGAGTGCCCCGACCGAATCATCCTCCATGCGAAAGACGGTCATGATCGAGTCGTCGGCTCCGATATCGGCCAGCACCTTGCTCGACGCCTCTGCGTGGACCCGCGTGATCCGCTTACCCGTCACCCAGTGGATCAGATCGATGTCGTGCACGCCCAGGAAGTACGCGACGGACGTCCTTGGCCCGATCCTCCGCCCGGACGGCACGATGTTGTTCCGCCGGGCGAAGACCTGCACGATCTCGCCCACCTCTCCGGCCTGGACCGCGTCGCGGCACCTCGTGTAATGCGCATCAAAGCGGCAGATGTGCCCCGTCATCAGCTTCACGCCAGCCCGTTCGCAGGCGTCTATGATCGCGTCGCAGTCCTCCAGCGTGGTTGCAAGCGGCTTCTCGACCAGCACGTGACAGCCCGCCTCGGCCGCAGCGACACACGCTTCGCGGTGGGCCTGATCGTCCGTGCATACGCTGACGATCTGCACGCCATCGGCCCTCACGGCTTCCTCCAGGCTTCCTGCCGCTTCGCAGCCGAGCTGCTCCGCGACCTCCTGCGCGCGCTCCTCAACGACATCGTAAACACTCACCAGGCGGGTGGTGGGCAGCTCCTTCCACACCTGCGCGTGTCGCTCGCCCATCATCCCCAGCCCGATCACTGCTGCTCCCCGTTGCTCGCCCATGACGATCACTCCCTGTGTCGAGGGTTGCCTGCTGTTGCTGCAGTCAGAGCCTTGCTCAGACAACGGGCGCGCTGAGGTACTCACCGAGCATCCGCCCCGTGTTGATGATCGACTCGAACTGAGCCATCTCGTACCCGTGGGTGTTCTCGCACGGGAAGCACACACAGGCGGCTCGCGCCACCACGCCAGTGCGGTAGGCCTCCCCTGCGTCGGTCCCCATCGTCCGGAACAGCGCCCGCTGGTGACCGAATCCGAGCTCATCCCCGATGGCACACAGCCGATCGGAGACTGCTCGCGTGTAGATGAAGCGATCCTTGTAGGAGATCACCGGCGCGGGGCTCATTTCGATCGGATACTCCGGCGCGATCGGCGCTATCTCGATCGCGATCATCGTCTCGATCGGAAGGGTGCGCGCCACATAGCGGCCGCCCGAGCAGCCGACCTCCTCGGAGCTTGTAATCGCGAAGTACGTGTCCACCGGCGGCACTCCGCCGTTGACCGCGCATCTCTCTCGCACGAGCCTCGCGGCGATCAGCGCGGCTGCCACTGCGCCCTTGTCGTCGAGCCCGTACCCGCACACCCGATCGCCGAGGTACATCGGCGCCTTCCGCGACCGTGCCACGAGCGCCATGCACCCGATATCAACGCCTCGTTCTCGCAGCTCATCAGGCGTCAGTCCCGTCCACAGCCGCGAGACCTCCCAGTCCATGGGGCTGCTCGTCTTGGCCGCATGGATCTGCGACGACCGCTCAGAGACGTGCGTGCTGCCGACCGACAGCACGCCGGTGATGACCTCGTCGCCGATCACATCGAACGGACCCTCGCCGTAGCGCCATGCCTGTATCCCCGGCGTCGCCTCCAGCTTCAACCGACCGTCATCCTCGATCCGCTCCACCACCGCCGCGATCTCATCCTTGTGCGCGGCGATGGCGATCGCCCCCTCTGAGCGGTCGCCACGGATGCGGCCGATAAGATTGCTGCGCGCGTCCATCCACACATCATCGCAAAACTGTTCGAGATACGGGCGCACCGCCTCGTCCATCTCCTCCTCCTGACCCGGCGGCGAATGCGTCACCAGAAATGCGTCGAGCAGCTCTCTCAAAAGCGCGTCCACGCCATCCCTCCGTTCGCAGAAACCGGCGGCGAGTCGCCGTTTTGTTATTCCACGCCCTCGAGTTGCAGCACGTCTGCGTTCGTGTCATCGACGATGGCCGTATGATGCAGCTCGCGATCGCAAGCACCACGATCATACCGGCCAGTGCGAAGAGACGCCCTCTCTGAGCCACGGCTCCAACCCCATGCTCCCCCGGATCCTCCGTCGCTCAGCCCGGCGCCTCTACAGGTACACCGCCTCTCCGGTCTCCGCGGCCTCGACCATTGCAGCCAGAGCCCGGGTGATCTGCAGCCCATCCTCACCGGTGATCATCGGCGTGCGATCGGTAAGGCAACAGTTAACGAAGTGTTCGATGGCATTGCGCACAAAACCCACCGGCTCGCCGAAAACATTGCCGAACAGAAAGCCCTCGTGCGAGTAGGCCTCCTCAGTGGCGAGCTGGTGCACCGGAGGCGTCGGGTCGATGTTCACGTAGCCGCTGGTGCAGATGAGCTGGAACTTGCTGTCCACGAGATAGGGCATGCTCTCGGGCAGGATCCAGCAGGACTCGAAGTTCCCCACCTGCCCATCCTCGAACTCCACCGTCGCCTGGTAGAAGTCGGGCGTGTCGATGCCTTTCTCCTTGAGCACCACCGAGCGCGAGACCGCTGTGACCTTCTTCGCCTCGGAGCCGAAATACCAGCGCGCAATGTCGTAGCGGTGGCAGATCAGCCAGAACGGAAGCCGCGTATTCGCCGACCACGAGAGCATCTGTGTCGGCACGTAGAGCGTGTTGTTCAGTCGCGCGTACACGTAGAGCGGGTCACCGAGGTCGCCCGCATCGAGGCGTTCCTTGGTCTTCGCAAATGCCTGCATCCACCGGTTACTCCAGTTGATCATCAGCTTCGTCCCGGCCGCCTTCTGCGCCTCGACTATCGCCTCCGCGTCTTCCACACTCGTCGCCATGGGCTTCTCGAGCAGTACATGCTTGCCAGCCTCAAGAGCCGCGACAGTCACTTCCCGATGCAGATGATCCGGCAGGGCGATGCTCACCGCGTCGATCTCGTCGAGCGCCAGCAGCTCCTGCCAATCCACCAACGCATGCTGCGCCCCGTGCTTGAGCGCCATCGACCGCGCTCGCTCCGCCTGCGCGTCGCAGATCGCGATCAGCGACGTGTTCGGCATCAGGTCGATGACCTCGATATGCTTCTGCCCCTGGATACCCGCGCCTATCACACCGTATCGCAGATTCCCGTCCGCGTAGACCTTCATCCGGTCTCAGCCCTCTCCTGCGGTCTATCACACCGGCGTGCGTACTTCGCCGGCGACCCGACGTGCTCCTTCGCCACCGTTGCCTCGCACCGCCGTGCGGCCCGTCTCCGTCCCGTTTGCCGCCTTTGCTGCGCCCGTGATATACTGCTCGCATGTCCCGATGCTATTGGATCGACACCAGCGGATGTCAGATGAACGAGCGGGATTCGGAGACCATCGCAGGGATCTGCGAGCAGCTCGGAATGGTCCCGTGCGAACGCCCTGCGGACGCGGATGTGGCCATCCTCAATACCTGCGCCGTGCGGGAGAAGCCGCAGGAACGCGTCCTCAGCCGTCTCGGCGAACTGAACCGTATCCGCCGCAGGAGCAACCCCGATCTCGTCATCGTCGTCGCAGGCTGCGTCGCCCAGATCGCGACCGATGAACTGCGCGAGCGCGGCGCTGACATCGTCGTCGGCCCGCGCTGCTACGACATGCTGCAGGAGGCGCTGGAGGACCTCACGCGGGGCTGCTCACTGACCGAGGGCGGAGCTCGACCAGTCGCAGAGGGCCTGCCCGTATGCCGCACAACCAACCTCAAAGCCTACGTCAACATCATCTACGGCTGTGACAACTTCTGCGCCTACTGCATTGTGCCACATGCTCGTGGCCGCGAGCAGAGCCGGAAACCGACCGACATCCTGGCAGAGGTTCGCTCTGTGGTCGCGACCGGCGCCCGCGACATCACGCTGCTGGGGCAGAACGTCAACTCTTACGGCCACGATCTGCCCGGCAGCATCGACTTCCCCGGGCTGATGCGCCGGGTCGATGCCGTTGAGGGCCTCGACCGGCTGCGCTTCACCACCTCGCATCCCAAGGACATGAGCGATGAGCTGATCGCGGCAATGGCCGAGCTGCCCACCGCCTGTGAGCACCTGCATCTACCCATCCAGGCCGGCTCGGATGCGGTGCTCGAGCGTATGGGTCGGGGATACACCTACGAGCACTTTCGCTCCCTCGTGGAGGCCGCACGTGCGGCGATCCCCGGGCTCTCTGTCACCACAGATGTCATGGTGGGTTTCCCTGGTGAAACGCCGACAGACTTTGACTGTACTATGCGCGCATTCGAGGAGCTGCGCTTCGACCAGGCCTTCATGTTCAAGTACTCCGATCGCCCGGGTACTCGCGCCGAGCGCATGGGGCCGAAGGTCCCCGAAGAGGAGAAGCAGCGCAGGCTGGTCGAGCTGGTCGAGCTGCAGAACGAGATCGCGCGTGAGATCAATGTGGCGCTGGAGGGTGAGGTCTTCGAGGTGCTGGTCGAGGAGCCGGACCCGAAATCCGAGGGCCACGTTCGCGGCCGCACGCGGCAGAACAAGCTGATGATCTTCCCGGGCGGGGAGCACCTTATCGGCGAGATCGTCCCCATTCGAGCCGTCAGGGGCTACCTCTGGGGCTGGATCGGCGAGGCTGAGGAAGTATAGCATTGTGCAGCTTTAGCTCCTTATGTTACACATAGATTTACTCGCAGGAGGATTGCGTTGCCCGACCCGAGCAAGTTCACCCCGGTCTTCAAGCAGTGGCATGAGGCCAAGCAGCAGTATCCTGATGTGCTGCTGCTGTTTCGGATGGGCGACTTCTACGAGCTTTTCGGCGATGATGCCGAGATCGCTGCGCGCGAGCTTGAGTTAACGCTCACCAGCCGTCGCGCCGGCGAGGGCATCAGGCTGCCGATGTGCGGGGTGCCCTACCACGCTGTGGAGAAGTACCTTGCGGAGCTGATCCGGCGCGGCTACCGCGCCGCGATCTGCGATCAGGTCGAGGACGCCGCGAAGGCAAAGGGCCTCGTGCGGCGCGCCGTGACTCGTGTCGTCACCGCCGGCACGCTCGTCGAGGATGCGCTCCGCGATAGCGCCGATCACAACTTCCTGCTCTCTATCGCCCGCAGTCGCGGTCGCTTCGGGGTCGCGGCCGTGGACATCTCCACCGGCGATTTCCTCGTCACCGAGCCGACGCCCGAGGGGCGAGACCAATCAGGGACGCCGGAACTGCCCGAGACCGGCCCAGAGCGCATCGACCCGCATATCGCCGCGGTGGTGGACGAGGCGGCCCGCCTCTCCCCCACCGAGGTGCTGCTTCCCCCCGAACTGGCGGAGGACGATCAGCTGCGCTCCCTCCTCGCGCACAACGTCTCGGCGCCGGTGACGGTGATCGATAACGACGAGATGGTCTTTCGCTCCCCGGCCGAGCGGCTGCAGGATCACTTCGGCGTCGATTCGCTGCGCGGCTACGGCTGCGAGGAGATGCCGGCGGCGATCGAGGCGGCCGCACAGGCCCTCGATTACCTCCAGCAGACCCACCCTGAGGGCATGCCGCACCTCGCGGGGATCACCACGTACTCGACCGAGCAGTTCCTGGTCATCGATGCCGCCACCCGCCGCAACCTCGAGCTGACAGCCACGTTGCGCGATAACCGCCGCGAGGGCTCACTGCTCTCACTCCTCGACCGCACCTGCACCGCCATGGGTGGCCGCCTGCTCCGCGACTGGCTCCTCCAGCCCCTCCTCGACCCCACCGAGATCAACGCCCGCCTCGACGCGGTGGATACCCTCGTGGGCGACCGCGTTCTCGCCGAAGACCTGCGCGGGCACCTGCGGGACGTCTACGACATCGAGCGGCTCACCTCGCGTGTCACGGCCGCGCGGGCGAACGCCCGTGACCTCGTGGCACTGCGCGAATCGCTGCGGCGACTGCCACTGATCGTTGAGGTGCTGGCGGGGTGTGAAGAGGGGTTGCTGGCGGAGCTACGGGAGAGGATTGCGACCCTCGACGAGGTGACAGAGCTTCTCGACGCGGCGCTGCAGGATGATCCGCCGGTGCAGATCACCGAGGGAGGGATCATCCGGGACGGGTTCTCGGAGCAGCTCGACGAGATCCGCGACATCGCCAGCGGCGGCAAGCGCTGGATCGCCGAGCTCGAAGCGACCGAGCGTGCCCGGACGGGGATCGACAGCCTGAAGGTGGGATATAACAAGGTCTTCGGCTACTACCTCGAGGTCACGCACGCCAATACCGATCGCGTCCCGGACGATTACGAGCGCAAGCAGACGCTGACCGGCGCCGAGCGCTATATCACTCCCGAACTCAAGGAGCAGGAATCGAAGATCCTCGGGGCCGAGGAGCGGATGCACGAGTTGGAGTACGAGCTGTTCTGCGACGTCCGCGCACAGGTCGCCGAGCACGCTGAGCCGCTGCTGGCGACGGCCCGCGCACTGGCCGCCATCGACGTGCTGGCATGCCTTGCCGAGGTCGCTGTCGAGTATGACTACGTGCGCCCAGAGGTCGATGCTGGCGACGAGATCGAGATCCGCGCGGGCAGGCATCCGGTCGTCGAGCGGGCGGCCGGCCAGGAGCCGTTCGTGCCCAACGATACGCTGCTTGACCGCAACGGTCATCAGATGCAGATCGTGACCGGGCCGAACATGTCCGGCAAGTCCACGTATCTGCGGCAGGTGGCGCTGATCACGCTGATGGCGCAGATGGGGAGCTTCGTGCCGGCTGACCGTGCGCGGATCGGTGTGGTCGATCGGATCTTCACGCGCGTTGGGGCGTCGGATGACCTCGCCACCGGGCGTTCAACATTCATGGTGGAGATGAACGAGACCGCGAACATCATGAACAACGCGACCGACCGCTCCCTGGTGATTCTCGACGAGATCGGCCGGGGCACCTCGACCTTCGACGGCGTCTCGATCGCGTGGGCGGTCGCCGAGTACCTTATCGAGCAGATCGGCGCGAAGACGCTGTTCGCCACTCACTACCACCACCTCAACGAGATGGAGACGCTCTTTGACGAGGTGCAGAACCTGAAGGTCATCGTGCGCGAGGAGGGCGATCACATCACCTTCCTGCGGCGTATCGAGCCGGGCGGCACGCAGCGCAGCTACGGAATCCAGGTCGCACGGCTTGCCGGGCTCCCGGACGCAGTGATCGAGCGCGCGAAGGAGGTCCTGCACACGCTCGAACGCGAGGACATCGGCACGGAGATCGGCCCTTCCCAGCGTGCGGCCTCGCAGATCGCGCAGACGGTGCAGCTTCAACTCTTCGAGGCCGCCCCACACCCGGTCGTGGAGGAGCTGAAGGCGCTCGATCCCGACAACATGACGCCGCTGCAGGCGCTGGAGGCCCTCGCGCGGCTGAAGAAGAAGGCCGCAGAGTAACGGGCTCGCGCTGCCCGTCCCACGCTCGTCCTGGAGGGCGAGCGCCCTATCGCGTGCACGAGTGTTCACCCGGGCCCACGGACGTCGCAGCACAGCTCACGGAGGCACATGCGTCATGCCCCACATTCCGCAGTTCTCGCGAGTATCCGACCGCCCGCTGCTTGACTTCGAGGCGATCCGCTGGCCGGCGAGCAAGCAGTCGATGATGTTCCCGACCGTGGTCGAGGCTCCGCCGTGGCTGAGCGAGCCGCTCGACGCGCTCTACATGTACTACGCCAGCCACCATGGTGCCGGCATCGGGCTGGCGACCGCGCCAGAGCCCGAGGGGCCGTGGACGGTGCACGAGCCGGTCTTCACCCTCGATGACGCGCCGATGGTCAAGGGGCATATCTCA
>JALGTR010000202.1 GCA_029821265.1 Candidatus Zipacnadia bacterium
CACCAGCGCGTCCGGAATCGGGGTGTTGGGAACGAAGCTCTCGCGGCGCCGGAACTCCAGCACCGTGCCCTCAACGTCGATCAGGTCATCCATCTTCTTGAGCGCCTCGACCCGCTTGAGGGCATCGTCGTTCAGCGTCGGCTCATTCACCAGCCGGTGCAGCATGTTCACCAGCATCTGGTTCTGCACCAGCACGTTATCGATGTTCAGCCGGTCCGGGGTGTCCAGCGGCGTGTTCACCCAGTTGCGCGCATCATTGACTGTCGTGAACGTGATCGCCGGTCGGCCGCCGCGGATGATCATCTCGTGATCGAACGCGATCTTGCCGGGGAAGAACGTATGCCACTCCCTGCCCTTGATCGGGTTGATCCCGTCCACGAACCGCTGATCCACCGGCATCTCCAGATCGCCGGCGATATCCGTGGCGTAATTGGTCAGGGTCTTGCCCAGCGGTGAGTAGAAGCGCAGCAGGTGCGCCTGCGCGAAATACCAGCCCACCTGGAACGCACCCATCGTCGGCGTGTGCGAGCTCAGGTCGAGCCCCACGAACAGGTGAATCTTGTCGAACTCGTTGAGCGTGTTCCAGATGTCGATATCGTGCTTCTTCCGCTCAATCTCCTGTTGCAGCCGCTCCACGCGGCGCTCGGCCTGCTCGCCATCAATCTCCAACTGACCGATGAGGATGCGATTCGCGAGCTGCTCACGCCGCTGAAGCTCCGCCTGCGACCGGTTGGCCTTCTCCGCCTCAAGCGCCTGTCGCCTCTCCTTCATCTTCTCGATCTCATCGAGCGTGTGCTGGAGCTGGCGCTCCAGGTCCTTCAGGTCCCGCTCCAACTCCTTGAGCTGCTCATCGCGCAGCCGCTCCTTGCGCGGCTCCTTGCCCCACAGATCCACAAACTCCTTGGCGCCCGCAAGTGCCTCAAAATGCCCGCTGCAGGCCAGGAAGATCACGCTGCGCTTCGGAGGATACTTCGAAAACAGCTCCGCAAGCTCGAGCAGCGTCGCGATCGACACCGCATTCTCTGCCCCGGGTGCCTTTGCCGGCACGATCGAGATCGAATCGTAGTACGCCTCGATGATCAGGGCCTCGTCCTTCAGCTCCGGATCGGTGCCCTCCATGATCCCGATAATGTTCTTGTTGACCTTCTCTCGCCAGTGCGTCTGGCCGATCAGAGTGGCCGTCATCTCGCCGTTCGGCGACGCCTCAATCAGCGCCTCTGCGTCCTCACGGCTGATCCAGAACCGCGGAACATCCACCGGCACCCGCAGCCACTTCATCTCCGCCTCGCCGCGTGTCGTCTTGTCCGGCTCGATCATCAGTACTGCCGAGCCCGCGAGCAGCGGAACGTTCAGCCAATTCTGCCCGTTGTTGAAATCCATCAACACGATGGAGCCCTTAACAGGCTTGCCGTTGAAGTCCGAGAGGTCACCGTTCTCCACGTAGATGACCGGCCCCTCGATTCCCTCGCTGTCCACACAGGAGGTCCGAACCAGGTTCGGCCACATGCCGGCAAGCTCGATTCGCTCACCGTTGAACTCCAGCGCCGCCTCCTCCTCAAGCGGCGTGGGCAGGTCGAACTCCTGCACCATCGTCCGCATCCCCAGGTCCTTGAAGGCGTCCTCGATGATCTTGGCCGCCGCCGCATTGCCCGGATACCCTGACACCCGCGACCCCAGGTCCGCAAACTGCTCGATGCGCGAATACAAACGCTCCTGCGAGACCTCCGAAGCCAGCGTCCCGGCGTCGATCGCACACCATGCCATGCCGGACGTAAGCAGCATCATCACGGCGCCCAGCAGGGCGGCTACCCCGAAGCCGCGCAGCCGTGCTCGCTGTCCCAAGTGTGCCATTTTGCGTCGTCCTCCTCGCCTGCCGCTACCGTATGTCGGACCGCGCTCTCCACGGCCCCCGCACCCATCACCCGAAGTGTACAACGTAGCGACGGGCCAACTCATCGTTGATAGCGCTCCACCAGCCCCAGACAAGGCCGGCGGTGAAGAAGTGCCCCACGACTATACCAAGGAAGAACGGAATCAAACGACGGTACATCCCCATGCCGCCGATCCGCAATATCAGCGTCTTAACCACCCACACGATGAAGAACGGCCCCCATAGCGGCGGACCGTACGCCGTCACCATCGCGTACCCCAGTGGGTGCAACGGGAAACGCAGGAAAACCGTGCGCAGCCCGATCAGCGCCGCCGTCACCAGGAAACCGACCGCCGCAGCTCCCGTCTTGCTGCGATCGGGCTCCTTGTGACCCTTCATGAAGCTGGCGAGCTCTTCATACTCCTGAGTCGCCAGCCGCGTGCGGTAACCACCCTGTGTCGTGCCGCCCTCCAGGATGTTCGCACCATGCATGTAGTATGCCTGCAAGTGTATCACATACGCACCGGCCAGTCCAACCACCAGCGCCACCACGAGCCAGATCGCCATCGACCGCTGGCAGATCTTCCCCTGGTCCGCAATCTTCGTCGATTCAATCTGATACGCCATCATCGACTGGAAGTACCCGCGCGAGAGGAACATCAGCATCGAGAAGATCGTCAGGTTCGACCAGCCGCCCATCTTCTGGAACGGCTCCGATCCGGCAATGTTGATCATCATGCGCTTGTGCTGATAGAACGGGAACAGCCACACCATCGCCGCACCCGCCTCCGCCCGCGCCCGAGCATACACCAGCGCAAACAGCAGAAACAGGAAGAAGTAGATGGCCGCCGTCCACAAGGCCATCCCCGCCATCCCGGCCCACACCAGCATCCCCCCGAACCCCACGATCAGCCCGATCACGGACATCCTGTAGGGCATCGGCTCATCGGCGTCACTGACATCCTGCGCCATCCCAAGCGCCCTGCGGAAGATCCTCGCCAGGTGCTCCCGCCCCACGAAGATCAAGAAGGCCCCCAGCGCCAGATACGAGCCGAACGACTGCTCCTGCACGTGCGGGAAGCCCGCCGGCTCATACCCCACCGCCGTGGCCGCCACATTCGACAGCCGCAACAGCACGTAGAACACCCACACCGACAGGGTAATCTCCGTCGGCACGAGGTAGCCCAGCCCGAAGTTCTCCGGCCGCCACGCGATCGAGAACGGCTGAATCGCCGACCACGGCCGCTCCGTAAACAGCGCACCGATGTCATACGTCCGCCCCATCGCCGGAACCGACGGGTTCCACGCGTTGAGGATGTTCATTATGTTATACAGCGCTGCCAGCGTAAAACCCGCCCACATCGCGCCGTTCTTGAAAAAGCTCAGCGTCGCCTGTGAACTCTCACCCCCCGACAACTCCATCACCAGATGGACTATCGGGAACGTTAAACGCTCACGCTCCACCCACTGCCGCCTGAACATCGTCATCAGCGACATCATCGCGATGAACGCCAGCAGCAGAAAGACCGTCCACATCACAAGGGGCGTCAACCACGCCCTCCACGGCACCACAAGCCACGGAATCATCCACGCCGGTGCATCCGGCTCGCTGTCCGTTCCCTCATACATCTGCCGGATAACCTCAGGATCGTGCGGAACGATCCAGTCCGGCACATACTGCTGAAACTCCGCAAAGTTGTTCTCCGTCGTCGCGAAGTAGAACAGCGCCGTGGAGTTCGGAAACAGCATCCGAACAACGCCCACCGACGACATCGACACCGCGATCGTCAGGAACGCATACACCAACAGCGCACCCGAACGCTGCAAACGGAACATCCTTGGGAGCTTCTGGAACACCGGCAGCAGCAACGTGAGCACAAGCAACGCGCCCACCGCCGGAATCACCGGCACGCTCTCCCCCACCTGTGCGCCATGCCCCACAAGCCCCGCCTTGTACATCCACACCAGCGAGATGACGAGGAAAATCAGTGAGAACACCACTGCCCGCCACGAAAGCCCATACAACTCGCGGGCCTCGTCCGAACGCTCTGCTACCTCTATCGTCTGCTTTTCTACAGCCACCTTACGCGCCTCTCGTAGCCATCTGGAGCTTGACTTCCTCGAAGGACATCTGCTATTCTCCCTCCGCCCGACACACACCTCCGCCGTGTCGGAAATTCCGCACAACTCTGGATTGCATCGAGGTCGCGCAGGGCCACAAACCATCGCCGGCAAACCGTCGTCACCGTCGCTTCCCGTCATGCCGGATTTCGCGCACAGATGCGCGTGACGCCGTCTACGCCGTCTGTCGCAGGCCGCCGCCGAGTTCGTCAGCGCGCCGAAAAACGCCGGCTCACGTTCGATCATCCATCAGCAAACAGGAGCGAACTTATGGGGCTCGCTATCTGCCCGAAGTGTGGAGCAACCATACAGGACACCGACACCCACTGCATGGACTGCGGCGTCAACATCGCTGAGGCCGAACGAGAGCTGGCACGTCGCGAGAAAGAGATGCGCGGCGGCGGACCCATAATCGGCGACGAGAAAGTCATCCAGGGCGCCGCCGCGGGTATGGCTGAGCCGGGTGAGACCTCCGAGAAGGTCCGCCTCAAGGAGTTCGACCGCCAGCTCGCCAGGACCCTCGAGGCCGAGCGCACCGCGGTCGTCATCACCGCCCTCATCGCCCTCGTCGCCGGCTTCGGCATCCTCTTCGGCGGCTGGGCCACGCTCAAAGGCGTGGGCGGCATCGTTGCCCTCAAAGAACTCAGCTACACCCACCTCCGCCTCCAGGGCCTCGGCGCCTTCGCCAACCAGACATTCATCGGACTCCTCCTCCTGCTCTTGGGCCTCTCCGGCCTGCTCTGCGCCGCCGGCCAGATCCACCGCTTCATACAGGGCCAGCGCGCCATCGCCCAGGTCCGTGCCGGTGAGCGCCCCGACGTCATCGGCATCAGCACACTCACCGCCTGGGGCCTGATCATCGCCTCCTTCGTCTGCCCCCCGCTTGGCATCATCCTGGGCATCATTTTCAAGCTCGCACAGGATGAAAGCACCAAGGACCTTGGCGGCGCAATGATCAAGAGCGCCATCGCCGCTATCGCCGTCGTCGTCGTCCACCTCATCTGGAACGCGATCGCCGATTTCGCCGCGCGCGCTGGAGCCGAGGGCAATACCATCGGCAACCGCGCGGTCGAGGTCGAATAGCTCCTGCACGCTCCGGCTAGCTCGGCGCAGCATTCCCCGCTGCGCCTCGTAACCGCCTGTACCCGAAAACCCTCTCGAAGGTCGCCACGCCCCATCCGCAGAAGCCCTCCCCATCTGCCAGGACTCGGTACGGGAGTGGATAATGATGCAGGCCGATGAGTATGCTTCTTGCCATCGCAAGGTGCACCTCGACATGCACCTGCCCGAGGACGCGCCGGCCATGTTCGAGCGCTTCGACGCCGAGGAATACGTCCGGACACTTCTTGACGCTTCTGTGAACTCGGTCTGTATCTTCGCCCACTGCCACCACGGCAACTGCTACTACAATACCTCTGTCGGACACAAGCACTCCCGCCTCAGTTTCGACTACCTCCGCGAGGTCGCCTCAGAGTGCCGCCGCAACGACATCGCCGTCCTCGCCTACGTGAGCTGCGCCTGGAACCATCGAGCCGGCGAGCGCCATCCCGAGTGGACACAAAGGGACGCCGACGGGAACCCCCGCCGCCACTCCCGCTACTGGTGGTGGATGTGCCTCAACTCCCCCTACGGCGACCTGATTCGCGCCATGACCCGCGAAATAGCCTCAGATTACCCCGTTGACGGTCTCTGGTTCGACATCACCTACGTGCACCCCGACTCCTGCTATTGCCCACACTGCCGCAGCCTTTTCCGTGCCCGCTATGACCGCGAGATGCCGCGACAGCCTGACCCCGGCACCGAGGAGGCGAGACTACTCTACCAGTTCCGGGTCGCCACAGAGAGCGACTTCCGCACCAGCCTTGTCGAGCTCGTCAAATCGATCGACCCCGCAAAGCTCGTGAGCTGGAACCACGCCGGCGACATCACCCAGTGCTATCTTGACAATGATGTGAATGCCGACATCCTCTTCCGCGAGGCCCACACACCGGAGAACTGGCTCCCTGGCTTCCAGGCCCGATGGTTCGCGCACTTTAACATGCCGTACGAGTGCTGTACCAGCCGCTTCCATTACGGCGGATGGTCAAGCTTCTCCTATAAGCATGTAACAAAGCTACAGATCGAGGCGGCAACGGGAATCGCACATGGCGGGGTGGTGGACATCGGCGATCAGGCACTGCATGATGGAACGCTCGACCCGGCCGCGTACGACCTGATCGGCACGGTCTATGACCGCGTGCGTGAGGTCGAGCAATGGTGCTCTGGAACCAGGAGCGTTCCGAATGTCGCAGTCCTTCATTCTTCGCGCAGCCATCATCTGGGTCAGTGGTTGGAGGGCAGTGCGTTTCGGCGCCCGCTCGTGAGCGTCTTTGGGGCTGCCCGCTGCCTCAGTGACGGCAACCGCCACTTCGACATCATATCAGAACGCATGTTTGACGTCTTGGATCGATATCACGCGATTCTGCTGCCTGACCAGCTCATTCTCACCGGGGATGAGCTTGAGGCCCTCAAAGAATATGTCCGATCGGGGGGAGCACTCCTCGCTGCGTGGCGATGCGGCATGTACGACGAGAGCGGGGCTGAGGTCTCCCCCACTTTCCTGCGCGAGCTTTGCGGAGTTGAACCGCTCGGGTTCGCCGACTACTCCTGCGGATACGTTACTGATCTCCAGTTCGACGTTGATGCGCCAGAAGCGCCGCTGGTCTTCCGCAGCCCCGGCCCGATCTGGGAGCCGACGTCGATCCCCGCCCTCGAATGCGAGCTCGCTGGAGCTCAACCGCTCGCTTCGCTGACCCATCCGATCTACGAGCGCACGCCCGAACATTTCTACGCGGCCAACAACCCGCCACCCGCGGCGACATCAGAATTCGCATCCGTCTTTCTGAACCGCATCGGCCGCGGCGCGGTTGTATACTTCCCGTTTGACATCTTCCGCTTCTACCAGCTCGACTCGTATCCGCCCCTCCGGCGTATCGTCCTCGCGATGCTTGACCGCGTCGCGCCACGACAGGAGGCGTACGTGGACGCCCCTGCCCAGGTGGAAGTTGTGTTGCGTCAACGCGGGACTTCTCGCTTCCTCCATCTCGTGAACTACGCCAATCACCGGTTCGGGCAGGGCTTCGACCCGGTCGTGTGCGAGGATATCATCCCTGTCCACAATATCCCGGTCAGGGTTCGCGGGGAGGCCGCCGCGGTCATCGAGCGCCCGTCCGGCGTGCCGCTGGAGCACAGAGTGCGTGCGGGATACACTGAGTTCGCGGTTCCGCGTCTCGACATTCATACAATCGTCGAGCTGCTCTGAGCGACACACCCTTCTCAACTTCCCGGAGTTCGTCCCCTGCTCACTGCTCGTTCTGGCACGATCGGTCCGGGT
>JALGTR010000203.1 GCA_029821265.1 Candidatus Zipacnadia bacterium
ACAACTGGGGGAGAATGCGCGTCGTACAGCTTTCGACCGTTTCTCAGCGGAGGCGATGGCGGTCAACTACATGGCGCTCTATGAGCGACTGCTGGCGGAGAAGCGCCGATCAGCAACCTGACCGGCAGGGCCCGGTCACTTAGCAGAACGATCGAGGACGACTCCAGGAGCTGTCGCTGCTGGCTTGGCTTCGCAGACCGCGCTCAGGAACTCCTCAGCGCGGGCGCGGTCGGTGAACGCGGCTCGGGCGCGGGCAAGAATCTCCTCGGGGGACAGATCCACCTCAAGGTCACCGCTGCGCGCCACGCGCAGGATGCGCTGGCACGAGGTCGGCTCCAGCTCCTCTTGGGAGCTGCACAGCTTCTCGTGCACCTTCTCGCCCGGTGACAGACTTGTGATGCGGATTGCGCCCGGTTCGTCCGGGTCACGACCGTTGAGCTCGAGGAACTCGCGCGCCATCTCGTAGATGCACACCGGCTCGCCCATCTCCAGCACGTAGATCTCGCCGCCCTCGCCGAGGGCCCCCGCCTGCAGCACAAGGAACGCCGCCTCCTCCACAGTCATGAAGAAGCGCGTCGCCTTTGGGTGCGTTACCGTCAGCGGTCTCCCGGACGCGGCCTGTTCCTGGAAGATGGTCAGCACGCTGCCGCTGCTGCCGATCACGTTGCCGAAACGCACCGCCGTGAACCTGGTCTCGTACTGCTCGTCGAGCTTCATCAGCAGGATCTCGCAGAGCCGCTTGCTCGCGCCCATCACGTTGCAGGGCTCCACAGCCTTGTCCGTTGAGATCGCGACGAAACGCTCGACGCCTGTCTCAGCGGCCGTCAGCGCCACGATCCCAGTTCCCACGACGTTGTTGCGGACGGCCTCCGTCGGGTGGTCCTCCATCAGGTACACGTGCTTGTGAGCGCCCGCATGGAACACGACGTCGGGCTGATATTCTGCGAACACACGCCTGACATGATCCTCGTTGGTGAAATTGCAGATGCACGGGGTCAGCTCAATGTCCATGAACTGATTACGCAGCTCGAGGTAGATCGAGTGGATGCGGTTCTCCCCGCGGCCGAGCAGCACAATCTGCTTCGGGCTATATCGGCACAGCTGCCGACAGATCTCGGAGCCGATTGACCCACCGGCGCCAGTCACCAGAACGGTCCTGCCCTCCACGTAGTTGGGGTCGAGGTCGAGATCGATGTCGGCCATGTCGCGGCCCAGGAGGTCCTGATAGCGGATATCCCGGACGTGCTCTGTCGCCAGATCGCCGTCGGTGGTCTCGAGGATCCTGGGCAGTGTCCGGGCCTCGGCGCCCGATTGACGAACATGCTCGAGCATGCGCCGGAAATCGTCACCGGAGGCGGAGGGCGCTGCGATGATGACCTCCTGAACGTTCATGCGCTCCACAAGCCCGGGCAGGTCCGCGCCCTGGCCCCATACCCGATGCCCCGCGACGATCATGCCCTCCAGGCCCCGGTCATCATCGACAAAGCCCAGTATGCGGTATGGAGCATCCCCCGCGGTGTCGGTATGGCGGACGAACGTCGCGCCGGTGTGGCCTGCGCCATAGACCAGTACGGGTATGCGCCCATTCCTCCGGCCGTTGCCGCTACCGTCCAGACGGAAGTGCCGCCGGAGCTGGCGCCACGCGAAACGGGAGCCTCCGATGAGCAGAAGCGAGATAAGCCACGAGAGAACGAGCACGCTGCGGGAGAACGGTTCGGGGCCAATGTAGAGTATAATAGCTGATCCGACGAGGACCGCGAGGCTGACCGCGAGGAGGATCGCGATCGCGGCTTCCCCGCGGGCGTATTCCCACACGCGGTTGTAAAGGCCGAATGCCCAGCTGGACACGATCAGAAGGGGGGTAAGCCAGATGGCGGCTGTCTCGTAGAATTGCCACCACTCAGGAGAGATGCCGCCCTCGAAGCGCAGCCAGAGGGCGAGAACGAGCGCAATGTTGAGCAACACCGCATCGACCACCGGGAGCAGTAGCCGGTGCCACTTCACGCCAGCTGGCCGTTCGTACACGATACACCCCCTGTCTGTAGCCCAATCGGTCCCCGCGACACGTGTGGAACGGACCCGGGAGTAGGCATTCAGTTACGGTGCTACTCTTATCGTCCCCCCTGCCGTCAATCTTAGCACATGGTGGCGCTGTTCATGTTAACTTTGTGCAAATTCCCTCGCTGATCTCACCAAATGACGCTTCGGAGCGGGGCTTGGGGAGGGAACCGGAGACGCATCTGGCGCGGCGTCATGTGAACGACCGCGCCAGATTACACTGATTGGGGCGGCGCTACAGGCTGCCGCCACCTTCTATGTGGCCGCCGCCGATGACGATCTGACCGGCGATGACCTGAACACTGAAGCGCACCGGTACCTCGCCGACGTTTACGACGATGACCTGCGCGCCCGGCGGTACGCAGCAGATGACGTACTCGCCATTGCTGTCGGTCGTGTCTGTGAGGTTCGGGTGGGCCTCGATTTGCACGAGCACACCCTCAACCGGCGAGTAGCCGTCGGGAGGGACCTGGGTCGAACCAATGATGACGTCGCCCTGCGCATTCTGGTAGACCCAACCCTTGACGCAGCCGGTCGTCACGCCTTCGCCGCCATCACAGCCGAGGACCGCGATCAGCCCCGCTGCGAGTCCGACGCACAGAAGAACAACGCCTATGCGTGCGATGTGCTTACCCATCCAGATGCACCCCTCAGGTCGTGCTCTCGTTCGGTTCGCTTCCACGACGACGGTACACAACGCCGTCGCGTACCTCAGGCGACCGCAAAGCGATTAGAAGCTGACCTCGCTGCGAAGCTGCAGCAGGTCAACCTGGTCCGGGCAACCGCTACAGCCGTCCTGCTGTCGCGCCCATGTCAGGCTGGTCATGACGTCTTCGGTCATCTGATGGCGATAGCTCACCATGTAGAGCTGATCGTAGCAGTCGAAGTCAATCGGGGCAGGAGCCCAGCGATCGGTCTTCGGCGTCAGATTGTAGTAGAGGAAGTCGACCGACGACTTCGGTCCGAACACGTCGACTGAGCCGCTCGCGCCCCAGATCTCGTAGTTCGGCAGCGCCAGTGTGCGGTACATCCAGCGCTCCCACGGGATGATCGGTACGCCCGGAGCGTTCAGCAGCTTCTCGTAGTATGGGTGGATCGACGAGTAGACGATGTCGTACTCGGGATCGACGTCTGTGTAGATGCCCGTGAGGCGGAGGCTGTCGTCGTTCCAGACGTCCAGCAGCGCCATGATGGCCTCGGGGTCGGGGTTTTCGGGATGGCTGCTGGTGAGCCTGTTGGCGTGCTCCTCGAGCCGCGCGTACTCAGCGCGCAGCTCGCGGTCGCCCCAGTAGCGCCACCAGAGGTCCACGCCCCACGCCTCCTCGTCGCCGACCTCCGGAACGCCCTGATCGGCGGAGTAGCCGTCGAAGAGATAAGGGACGCCGATGGACCAGTTCGAGCGTTCGTAACCGAGGTAGGCCGACGCATAGCCGTCCCTGAAGCCGAAGTAGGGAGCGGGAAGCGAGCCGTAGCTGGCGCCACCAAGGAATAGCTCGGCGTTCAGATGAGAGCCGAAGAGATCATCGAACCGGCCCCTGAAGCCCTGCTGCGAGAGTCGGTCGTTGTCGACGACCAGCCCGAGCCCGTAACGCTGATACTGTCGGCCGACGGTCCAGTTGGCGTCGAGGAAGCCTGGTGTATCGAACGAGACCCAGGCCTCGTCAAGGTAGACGTCGCGTGCTCCATAGCCGAGGATGGGGTCGGGCGGCCCGCCGGGCGCGACAACCGGTGGCCCCTGCTCAACCTCGATGCCGAGAGCCGACAGCGGCTGCCGGCTGTCGGTGTACTTGACCGCGATGCGCCCGTAAACATCGTCGGAGATCGCGCCCTCAATGCCGACGCGCGCGGTGACGGCGTCATACTCGTTGTCCAGTTCGATATCCTGAATGAGACCCAGGCGGTAGTTGAGATAGCCGCTCACGTGGGGGAAGGGAACCTGCTCCTCAACCGCGGTCATCCGATCGTTGAGATCAGCCACGTGGTCCTGGAGGGTCTGGGTGTCCGCGGCGAGGTCGGCAAGCTCATCGCGGAACTCACGCATGAGCCCCTCGACGATCTCCACGATCTCCTCGTCAGGCGGGGGATCGCCCTGAGGCCCACGAGGTCCGGGCGGACCGGCCGGTCCTGCTTCGCCCTGAGGCCCTGGCGGCCCGGCCTGTCCCTCTGGCCCCTGTGGTCCGCGGGGACCCGGCTGACCGGCCTCCGCAGCTTCGGGCACATGCTCGAGGAGACGTGAGACGGCCTGAGCGAACTCGTAGCGCGTCAGCGCTCGATCGCCCTTGAACGTGCCGTCCGGATATCCGATAATGACTCCGCGATCGATAAGAGTCTGGACCGCGTCATACGCCCAGTGATCGAACGGAACGGTCTGTCCCGGCTGAAGCCCGGCGTCAGCGATGGCAACGCCAGATACACCAACCAGCAGAACGACGCATACTGCGATGCATGGTGTGATGCGCACCGTTCTCAACCCTCCCGGGCAAGCGACAAGCGCCCATCTATGCGGCCTCTGAACGTCGCAACATGCCGCGCGTGGGAGCGTCGAGTGTCAATGGTCCCTGCGCGGACAGGTCGGTTAGCGTTGATAATACGTTCGCGACGCGATGTAGTCAAGCCTCCAAGAGCATTCGTTTAAATTACGGTGACGACAGGATGGACGAATCCTCATGGAGGTCTCCAGCAGCAAGCCGCGAAAAGGTCTTCCGTTCAGCGGCATGGATGTCGCCTGCACAGTGGAGGTCCACCGATCGGGACGACACAAGCTGAACGCGTGTGATTCCAACTGTGGAGCCGCCAGATGCAGCACATTTTTACAGTGGATGCCGAAGACTGGCCACAGTTGCTGTGTTCGTACCTCGGCCACGATTGCTCCGTGAGCGAGCAGTTCGCCCTTTCGATCCGCCGCACTCTGGACCTGCTCGACGCGCATGATACCCACGCGACCTTCTTCGTGGTCGCCCCGCATGCCGCGGCCGAACCGGAGGTCGTGCGGGAGATTGCCGCTCGCGGGCACGAAGTGGCGAGCCACGGTGTGTCTCACGCGAAGCTCTACACGTTCTCGCCGCAGCAGTTTCGCGAGGACATCCGGCGCAGCGCCGAAACCCTTGAGGAGATCACCGGGGAGAAGGTGCGTGGCTACCGCGCGCCATTCTTCTCACTGATGCCGCAGCAGAGCTGGGCCTTCGAGGCCCTGCTCGACTGCGGGCTGGACTACGACAGCAGTCTGACGACGCTCCTCTGGCAGCGAGAGGGCATGCCGCTGCCGGACGAGCCATTCATCTGCGAGCTTCCTGACGGCCGCGAGATTCTCGAGGTCCCGGCGCTCGCGCGCAGGTTTGGCCCGATCACCGGACGCCTCATCGGCGGGCGGACGCTGCGAGTTCTGCCTTTCGGCACGACGCTGGCGCACATGCACGATCGGGAGCGCGATGACCTGCCGGCGATGCTCTACGTGCACAGCTACGAAGTGACGCCTGACCGCCTGATGGGTTACCTGCCATCGGGGCTTCCTGTTGCCGACCGTGCGAAGCTGTTCGTCTCCGCGAAGGCGTTCGAGGTCGGCATGGGGCGTATGAGCCGCGCACTGAGCGAGTTGCTGGAGCGCTACAAGTGGGCGCCGATGCGCGAGGTCGCGGATGAGCTTCGCGAGCGTGGCGATCTGCCGAGACTGCAGATCGAGGACCTGGTGAGGAGAGGAACTGAGGGCGCTGTCACGTCCTCACAGCCTGAGGTGCAGTCGAATGTCCGGGCACAATGACAGCCTGAAGCGCACGCTGCAGGAGCGGGCACGAGAGCTTGGCGCCCGGCCCTCATCGGCCGGGATGGCGCTCAAGCGCGTTCTCGATGTGATCGGCGCGGGGCTGGGCCTGCTGGTGCTGTGGCCGCTACTGCTGCTGCTCGCGATCGCCGTGCGGCTGGACTCGCACGGGCCCGCGCTGTTCACGCAGAAGCGTCTGGGCCGCTGGGGACGGCCTTTCACACTGTACAAGCTGCGCACGATGGTGCAGGACGCGGAGAGGAAGGGTGCGGGCCTCGGTATCGAGAAGAATGACCCGCGGATCACGCGCGTCGGAGCGATCCTGCGCAAGACCAGCCTGGACGAACTGCCTCAGCTCTGGAACGTCCTGCGCGGGGACATGAGTTTCGTGGGCCCGCGGCCGCTGCCAGTCCCGTATCTGGAGCGCTGGAATGAGCGCCAGCAGTTGCGTCTGGTGATGCCGCAGGGCATAACAGGCTGGTCGCAGGTCACGATGCGCAATGACGGCCCGTGGCCGGAGCGTCTGGAAGCGGACGTCGAGTATCTCGAGAACTGGTCTCTGATCTTCGACGCGCGGATCTTCTTCATGACCTTCGCGAAGGTGCTCTCAAGCAGCGGCGTGGAGACGGAAGAGGGTGGCGTGAGCGAGTTTCAGGCGGGGTCAGCGTCGGGAACCGCGGAGGCGGACGAATGAGTCTCCCGCGCGTGGTGATCGTCGGGGCTGGTGGGCACGGGCACGTCATGGCGGATGTGATCCGGTGCCAGGGCAATGCCCGTCTCATTGGCTTTCTGGATGATAGCGAGGATCTCCAGGGGCGGGTTACCCGCGGCGGCATCGAAGTGGTGGGGCGCACTGATCCCGAGAGCATGGCGGCGTGTGGCGCCGACGCATTCGTCGTCGCGATCGGCAACAATCGAGTGCGGGCCATGCTTTACGAGCGCTGCCTCGAGGCAGGATTGAAGCCCTGGAGGGCCGTGCACCCAGCCGCGGTGATCGCTGAGAGCGCGTCACTGGGCGATGGGATTCAGGCCGTCGCCGGCGCGATCGTCAACCCGCATGCATCTGTGGGCCGCGACGTGATCCTCAACACAGGCTGCACCGTGGATCACGATAACGTGCTCGAAGACCACGCGTTCGTCGGCCCCGGAGCGAACCTGGGCGGCGACGTCCACGTGGGCGAGTCGGCATTCATCGGGATCGGGGCCTCAATACTCCCCGGGATCTCGATTGGCGCAGGTGCGACAGTCGGAGGCGGAGCGGTCGTAATCGATGACGTGCCGGCAGGCGCGGTCGTTGTGGGTGTGCCCGCGCGGGTGATACGCACGGAGACAACCGGGGTGTGACAGACGCAGCGGATAGCGTTTGCACGCCGGGCGCGGTCAGCCGCGACGCGGCCCGGCTGTGGACCGGAAGGAGCCATCATGGCGACAAAGCTGGCGATCGATGGAGGAGAGCCCGCCGTGCCGGAGGGCATGGTCAAGTCGTGGCCGCCGATCACTCAGGCGGATCGCGATGCCATCATGAGCGTCTTCGATACCGAGGAT
>JALGTR010000019.1 GCA_029821265.1 Candidatus Zipacnadia bacterium
CCCAGCATTCGTCGGCGAGGCTGCCATCGATCACAGGTGGCGTATCGGTCATGCCTGCGGTAGCCACCGGCGTTGGCACGAGATCAGCGGCGAATCCGGACGTAACGAGGCACACGGCAGCGATGAGCGTCAACCAGCGCATGGTTCCCCTCCGTCGCGACAGATGATCTTCGCGGGCCAGTTCCGTTGACGGTGCGTGGAGTCCTTCGCCTCAGCGGTAATAGGCCCAGTCGCCGATCCGCTGCCACGGCTCGTACTCCTGCGCGGTGGCCCATTCTGCGCCCGCGTTCAGCGGGTGCAGCCCGTAGGTACCGTCGGACTCGTAGGTCAGGAACTCCGCGTTCGAGGGCGGCATGGGCATAACCCCGGAGTAGTTCTGGCCCGGCGAACCCCACAGCATGAACTCCTCCCGCTCCTCCAGCGGCACGTAGACCCACCCTTCGCGTATCGGAGGAGGCGGCGTGGGAACCGCGTCGAGATACTCCGGCACGAGCTCTTCCAGCGTCTGCGGATACTGCCCGTGCTCGGCCCGGTACGCCTTCAGGGCGTCGATGATCGGCTGGGCCGAGCGCGCCGCCGCCTCGATCTGTGGCAGCTTCTCCACGCGCCACTCGCGCCAGTCCCTGGAGGTGATCAACCACCAGCTCAGAAACGGCGCGCCCATGAGCAGCAGGAGTACGATGATCGCCAGGATCGTACACGGCGTCACCCGCGAGCCGCGCTCCTCACTCATGGTAGTACCCCCAGCCATCGATCCGCTCGAGCGTCCCACCGTACGCATGCTCCGGATAGTGCCCGTGGGAGCGATACGCGAGCACATCCCCGAGCAGGCCCCGCAGCGGGGTATAGCTGCCGGGGATCAAAACCCAGAGGTGATAGACGCGCTCGGGCACCGGGGGACCCTCCGTGGGACCGTCCGGCTGCGGGGTGTACCGGACATCATCGGGATCCACGCTGTAGACCCACCCGGTGTGGGTGAACACGGGGGGTTCGGGAAGCGCGTCGATGTACTCCGGGGTCAGCGCGTCAAGCTCCAGAGGATACGCACCGTAGTCCTCGCGATACATCTCCAGCGCCGCAAGCAGGGGCTCGACCCCCGGCAGAGCCGCGCGGATCTCCTCGCGGCGCTGCGCCCGGACGTGCCTCGACCACACGCGCGCGGCGACCGCCAGCGCTCCGAGCACCAGCAGGAGGATCCCAAGCATGATCACAGATGCGCGCCAGTGCAGCGCGTCGCGGCGCCCGTAGAGCCCCGAGACCTCAGGTCGATCCTCCGCCATGACGTCTCTCCGGCGAACAGTGCGCGCTCAGTGAATGGTCGGCTGTAGCGTCTCCCGCTGCGGCCGGATCTCCGCGAGGCGCACTGCCCGCCCTCCCTGCTGCTGCGAACGCTCGGCGGCGATGAGGACAGCGATTGCCTCGAGCATATCTTCGTACAGAATCGGCGGCTCGCCAGTCTCGACCATCTCGAGAAAGTGCTGCATCATACGCATGTAGAAGCTGTGCGCGTGGATCTCAAACCGCGCGCTGCCCTCGACCGTGAAGAGCTGTCCCTGGTGACGCGGCCTGGCGTCGCGCAGAAGCTGGAGTGTCGCCGAGCGACCATCCGCGTAGCTGCAGGAGATCAGGTCGAACTGGTACTCACCGAGGTTGCTGACGCTCTCGACCCCCGGCCCCATAACGGTGTTCAGCACATCGCTCAGGTGGATGCCGTAGAAGAACAGCTCGCCGGGGCCTATCAGGTCCGCGTGCACGATCTCCTCGTCCCCGACCTCCTCCAGCGCCGCCTCCAGCTCCTCGGCGTAGCGCAGCCCCGACGCCGACATCAGCGGTGCGCCGTGCTCCAGCGCCAGGTCGATGATATCCGTCGCGTCGTCGAAGGTCAGCGCCATCGGCTTGTCGATGAAGACAGGCATGCCCGTCTCGAGGAATGGCGCGGCCTGCTCGTAGTGCAGTGAGCCATCGCGCGAGCACACCAGCGCCGCGTCCACTATGCCCAGCAGGTCGCGGGGGTTCTCCACCACGATCTCGATGCCCCACTGCTTCTGCAGCGACGCCACTCGCGCAGGGTCGTTATCCTGGTTGCACAGAGCCGCCACGACCGCGCCCTCGAGGTGTTCGGTCTCCGAGGAGTCGGAGTTGAAGATGCGGCAGAACGCGTCGACGTGCGTCGATTCGACCGAAACGATTCCAAGCTTGATCATCCGGGTACGTGCCTCCTGAAACTGCTGAACGGAAATCCCGCTCTTCAGTGCTGCTCTCTCTCGCGGCGCCGGCGCATGCGCTCGGCCCAGTCATCGATCGTCCGCTGGCCCGTGCGCTCGATCGCGAGCGCCCCGGGCGGGACGTCCTTGCTGATGACCGAGCCGGCCGCGGTATACGCGCTTTCCCCGACGGTCACGGGGGCGATGAGGATCGTGTCGCTGCCGATGAACGCCCCGCGCTCGATGGTCGTGGGGTGTTTGTCGATGCCGTCGTAGTTGCAGGTGATCGCGCCCGCGCCGATGTTCACGCCCTCACCGACGGTCGCGTCGCCCATATACGAGAAGTGCTGCATCTTCGTGCCGGCCGCGATCCGCGAGCGGTTGATCTCCGCCGAGCTTCCCACCTTGCACTTGGCCCCGACCGAGCTGTTGCCGCGCACGAGCGAGAATGGCCCGATCTGCGCGCCATCGCCGACGGCGCTCTCCTCGATCACGGTGTGGTCGCGCAGCAGCACTTCCTCGCCGATCGTCGCCGAGCGCAGTATCACGTGTCCGCGAATCTCGCAGCGCTCGCCGACCGTGGTCGCTCCGAGCAGGTGGCAGCCCGGGCCGATGATCGTGTCGCGCCCGATCTGCACCCCGGCGTCGATGAACGTCGAAGGCGGGTCAATCAGCGTGACGCCGTTGAGCATCACCTGCTCGCGAATGCGATCGCGCGCGATTCGCTCCGCTTCGGCCAGCTGCACGCGGTTGTTGATGCCCATGACCTCGCAGGGATCGGCGGTCTTCAGCGCCGACGCGCGACGTCCTCGCGCAACGAGGATGCCAATGGCGTCGGTCAGGTACAGCTCGCCCTGCTCATTGTCGGGTGAGAGCTCACTGAGCGCCTCCGACAGCGCCTCCGAGTCGAAGACGATGATGCCGGTGTTGATCTCGCGGATCGACCGCTGCTGATCGGTCGCGTCGGCATCCTCGACGATCTCGGCGACCGCTCCTGATGCGTCGCGCACGATGCGCCCGTAGCCGGTCGGATCCTCGACCTCGGTGGTGAGCACAGTGGCAGCCGCCTTCTCCTGGCGATGGCGATCAACCAGCGCCTGCAGCGTGTCGGCGGTGATCAGCGGCACGTCCGCGTAGGTCACGAGCACGTCGCCGCTGAAGTCCGTGAGGGCCGGCTTGGCGCAGATGCAGGCGTGACCCGTCCCGAGCTGCCTGGGCTGCTCACAGGTTTCGGCGCGCCCCGCCAGCGCCTGCTGCATGCGCTCCGAGCCCGCCCCGAGGACGACCACGCACCGTTCGGCATCCATCTGCTCAACGGTGCGCAGGACGTGGTCGATCATCGGTACGCCGGCGACCTCATGCAGGGGCTTGGGAAGGTCCGACTTCATACGTGTTCCTGCGCCGGCCGCGAGGATTATACAGGCCAGTGCCACGTTCATCGCTCCCTGAAACGCATCGAATCTCTGCCGCGACTGCTGTTGCGACGCATGGCTTCACGCGTCAGACGGTCATCTGCTCTCTCTTCCTGAGCCGTTGCTGGAGAGGCCGCCACGCGCCGTCACTTTCGCCGGAAGCACTTGCAGATCGGCTCCTCGGGCTCCTCTGGCGCAGGCTCGGCCTGAGCCTCCTCCTGCTCCGAAGGCTCCGCCTCTACACCCATGGCGGAAGCCACGGCCTCCTCCAGCCGTTCGTCATCCCCCTCGGTGTAGCCCTCCTGGTAGTGGCTGATCTTCCCATCAGCGCCGATCACGAAGGTCGCCGGCAGCGCGCGCACGCCATAAAGCCGCGCGATCTTCTGCTCCGGGTCGAACACCACCGGGTGCGCCAGCTCGTGGCCGGCGACAAGCTCCCGGACCTCCTGCAGCGCATCCTCGTCGTCGAGGCTCACCGAGACGGCCCGCAGACCGTCCTCTCCGTACTTCGATGCGAGATCCTCGATGATCTTCAGGTGCGTCCCGGCCTGGCGGTACCAGGTAACGAAGAAGTTCAGCACGACCACGTGATCCGCCCACTCCGTCAGCGAGATCTCCGCACCCTCCAGCGTCTGCGCGGTGAAGTTTGGCGCATCGGCACCCGGAGCCAGCGGCTGAGGCGCCTCTGGCTGGTCCTGGGCCCACGCAGGCGCCGTCAGGCAGGCTACGATGAGCGCTGCGATGATCCGAGACTGCACGCCAGCCACCTCCCGTCGCGTGTGCGCCACCGGACGTAACTTCGCGACACCCTCCGCGAGGACCTCTGCGTTGAGAGTCTCGCCGGCGATCCGGCGATCGCATGACGGAGACGGCTGCTACAGGGACTCGCGCCGGGGGGTGTGATATAATGCCGCCGCGAAGGGATAGACACAAAGCAGAGGTGGGGATCATGCCAAGAGCCGTCGCGCACCTCAAGCGTCGAGAGACGGTGGGCCCCGGACATTACCTGCTGCATCTCGCGTGCCCGGAGATCGCGGCAAGCGCGCAGCCGGGGCAGTTCATCCACCTGCGGGTGGGAGACGGTACCGATCCGCTGCTCCGACGCCCGTTTTCGGTGATGCTCACGAACCCCGACGAGGACGACGTCCAGGTGCTCGTGCGGACCGTTGGTCGTGGGACCGAGCTGATCGCCGACCACGAAGAGGGCAAGCAGTACGACCTGCTCGGCCCACTCGGACACGGCTGGCCGAAGCCGGGGCCGGGGGAGGATATCATGCTGGTGGCCGGGGGCGTCGGCGTGGCTCCGCTGATCTTCCTCGCCGACAGCCTCCGGACGGTCGAGGACCGGCCCTACGTCCGCGCCATCTTCGGCGGGGCCGATCAGGATGCTCTCGTCTGCTGGACCGAGTTCGCGTCCCGGTGCGAGGAGTTCACCGCCGTGACCGAGGACGGCAGCGCAGGGGAGACCGGCCTCGTCACCGACGTCCTCGTGCCTGAGATCGAGCGCGATCGCCCCCAGCGAGCATACGCGTGCGGCCCCGATGCCATGCTGGCGGTCGTCGCGGAGATCTGCGCGGGGGCCGGGATCCCGCTGCACGTCTCGATGGAGCAGTGGATGGGCTGCGGCGTGGGAGCCTGCCTCGGCTGCGCCATCCCGGCCGCCGAGGGCGGCTACGTCCGCGTCTGCACCGAGGGCCCGGTCTTCGACGCCGACCAGATCGACTGGGAGAGGATGAACGAGCGATGACAAGCAGCGGCCCCGACCTCTCGGTGCAAGTCGCAGGCATCGCCATGCAGAACCCGGTGATGTCGGCATCGGGCACCTTCGGCTACGGAATGGAGTACGAGGAGTACCTCGACCTGTCCGAGCTGGGCGCGATCGTGACGAAGGCCGTCACGCTCGAGCCCCGCGAGGGCAATCCGCCGCCGCGCGTGCGCGAGACGCCCGCCGGGATGCTCAACGCCATCGGGCTGCAGAACCCCGGCGCGCGGGCGTTCATCGACGAGAAGCTGCCGCAGCTTCGGGAGTTCGGCGTGCCGGTCATCGTCAACATCTCGGGGCGCAGCGTCAAGGAGTTCGCGCAGCTTGCCCGGATGCTGACCGTGGATGGCGTCGACGCGCTGGAGCTGAACGTCTCCTGCCCGAACGTGGAGGATGAGGGGATGCACTTCGGCGTGGACTGCTCGAGCACGGGCGAGCTTGCCCGGGCCGTCGTCGACTCCACGGACCTGCCGGTCATCGTCAAGCTCTCGCCCAATGTCACGGACATCCGAGAGATCGCCGTCGCGGCTGCTGAGGCGGGGGCGCATGCCCTGTCGCTGATCAACACGCTACTGGGCATGAGCATAGACATCGACACCCGCCGCCCGCACCTGGGCAACGTCACAGGGGGGCTGTCCGGCCCCGCGATCCGCCCGGTCGCGGTTCGCATGGTGCACGAGGTTGCGCGGGAGGTGGACCTGCCGATCATCGGTATGGGCGGGATCATGTCAGCCCGCGACGCCATCGAGTTCATGCTTGCCGGCGCGAGCGCCGTGGCCGTGGGCACTGCGAACTTCGTCGAGCCGGCAACGATGCGTGACGTGATACGCGGCATTGCGGATTACTGCCGGCGGCACGATGTCGCGCGGGTCGCCGAGCTCACCGGCGCGTTGCGGATCGACTAACTGCGGAACCGCAGGGCCGCGTCGATCGTCAGATCGGCTGCGCGTCCCCGACACGCTTTGAATTGAAGATGACGCGTGAAAGAACGGGAAACAGATGAAGCACTTCCTGCGACCGATAGCAGTTCCGGCTGATCTCGTTGATCGGCTTGAGGCGCTTGCGAACAGATGCATTGAGTCCGCGAGTACGCAGGCTGATGACGGCACCACCATCATCACTCCCGCGGGATCCGGCAAATACTCCGGAATGTACACCCGCGACTTCTGCTACACCGTTGAGGGCTGCGGCCACCTGATCGACCAGGAGACCATGGCCGGGGCGATCGACTACCTCTTCGCCCGCCAGCGCGAGGACGGCCTGATGCCGAACCGCGTCGAGGCCGACGGGCGCGCAGTATACGTTGTCAACGAGAATACCGACGCGCTCAACCACCCGCCTCTCGACAACGCCCAGTTCGCGGTCAAACTCGTGGACGCCTACGTCGATCACACGGGCGACTGGGAGCTGTTCCTGCGGCACAAGAACGCGCTGATGGACGCCATGGAGACGCTCGAGCCCTCAGAGGATGGCCTGCTTCACGTCGATCCGGCCAACCCGCACTCGGCCTACGGCTTCACCGACACCGTTGCCAAGACGGGCGAGGTGCTCTTCTGTTCGCTGCTCTATTGGGAGGCATGCATGCTGCTGGCGAAGATGTGCCAGCGGATGGAGGACCACGATGGGGCGCACGTGTGGTTCGAGGGCGCCGAGCGGGCAGCGAGAGCGCTCGATGACTTCTATCATGAGCCCACGGGCATGCTTCTTGCGGCAACTGTTGACTGTGAGCAGATCGACCTGTGGGGCACCTGCTACGCCGGCGTGATCCGGGCACTGAGCAAGACTGAGACGGTGCGCGCTGCCGGGTGGATGTTCGACCACTACGAGGACTGCTTCATGCGCGGCTGCGTGCGGCACATCCCTGCTCCGGATCACTGGGAGCGGATGCTGGTCGACTACGAGCCGGGGCGCTACCAGAACGGGGGCTGGTGGCCCACGGCGACCGGCTGGGCGGTGATGGTCATGGATCGCTACGATCACGATACCGCCGTGCTGCTCGTCGAGGACGTCGTCGAGCTGATGGAGGAGCAGGACGTTCCGGAGTGGATTAACGATTCGGAGGCCGACGGCCTGCTGTACGTCGCCTCCGTGGCGAACGTGCTGGCGGCAGTCAGGAGGCCCTGATCACGCTGTGCCACACGCGACAGGCGATTGAGGCCTGCAGTTTCTTGTCCGGACAGCAACAGTGAAACGGAGGTCGCATGATGATGAGGTCGGAAGCGCTGGTCCTGACGATGATGGTGGCGATCATGGCAGCAGGCGTGGTGGACGCCGCCGAGCTGCCACTGCAGCGGGTTGTGCTTTTCTCGAGCGGGGTCGGCTACTTCGAGCACGGTGGCGTGGTGCAGGGCGACGAGACCGTCGCAATGTCCTTCCGCGTGGAGCAGATCAACGATATCCTCAAGTCGATGGTGCTTCAGGACATGAACGGCGGCACCATCGGACCGGTAACCTACGCCCCGCAGGACCCGTTGGAGCGCACGCTCCAGTCATTCGCGGTGGACATCTCCGATGAACCCTCACTGGGCGAGTTGCTCTCGCGACTGCGCGGCGCTCAGTTGCGTGTGGTCAGCGCCGAGGGCACCGTCGTCGGGACGATCCTCGGCACCGAGTGGCAGGAGAAAACGGCGGGAGACAATGTCGTTGAGTTCGAGGTTCTCAACATCCTCACCGATGAAGGTCTGGAACAGATCCCGCTGTACGCCATCCACAAGGCCCAGCTGACGGGCGAGGACCTTTCGAGCGATCTGCGGCTGGCGCTCGAGGCCATCGCCGCCAACCGGGACGTCTCCAAGCGCCAGGTTCAGCTGCACTTCAGTGGCGATGGTCAGCGTCAGGTCTCGGTCGGCTATCTGCTCGAGACGCCCGTCTGGAAGACCACATATCGGCTCGTCGCCGATGACGAGAAGAGCTTCCTGCAGGGCTGGGCGATCGTCGAGAACACCACCGACGAGGACTGGGAGCAGGTGCGCATGGCGCTGGTCTCCGGCCGGCCCGTGAGCTTCACGCAGAACCTCTACCAGCCGATCTACGTTGACCGGCCCGAGGTGCCCGTCCAGACCCAGGTGGCGGCGCGGCCGAAGGTCTACGGCGGCGCGCTCGAGGAGGCCGAGGAGCTGGAGATGGCCGCTGAGCCGGTGGCCGAAGCCGCTCCCAGGGGCCCTGCCGGTCCCCGCGCGATGCTACGGGCCGCGCCGGCGGCAGACATGGCCGCAGGCTTCGGCGGCGGACTGGCCGCGGAGGCCCTTGAGCGTGGCGTCACCGCCGCCGCGGCGGGCGAGGAGGTCGGCGCGATGTTCCACTACGCGATCACTCAGCCGGTGAGCATCGATCGCCAGCAGTCGGCGATGATCCCCATCGTCAACACCGAGGTGGAGATCGACAGGCTCTCGATCTACAGCCGCGAGGTGAACCCGAAGTTCCCCATGCACGGCCTGCGGCTGCAGAACACCACCGACCTGGCACTGATGGGCGGGGCCATTACCGTCTTCGAGGGCGGCTCCTACGCCGGGGACGCCCTGATGGATGACCTCGGCCCTGGCGACGAGCGACTGGTCAGCTACGCGGTCGACACCGAGGTGGAGATCGCCCCGGAGAACACCGGTGGGCAGCAGATCCGCGAGAGCGTGAAGGTCGTCAACGGCGTGCTCATCGCCCAGACCAAGCAGACCGACGAGGTCACATACACGATCAAGAACCGCGCCGACGCCGCCCGGACCGTGCTGATCGAGCATCCGCGCCGCGACGGCTGGGAGCTTGTGCAGCCGGAGCAGGCGGCAGAGACCACGCGCGATCTATACCGCCTGAAGGTCGAGGTCCCCGCCGGCGCCACCGAGGAGCTCGAGGTGCGCATGGAGCACCCGGTGACCGAACGCATCGCGCTGACGAGCGAGAACGTCGATCGCGTGACGATCTACATGCGCTGGGACGAGACGCCTGATGACGTGAAGCAGGCGCTGCAGCGGATCGTCCAAATGAAGCAGCAGATCGCGGAGCTCGAGCGGCAGATCCAGACGAAGCAGGATCGGCTGCAGCAGATCGACGACGAGCAGGCCCGCATCCGCCAGAACATGGAGCAGCTCGACCACGACAGTGAGCTGTACCAGCAGTACGTCGCCAAGCTCACCGCACAGGAGCAGGAGTTTGACCAGGTTCGGCAGGAGATCGACGGCCTCGTCAAGCAGCGCAACGGCCTGCAGAGCGAGCTCGAGTCGTACATCGCGAACCTGACGGTCGACTAAGCGCCACGTGGCGCGTGTGGTTGTACGCGGCGGGCCGATCACCAGGATCGGCCCGTCGTCCGTACGCCCCAAGTGAGCCTGGAGCGCGGGTGCCCGCGAGCCGGTTCCGGAGGGCATGGCCCCCGCAATGTCGAAGGAAAAGCATGGCACGGTCGCACGAACTCGACGCGGGCCAGGGGGCGCCTCCCGGCCTGCTTCTTCCGGCGCGGAGGCTACGAGATGAACATCTACTGGGGCGACATCCACAACCACAACGAGGCCGGCTACGCCAGGGGCTCGCTCGCGCGCACATTCGAGATCGCACAGGAGCATCTCGACTTCTTTGCACACGCCGGGCATTCTCAGTGGCCGGACATGCCGATCATGCCGGAGGACGCGCATATGCACTGGGTCCACGGCTTCGCGGCCCTGAAGCGCGCCTGGCCTGAGATAAAGCGCCTCACTGCTCGGGCCAATCGACCCGGTGAGTTCGCATGCTTCCTCGGGTGGGAGTTCCACTCGAGCGCATGGGGCGACTACCACATCCTCTTTCCCGATGAGCGCGGCCAGCTGCGCTATTTCGCAACACTCGACGGCCTCAAGGCGTACGCGCGCAGGTGCGGCGCGATCCTCGTGCCGCACCACCCGGCGTACCCGCGCCTGTGGCGGGGTCAGCTCTGGGAGCACGTGGAGGAGGACGTCTCGCCGATCGCGGAGATCATCTCCGAGCACGGTGGCGCCGAGCGCGATCGCGGCCTGCACGACTACATTCGGCATTCCATGGGCGGGCGCGCCACGAACGCCACGTGGCAGTACGCACTCGACCAGGGCATGCGGCTGGGCTGCATCGGCTCCACCGATGACCACCTCGGTTACGCGGGCGCCTGGGGCGAGGGCATCGCGGCCGTGCTGGCTGAGGAGCTGACGCGCGAGGCGATCTTTGAGGCGCTCAGGAAGCGCCGCTGCTACGCCGTCTCCGGCGACCGCATAGAGGTGGACTTCACGGTCAACGGAGAGCCGATGGGCAGCGAGATTGAGGGCGCCGATGTCCGCGAGATCGCGGTCTCTGTCGTCGGCTGGGACGAGATCTCGATGGTCGAGCTTCTGCGCAACGGCGAGCCGATCGCGCGGGCGTTCGGAAAGCAGAAGCCCTCGCTCGATCCGTGGCCGGGACGCGCCCGGGCGCACATCCGCTACGGCTGGGGGCCGTGGGCGACGCTGGCGATGCCGAGGACGTGTGACTGGAAGATGGCCCTGCGGCTCGAGGGCGCGCGCATCACGAAGGCCGTCCCGGCGTGGCAGGCAGGCCCGTATGAGGAGGATCGGCGCGACAGAGTGCTCGAGCTCACGGACACCACCTGCCGCTGGGAGTCGTTCACGGCCCGGGAGGGCGCCTTCGCGGAGGACCCGACGAAGCGTATGTATTTCGAGATCGAGGGCCCTGCAGACGCGAGGCTGAGCGTGGACGTCAGCGAGCCGTCACCGCGCACGATTGAAGGAACGCTGGGCGAGTTCGCGCGCCGGTCCGCCACCCAATTCACCGGGCCCTTTACGAGCGAGAGCTTCCAGGTCGAGCGCCTCATCCTGCCGGCCTCCTACGAGGCCTCACTGGAGGTCGAGGACGAGGGCTCCGGCGAGGGGACCGACTATTACTACGTGCGCGTGACGCAGGCGAACGGTCAGATGGCGTGGAGCAGCCCGATCTGGGTGGACTGACCGTACGGAGGCGTGGGCCGATGGGCGAGGAATACACAACGCTTGACGGATCGCGTATACTTGAGCTGATACGGCCCGAACGCGAGGGTGCCCAGAACATAAGTCTCGCCCGCGCGACCATTGAACCGGGCGCCAGCACGCATCGTCATATCCACCGCGAGAGCGAGGAGATCTACTACGTGCTCTCCGGTGACGGCGCGCTGGAGATCAGTGGCGCGGTCGAACGAGTGGGGCCGGCAGATGCGCGGCTGATTCCGCCGGGAGTGGAGCACCGCATCTCCGCGGTCGGAGCGGAGCCGCTTGTGATCCTGTGCGCATGTTCGCCGCCGTACCGGCATCGCGACACCGTGCTCACCGAAACCGTTCAGACCTGAGAACCGATGAACATCGACCGGCGAATCGCGAACGCGCAGGCCGTCACCGGCAAGCACATCATAGTGCAATCCGTCCGCACGCCTGAACCGGAGTTCCGGGCGTGGGTGGCGGTGCGCTCGCAGTCGGTGCGGATCGACTACGTGGACGAGCTCCCGGGGTACTTTGGCGGCTATGCGCTGCTCGAACACCTGCTCTCGTGGATCGAGGAGGGCGGGGGGTCGGCGTGGTTCTACGAGTACAACGGAAGACTTGTCCGGGTGCCCGCGCGGCGCTCATAATCGTGTGAGGGATAGTATGCTCAACAGGACGCGCCTGTCAGACCCGCGTCGGATTCGGACCACCCTCGGCCTGTGCGTGATCCTTATCGCAACTCTCATGCTGTCGTCCTGTACGCAGTCACAACAGGACCAGGTGGTCGCGCGGGTCGGTGATATGAGCATCACCGCCGGCGATCTGATCCAGCGCATCAGGCTCAGCCACGGCGCGCCCGAGTTGGTGGAGATGATCGACGTGATGCTAATCCACCAGGGCGCCAGGGCGGCCGGGATCACGATCAGCGATGAGGAGATGAACCTGCGCTGGGAGCGCGCCATCGCCGAGGCCGGCTCGGAGCACGACCTCGAGTTGATGCTCGAGCAGCGCGGCATCGCCAGGCAGCGCATGCGCGAGATGATGCGCACCGAGCTGCTGCTCGATCGACTCGCACGAGACTCCATGCAGATCCACGAGCAGGAGATTGAGGACTTCTACCGCGAGCATCGCGATGACTACCGCGTGGGCGAGCGCGTGAAGGGCCGCATGATCATGCTCGACGGCCGGGAGGACGCGGAGACGATCCTCAAAGCGCTGGCCAGTGGCGGTGACTTCGCGGGGCTCGCCGAGGCGCTCTCGACCGATCCCGCGACGCGCGATCGGGGTGGGGATATGGGCTGGTTCGAGCGCGATGATTATGCCGAGGCGATCGCAGACGCTGCCTTCGCGGCCGACACGGGTGAGATCGTCGGTCCGATCGAGGCCCCGGACGGCTGGGTTGTGCTTAAGGTTGAGGACAGGAAGCCCGCCGGCTTCCTCCCCCTCGATGAGGTCCGTGATGAGGTGCTGAGCCGCATCCAGGCCGCGAAGCTGCCGGCGGCACGCGAGGCGTGGATCAAGCAGGCGCGGCGGCGAGCCGCAGTTCAGATCCTCGACGAGACGCTGCGCGAGGAGACGCTGGCGATGCTTGAGGTCGCCCCTCCGCCGCAGCCTGTGACGCTGATGCCTGTCCCCACACCGCGGTAAGCCACCCGGCCAGCGCAAGAGCGAGCCCCGACGAAGCAGAATCAGCGATGCGGCCTGGCTCTCGGCGGCTGAGACGATCCCCTCCGACACGTCGCTGGCGACCTCCACAACGCCCTTTATGGGCGCCTGCTGCGCCGCATCGGTGCGAATCGCGTCGAGAAGAAGCTGGTGCGCGTCAGCCATCTCCGCCGAGCCGCACGCCGAACCGAGGTGGGCCTGTGGAGGGACCGTCGACGATATGCGTGACCACGATGCGGTGGTTCTCGTGACTCGCCAGACAGCGTGCCAGGTCGACCAGACTCTCCGTTGTCTCCGGGTTTGCGATCCCCACCAGTAGCGTCAGGCGCCCCTCTTCATCGCGCGCCTCATCCGGCACCTGCATCACGCCTTCGCGACAGTCACTTCGAGCTTCAACCTCATCCGTTCATGTCCTCGCGGGCCGTCGCTCAGATGCCCGCAACCGAGTCGCTGATCCACGCCAGATAGCCGGCGCTGCCCGTCGCAATCTCCGTTGCGATCACCTCAGGCTGCTCGTAGGAGTGCATCTGTACGATCGTGGCCTCCACAGCGCCGTAGCGTTCCGCGGTTGTTTTCACCAGCAGCAGCCATTCCCGGGCTTGCTCCACCGCGCCCTTCCAGCGGTAGACGCTGTCGATCGGACCTGCGATCTGAGCGCAGGCCGCGAGCCTGCCCTCCACCAGCGCGCAGGCAATCGCCTCGGCCTCCCCGCGACTTTCGGTCGTACACTGCACCTGCAGATGAATCGCCATCTGAGTCACCTCCAGAGCCGAACCTTCGCTGCCGTCACACGCGTATCCTGGGCAAGGGAATGGCCCGTCACGCAGCGAATGCCTCTGTGGACCACCGCCGCCCACCAGGCGAGGCTCCCGACAGGAGGAACCGCACATGGCCCGCGAACCGGTCTTCGAGGAAATGACTGCCTATCGTCAGGAGTGCGAGGAGCGCTTCGCCAGTGATCCCCATCGCCCGCACTATCACTTCCTGCCACCTGAGAACTGGATGAATGATCCCAACGGGCCGATCTGGTTCGACGGCCGCTACCACCTCTTCTATCAGCACAACCCGGAGGCCCCGAAGTGGGGGAATATCGCGTGGGGGCACGCCACCAGCGTCGACCTCGTGCACTGGGAGGACTGGCCCATCGCGCTGCGGCCGGATACCGAGGATGTTGATGCCGCCGGCTGCTTCACTGGCTGCGCCTTCCTCCAGAGCGTGCTATCGGGCTGCGATGACACGCCGACCATCGCCTACACCGGTGTTCCCGCCCTTGAGGTCGACCCTCCGGGCGTTCGTCGCGACAACCAGTCGCTCGCGATCAGCCACGATGGCATGGTCACCTGGGAGAAGATTGAGCAGAACCCGGTCATCGCCGCGCCGCCAGAGGGCCTCGATGTCGTGGGATTCCGCGACCCGTGTGTATGGCGTGAGCGCGATACGTGGAAGATGCTCGTGGGCTCAGGGCTCCGCGACAGGGGTGGAACGGTGCTGCTCTACGAATCGTCAGACCTCGTCAACTGGCGCTACTGTGGAACGCCGCTGGTCGGCGAGACCGAAGAGCATGGCACAATGTGGGAGTGCCCGGACCTCTTCCCGCTGGGCGAGAGGCATCTGCTGCTGGTCTCGACGCTCGGGCGCGTCCTGTACTTCGCGGGCGGATGGGACGGGCGCAGGTTCACTTCAGGCCGGCAGGGATGGGCCGACGTCAGCCCGACCTTCTACGCCGCGAAAAGCTTCCGCGGACCGCACGGCCGCCGCATCCTGTGGGGATGGCTGCGCGAGGCCAGACAACAGCAGCAACAGATCGACGCCGGGTGGGCGGGCGTCATGAGTCTGCCACGCGTGCTCACCGTGGGCCGTGATGGTGAGGTCCGCTGCGATCCGGCAGAGGAAGTAGAGACGATTCGCGGGCGCCTCCTTGTTGACGAGATGATGTCGCTGCGCCCCGGCCATGAGGTGCGGCTCGACGGTGTCCAGGAGGACTGCTTCGAGCTGGCTGTCGATGCCGGGGCGCCCGCCGGGGCGCGCCTGGAGATCGGTCTTCGCTGCTCACCCGGGGGTGAGGAGCTGACCCGCATCATCGTCGACACGGGCGCGGGAACCGTCGCCATCGACACCTCGACCGCCAGCCTCGATCCGGGGGCCGAGGGCCGGGTGACGGAGGGCAAGCTGAAGCTCATGCCCGATGAGCGCCTTCGCCTGCGAATCTTCGTGGACCGTTCGGTTGTCGAGGTGTTCGCCAACAGCCGATGCTGCGTGAGCGAGCGGATCTACCCGTCGCGCCCCGACAGCCTCGGCGTCCGCATCGGGGCCGAGACGGCCGCATCTGAGGCGCACGTGAGACTGTGGCGGATACGCGACATCTGGACGTCCCTCTGAGCGAGCGCGCCGGAAGCTTCGCGCGCCGGCAGGATTCTTGCAGTTTCTTGGCATATTCTTCCGCGCAATTTACCCGATACATCCGCGGCGGGGAGGTGCCGAAGTGTCATCTATCTTCCGAATATACTCTCTGGGCGCCGCGCTGGTGTTCGCGGCGGGCGCGCTGTGGCTGGCTGGATGCCCTTCCACAGAGAGCCCCCGGATGCAGTCGCCCCAGTCGCCCGAGCGCGTCTCTAAGGATCAGGTTCTCGAGCGCATCAGAGACGCCGTCGTGCTGGTCGAGACGACGCTGCAGCTTCCCGACGGTGAGGCCGGCGGCACCGGCAGCGGCTTCGTGATCAACAACGAGGGCCGCATCATCACCAGCGCTCACGTCATCTCGCCGGTGGTCACAGCAGACGACGGCAGGTCGCAGGTGGCGGTCTCGCGCGAGATCCGCGTCATCTTCCACCCCGGCACCGACGAGGAGCGTTCGTACAGCGCTGAGGTCGTCCGCGAACACCCCGGGATCGACCTTGCCCTGCTGAAGATCGACGCCGCCACTCCGGTATGGCTGGAGCTGGGCGATTCCGCGGCCATTCCGCAGACCGCAAAGGTCATCGCCTGCGGACATCCGCTCGGGCTGCGCGAGATCTCCCTGCGGACCGGCACGGTGACCGCGCACCGAACCTTCGAGGGTAAGCAGTACCTCGAGCATGACGCCGAGGCCGACGACGGCAACAGCGGAGGACCGGTTGTCGATGAGACCGGACGAGTCGTGGGCGTTCACACCGCGACCTTCATGAGCGAGAACATGTCGACGAAGTGGGCGATCCCCTCGAACGTGCTGCGCGAGTGGCTGAGCAGCGACCCGGCGAACGATCCACCGGTGCAGATGGCTGCCGCCGGTGGCGGCGGTCCGGCGCTGGCCTCGCCCGCCGTGGAGGATCTTCTTGACCGGTCCGGCCTGAGCTACACCCGGCTCGAAAGCGGCATCTTCGAGCTGCCCTACAGCAATGAGGCGACCGTCTACGTGCACGAGGTCGATGATCTGCTGCGCGTCTACACCATCTACGGCGAGATCACCGCAGACGACGCAGCGCTCGCCCTCCGCTTCACCTATAACGACCCGGTGGGCCGGTTCAGCGTCCACAAGCAGGATGGAGACGACGTCCTGTACTGGGAGGCGCAGGTGCCGATGGGCATTGCCTCGCCGGACTACCTGCGCGACCTCGCCGATATCGCGGCGAGCCAGATCGAGAGCTTCGACAATGTGCTCTCAGGCCGCGAGCAGCTTGGAACGCCCACCGACCTGTATCCCGGCGGGGATCCCGACGCGCTCTACGCCGAGCTGAGGGCGATCCTCGACGAATCCGGGCTGACCTACTCCGACTTCGACGAGGAGACCTTCGAGATCCCATTCGGGAACGACGTCACCGTCTACGCGAAGATCTACCGGGGCGTGGCCTACATCCACTGCTACACCGGCGGCGTGCCCGGCGGCGATCCGTCCAGCGCGCGACAGTTTGCCCTTGAGCTGCTGCAACGCAACTGGTATGACCCGGTCGGACGGCTTGCGATGGACGAGGACTACGACGTGGTCTGGGAGTCGCAGATCCCGATGACCTACCTGACCCCCGACTACCTCTACATCGTGGCGAACATAGCCTCAACCCAGGTTGAGGACTTCCTAAAGGAGTACGGTGAGATTTCGTTCAACGCGAACCAATAGGACAGCACCCGGCTGAAAGCAGGCAGCGGGGCCCCTCGCGGGGCCCCGCTGCGCTTCTACTGCCAGCCTTCCTCATAGCCGGTCTCGTAGATCGCTACGATGTTCTCCATCGGCGTCACCGGCTGGATGTTATGGCAGGGGCCGAGGATGTAGCCGCCACCGTCGCCGAGGATGCGGAAGTTGTCACGCACCTCCTGCCGCACGTCCTCGACCGTCCCGAACGGGACTGTCTGCTGGTTGTCCATTGCCCCGTGGAAGACCAGGTCGTCGCCGAAATCGCGCTTGAGGCCCTCGCGATCCATGCCATTACAGCGCCACTGCACCGGATCGAGCACGTCGATGCCCGCCTCGATCATCTGGGGGATGTTCGGCCGCACCGCGCCATCGGAGTGGTGGAAGACGAACGCCCCGGCGTCGTGGCAGATATCGATCATGCGCTTCATGTGCGGCAGGTGAAACTCCCGAATGTGCTCCAGCGAGAGCAGCAGCCCCTCCTGCGTGCCGAAATCCTCCGCGACCCAGCTCCACACCACATCTCCGGCCGCCTGGTCGAAAATGCGTTCGAACCGCGCGTAGGCGAGGTCCGCGAGCTTGCCCATGCAGTAGTGCAGGATCTCCGGGTTCTCGATGTGGTCGAGGTAGCCCTGCTGGACGCCGCGCAGATCCTTGTAGGTCGCGAACTCCTCGTAGTGGCCGCCCTGAATCACCCAGCCGGGGTGCTCCTCGATCACCTGCGGGATGTGGTCGTAGGCCCACCAGTCCGGATTTGGCCACTCATAGTTCTTTTCGATCTCCTCCACGGAGTTATACTCCGCCAGCGGGTGGTACACCGCCTCGCGGTAGGTTCCTGTTCCGTAGTCCACGTCCGCATAGCCGATACCGAACGGGCTCGAATCGCGATCGAACTCCGGCCCCACGTAGCGCCCGCCGACTCCGATCACCGGATCGATATGCAGCCGATCGCGCGCTTCGGCCCAGCTCTCAGCTTCCATGTACTCGATCAGAGCCCGCGTCACCTCGGGGGTCGCGCGGTAGTCGAGTGGAAAGCGATCGAACGGCTCGCGATTGAGCACCGCCAGCCAGCGTTCGCGTGGTGTCATCTCGTCCTGCATTCATGTCACCTCTGACCATATCTGCCGTGACGCGGAGCTCAGTGCGGCTACAGGTCGTAACGCTCGAACCGATGCTCGCAGGGCGAGCCCCAGGCGGCCCACATCGCCCGCTCCTGCAGGTCGCCGACGAACGAAAGCAGCGTGATCGACGGCTTTTCGCCACCGGTGTGCACGCACACGCCGGTGGACTTTCGCGGAAAGTGCGAGCGCTGCGCCTGGTAGATATCGGCCCGCGACAGGGGCTGTTCGCGGCGGCTGAGGACCTCCCACGCCCGATAGGCTCGAGGGTCCTTCTCCGGCAGCTCATCGCGGCTGAGCCCGCCGAACTCTTCGGCGTGATAGGAGTTCGCGTGGGTGATGTAGCCGTCGTCCGGGCGGAGCACCGCCATGTCGCGGGGCATCGTCTCGACGCAGCAGATATCCCCGGTCGCGTCGCCGAGCGTGTAGTTCAGGCACGCCATCCGCGGGGTGCGCTCGAGCATCTGCAGCGCGTCCTGCGTGCTTTTCTGCGCTAAGAGCATGCGTGCGAGGAAGCTGTAGGGGATGCCCGCCCCGGCCCACTCCGCGCCGCCGGCCTCATGCTGTGGCGACGCCCGGTAGGGCAGGAAGTTCGCGGCGATCGAGATGTTCTCCGAGAGCCCCGGCCGCCCTACGCTCCCCGCTATTGCGAACGCGAGAAAGTCTGGGCCGTCGTCGGGTCTGCCGTGCAGCAGCACCATGTAGGGCTGCCATCTGATCCACCAGTCCATGTTCCACGCCACGAGGCTGCTGCCGTTGCGGCGGGCGGCGATGCTCGTGCAGCCATCAACCACGGTCTCGCGCGTCTGCTGCCGCATGCAGCCCTGCCAGGAGTTCATCTCCTGCGAGCAGCTCAGCCGGAACGCCTCCTCGAACTCAAGCCCGGCGCCCTCGGCGATGCCCTCGACCTCCTCGACAAGCTCCGGGGCCTCGCGGCGCACGTGCGGGAGCGCCTGCATGGCGACCTTACGGCCTTCCTCGAGGTATCCCGGCTCCAGCAGCATCGAGTCGAAGTCTTTCGAGACGCGCCGGATCAGATCGCGGCATTGCCTTCCGTACTTGCGACCCATCTCATGGCGCGAACCGGACATCTCCACGACCGTAAAGCGTACGGACTTGCGCATTTCGAAGTAGCCTCCCCGGCATCTTAGCGCACGTTCTCAAGCTGCCACTCGTAGATTGACGGAACCGGAGGTGTCGGCCGTGGCGGCAGGTCGCCCTCCGGCAGCGGATGCACCTCATTCTCCTCCAGCACCGCCGGCTCGATCATCCCCGCCGAAAGCTCACCGTTTCCGCCGTAGAGCGCGTTGCCGATGACCTCAACGCCGATGCAGTCGGGCGTGCGCAGGCGGATCATCGGCGACTGCTCGTCTTTGAGCACGAAGACATTGCCGCGGATGATGTGGTCGAAGCTGGCGTCCTTCGCCTCCAGCCCTTCGCCGGAGTCGGTCACGAAACGGTTGTAGAGGATGAGCCAGTTCTCGTTCATGCCGCCCATCCACACGCCGTCGCGCTCGGAGGAAACGTCACAGTTGTAGACCACGTTGCGCGGGCCATTCGGCCCGTGCGCCGTGTCTTCCGGCGGGGAACCCCACATGCCGTACCCGTACCCGCCATGCCCGCGCACGGATGTGATCACGCAGTTTTCGAACAGGTTCTCGTTCGTCCAGCCCGAATGCCACTGCCCGTCGCTCTCGTGAAAGACCCCATTGCGGATGACGTTGCCGCTTGCGGCCCACTGATACAGCGGCGCGTGGCGCAGCCGGAATGTCTCCACGTCCTCCATCAGGCAATCGAAGCAGTGGTCCCAGCCGGCGTAGGCCGTTCCGCCGCCACCCTTGAACCATGCGTCATCGAAGACACAATCGCGGATTTCACAGAACTTGGCGAGGCTCCCGTATATCGGATTGCGCCCGCACATGCGCACCGTCACGCCCCGGGCCCAGCAGTTCATGGCGTAGAGGAACTCGCTGGTAGTGATCCACAGGTTCTCGGTCTGCTCGATGTACATGTTCTCGAGCCCGCACCCCTCGATCACGTCGAGGCGCTGCACGTAGGAGCCGTCGATCGTCGGGAACTCGATGCGCAGCGGCTGATCGAAGCTGATAGTGTTGCCGTCGATCGCCTGGATCTCGTACATGTTCCGCCGGTAGGTGCCCCACTGGCAGGCGTTACGCGTGAGCTTTTTCCAGCGCTCGGTCGCGGGGCCGTCGATGACCACCACATCGCCCACCTGCAGGTCGCCGACATCCTCGAGCGTCACCTGCATGTCTCCCCGCTTGCCATCGGCTGCGAGGAGGTGTCGCGGCCCCCGGTACCCTCCGCCGACGAAGGCGATGGCGATGTTCGAGCGCGGCACATCCCGATCATCCTCCCAGTCGCTGTCGAGGATGATCGGCATCTCCAGCCGCTTCTCGGTGCCATCGTCGTAGGTGGCGACGCCGATGAGCGTATGTTCGCCGTCCTCAAGCTGCTCGAATGCATTGCTGGCTCGGACGTTCGTCGAGAACGAGTTGCCTGAGTGCACACCGCGCCGCCAGTGGCGCAGCAGCACGTCATCGACGAAGATCCGCATCTCCTGCAGGCCGGTCGGTGTCGCGTGCAGCTCGATCAGCGTCTGTGGACCGACGCGGCCACCCTCCTCCGGGGTGAAGAACCGGATTCCCTGCTCGCCGAGGCTGTAGCGGAAGATCACGCGTGTGCTGTCGGCGCCCTCACCGCGGATAACCACGCCATCGTGGCGGACTGTCACCGGGCGGTCGAGATGCCATGTTCCCGCGCCAAGCAGCACTGCGCCACCGCCCCGCTCGCCCGCTGCCGCGCATGCTGCGTCCAGCGCGTCGGCGTCGTCGGCGTCATCGTCGGGCACGCCGCCGAAATCCGCGATATCGACGACAGCGGGGACATCCGGGATACCGCCCTGGACTCCCGCGCGCGTCCAATTGGGATAGACGAGCCCGTCCGGGCCGACCACGTCCGCGGGCGTCAGCATCTCTGGGTTCCTCTCGGGATCGATCTTGTAGCTGCCCTCCCACGGCGGCTTAATCTCGCCTGTCTCCATCCTCACGATATGCAGATCGTCCACATACGCCGTGACGACCGCGTCGGAGTAGCTGTGGAAGTAGATCCGCAGCGCGACGGCGTTTTCGGGCGCGAAGCTGCGCAGGTCGAAGTCGAGCCACCTGGCCTCATCGCCGCCCAGACCGCGCAGATGCCGATCGTTGTTGAGGATGTTCCCCTCCGCGTCGAGGTAGTCGTGGTACACACCCAGCCCGCTGCCTGAGACCGGGAAGTATTTCCCGCGCACGTGGTAGATGCCCGGCCCCTCGATCGCGACGGGCGTGGCATAGATGCGCGCGCTGCCGCCGCGCTCGGGGTCGGCGATCTTCAGGGACGCCCTTCCGCTCGCCGCCTGTTCTTCGCTGACCTTGATCCACTCGGGGTGGCTGCTGATCTCCCAGCCTTCGAGACCATCCTCGAAGCCCCCGTTAGGGATCGGCAGGACCTCCTCCTGGGCATGCGCACAGGCAGTGAAGCCGAGACACGCGATGAGCACGACGATTCGCAGATCCACGATCCTTCCTCCCGGGCCGGGCGCATACTGGCCGTGGCGGTAGGTGCGCCGCGCGGCCGGCCGTTTCCTTCCGCCGGGAATCGAAAAAGGGCGCCGATTGGCGCCCTCCATCGGGCTTCAGCTGGCCGCGATCCAGCCGTCGGATGTGATGGCGTAGATAGGCCCTCCTCCACGCGCTTCTCCACGCGAGCCCCCGCTCAAACCAGCTTCGTTGGCTCCTCGAAGTGAACCTTTGCCTCCGCGCTGGCTTCTCCTGCCGATGCAGGCGCGCCTGTGGCTGCCGGGGAATAGCCTCTCGGCGCAGGAGGAGGTATGCCCATGACCGGGCGTGAGATCGCGCTGGCGACGCTGATGCGCGAGGATGTCACTGAACCGTGCATCACCAACTGCTGGGTGACGAACTCGACGTACATCAGCCACGTGGTCGGGCGAGACTTCTGGGCCGATCGCGAGGGGGTCTACGCGGAGTTCGTACGCCGTGTCGGAGCGAACTTCGTACCGCAGTGGTACATCCCCGGTGAGGCCCAGCGCAGGCTCGAGCAGGGCGAGATCATGCATGGCCTGCACGGCCACGAAGAGGCCGGCTTCCGCTCACCCGAGGACGTCCGCGACGCGATCGAACAGCTGCCCGACGATGCGACGGTCGAGCGGGACTTCCAGATCGAGCGGGCGGCCGAGGAGTACGCGGCCATGATCGAGCAGCGCCAGGCGATCATGGGCCCGGACGTGCTCGTGATCGACAGCTTTGGCCAGGCCGACTTCATGGGCGGATACACGCGCTGGGGCTACGAGAACTACATGCAGGCCGCAGCACTCTACCCCGACCACATGCGGCGGTACTACCACCACTCGGCGCTCAATGCCCGTCTGCGCAACCAGGCGATCGCGCTTGCCATCGAGCGTCATGCCCTGCCGCCATTCGTCTACGGCGGCCAGGACATCTGCACCTCAGCCGGGCCGATCATGTCGCCGGAGATGCTCCGCGATCTGTACTTCCCGGAGCTCAAGTGGGCGATGGAGCCGCTCATCGACGCCGGAATCGGGGTCACGTGGCACTGCGATGGGAACATCCTGCCGATCCTCGATGACATCCTCGACCTCGGCGTGACGGGACTGCAGGGCTTCGAGGAGGAGCATGGGCCACGCTGGGAGCAGATGTGCGCGCTGACCGACCCGGCTGGCGATCCGATCGGTGTCTGGGGCTGTGTCTCAGTCACCACGACGCTGCCCCATGGCACGCCGGGGGATGTGCGGCGCTCGGTCGAGCGCTCGTTCGAAGTGGCCGGGCGCGGCCGCGGACACGTGCTCTCCTCGACGAGTTCGATTCTCCCCGAGGTCCCGCACGAGAACATCGACGCGCTTTTCGACCACGCGAAGCGCTTTGGTCGCGAGTTTCTGGGCGGCTGAGTGGCCCGGACCTCTTGAGTGCGGGCGAGGCGCCCTCCACGCGAGGGGGGCGCCTCGCCGCTGCTCAGCTTCGTATCCAGTCGAGCCACACCGAGGGGTCAGGAGTGTGTCCGTGCAGGCGATACTGGCCCCAGTCGTACGCTCTTGGCTCGCCATCGAGGTCCAGCGCGATGACCGTGCAGTCCGGGTCTGGTGGGGCTTCCGGCAGCCCGTGCAGGAAGAGGTGCTCGCCATCGCGATCAACCGTCACGTCTATATCGTCGTGCCCGAGCACGCGCGCCCCACGCACATCGTTCGCCAGACCCGCCACGTGGAACGTCTCCCCCTGCCAGTACTTCACCCACAGGTAGAGCGTCTCGCCTCTGCGGGTCATGTCGCCGAAGACGAGGTGCTCGAAGAGGTCGTTCGCCCCGGTGGTGCCGTAGATCGCCTCTGCGTTCACGTCGGTGAAGCGCCCGAGGCCGGCCAGCTGCTGCAGCGCACGATCCGGGAAGCTCCCGTCGCCCTTCGGCCCGAAGTTAAGCAGCAGGTTCGCGCCCTGTCCGAGCGATTCGGCCATCAGGTAGACCAGCTCAGTCGTGCTCCGGTAGTGCCCGTCCCACTTCACGTAGCCCCACCACCGATGCTGGTTGATCTCGCAGACCTCCCACGGGACAGGCACCTCCGACGCCTGAATGCGGCGCTCCGATGATGCGATGTAGCCAGGCCGTTCGTTGCGCGCGAAGGGGTTGTCGGTGAACTGCGGCGGCCGGCCGTACAGGCGGTCGCCCGTGATCATTGCGTCCGGCTGCAGCTCGCGGATCATGTCGTCGATCTCCAGCGGCCGCCAGGCGTCATCCAGTGGCCATCGGCCATCGAACCACATCAGGTCGATGCGACCGTAGTTCGAGCACAGCGCCTCGATATCGCGGTGGACCTTCTGGACCAGCTCCTCGAGGTCGTCCGGATCGGCGTCCTCGCCCTCGAACATCACCGGGAAGCACCAGTCCTGCAGCGAGTAGTAGATGCCGACTCGCAGCCCGTACTCCCGGCAGGCCTCCACGTACTCGGCGATCAGGTCGCGTCCCGGCGCGGTGTTCGGCGCATCGAACTGCCAGCCGGGCGAGTCGAACAGGCAGTAGCCGTCGTGGTGCTTGCTCGTGAGCACCATGTATCGCATCCCCGCGGCCCTCGCCAGTGCCGCCCACTCGCGCGCATCGAAATTCGGCACCGTGAACTCATCCGCCAGCTTTCGGTACTCGCTCGGCACCAGGTGTCCGCGGAACATCACCTGCTCGCCCTGTCCGAGCAGCGAGTAAATGCCCCAGTGCAGGAACATTCCGAACTTCGCCTCGTTGAACCATCCGTAGCGGTCCTCACCATCAGCCATCGTCAGGTCCTCCCTGTCGCCTCGGCTCAGCGGCGGCCCACTGAGCACCTGGAGCAGCATCCGCGGTCCGCTGCTTCGCCCCCGGCGTGGGGCCGCCCTTCCGTACTCCATGCCTTAGCCGTCCTGGATGCGCTCGGGTGTCTGGCGGATCTCGTCGAGGGCCGCCCAGGACTGCTCCAGCCCCCTGCGGCCCTCGTCGGTGAGCCGGTATGTGGTCACAGGCGTCTTGCCCTCGAAGCGTTTGGTGATCTCGAACAGGACGGCATCCTCGAGGCTGGGTGCGTGCGCGGACAGATTGCCCGGCGTGAGGTCCAGGGCGGCCTGCAGGAAGTTGAAGTCCGCGCCCGATAGCGCCATCATGATCCGGAGTCGCGTCGGCTTCTCACCAGACATGTAGACCTCTCCCGGTCAGGACGCTGATTCGTGCGCGAGGCGGCGCCCGCCGGCGGGCAGGGAGGCGACGACAGCAGCCTGAGCGAACTGAACTCCCCGACGCGTCCTGACAGACCAGGGAGTGAGAGACCATGCCCGATCGGCCTAACGTGCTGCTGCTTTTCACCGATCAACATCGCCTGTCCGCACTCGGCTGCTATGGTGACACCGTCTGCCGCACCCCGACGATTGATGCTCTGGCGGAGGACGGAGTACGGTTTGAGACCGCCTACACCGTCTGTCCGGTGTGTTCTCCCACACGCGGGACGATAATGACGGGCCTGTATCCGCACTCGCATGGGATCTGCTCGAACGTTGCGAATCTCGGCTCCTCGGTGCATGAGCTGCCGGATCGGGATGATCTGTTGTCCTATCGGTTGCGCGAGGCCGGCTATCGCTGCGGCTACACGGGCAAGTGGCATCTCGGGCATGGTCCGCGCACGACGTTCGGAGCCCCGAATGACCCCGCGCTGCCGAGCACGCGAGGGTTCGAGGGGCAGGACTTCCCGGGGCACGGCGGGGGCGGCTTTCGCTACGAGGAGTATCGGGACTACCTGACGGCGCACGGCTGGCGCCATGATCTGCGACCGTGGCCGGAGGGTCGGCCGATGCCGGTCCCGGTCGGCGAGCTGACGGGGCCGGTGGAGAGCACCGTGCCGTATTTTCTCGCTGAGAACACGATCTCCATGGCCGAGCGCTTTCGCGACGCCGACGAGCCATGGTTCATCTGGCATAACAACTGGGGGCCGCATGGACCGTACTACGCCACTGGGGAGTATCTGGACCTGTACCGGGACGTGGAGATCGAGCCATGGGAGAACTTCGACTGGCCGGCCCGGAACATCCCCGGACCACATCAGACGAAGCTCCATGCGCGCGCGGAGCGGCTCGATTGGGAGACGTGGGCCGAGATGCTGCGCTATTACTACGCGTTCACGACGATGATCGACGATCAGTTCGCGCGGATCATCGAGTATCTGCGACAGAGCGAGCAGCTTGAGAATACCGTCATCATCTTCACATCGGACCACGGCGAGACGTGCGGCAGTCACGGCGGCCTGACGGACAAGGGATGGCATCACTTCGAGGAGACACACCGTATCGGGATGATCGTGCGCTTTCCGGACGGGTCACACGCGGGCGAAGTGCGCGGCGAGTTCGCGTCGAACGCGGATGTCTACCCCACGATCTGCGACCTTGCGGGCGCCGAATATGACGCGGAGGCCATCCACGGACGGTCGCTGCTGCCGCTGATCGATGGCGGCGCGGAGGACTGGCGCGACTGCGCGGTCACCGAGTTCCATGGGGTGAACCAGGTGTCGATGAGCCAGCGTACGATTCGGCACGGTGACCTCAAATACGGCTGGAACGCGGCCGGCGAGGACGAGCTGTACGATCTGGCGCGCGATCCTCACGAGACCGTGAACCTGCTGCGCCACCCCGCATATCGGGATGACGCGAGTGCGATGCGCGAGCGGCTGTTCGCGTGGATGCAGGAGACGGCCGATCCGGTCCGCGGCATCTACCAATCATCGGTGCTGGACTACGAGCGGCTATGACCCCCTGTGGCCGGCGATCTGCCGGCGCTGGAGCTGCCGCGGGCACCTACTCTCGAGCTCGTCGAACCAGCCGCTGGCGGGCATCGGCGCCATGAGCTCCCAGGTGGTCTCGCTCGATGCCTCCTCGATGGCCTGCGCGGCCCCGGTCCAACGCCTCGCGAATGCGGGAGCACCGATGTTGAGCGCGCCCTCCTGTGGTTGCTGCGCCTGTTCGACCTGCAGATCGAGTTGCAGCGCGACCCACTGTGCGGCAGTCTGGTGTGGCGTGTCGTGGACTGCGGAGAGAATGATGCGATCGGGGACTCGTGTTGCGGGCATACTGAGGGACCTCCCATCGGTCGAGTCGCCCGGTTGCGGCGTTACCTGGAGTCTTCTCCGGCACCGAGCGGCCCCATCGCTCATCGCGAGCGCGAGCCCGACGGAGCGCGATCCTCATCGGAGGGCGTCATCTGTGCGTGCGGCGCGGTGGGGGAGCCGGCGCGTGCCGAGGCAGGTCTCCGGCGCCCCGTAGGGGAATACTGCAGGCCACTCGTTCACCCGATTGGTCAAGAATACCGGCAGATCATGGCGAGCCGGTGCAAGAATGCAGTGAACCGACGGCGGCCGGAACAGGGGCCGCCGTCTGAGGTGACGCCGATGGATTCGCTGGGATGTGCCCTCCGGGAGACGACTGAACGCTGCCCTGATCGCACGGCGGTCATCGCCGGGAGCGCGCGAATCAGCTACCGCGAGCTTGCCGGTGCGGTCGAGGCGACAGCGGCCGGGCTGCTGGCTCGCGGGATCGAGCCGGGCGACCGCGTCGCGCTGATCCTGCCGAACTGCCCGCAGTTCGTCATCTCGTGGATGGCCTGTGCGCGGCTCGGAGCGTTTGCGGTGCCGCTGAATCCGATCCTCGCGGCCGAGGAGGCGGCGTACATTCTCGATGACGCAGGCGCACAGGCGCTCATCACCCTCGATCAGCTTCTACCCATGGCCAGCGGTGCGGCGAAGGCAGCCGGCTGCGTGAAGCATGTGATCGTCGCGGGCGAGTCGGTCCCCGAGGGTGCGGTCAGCCTCGGCGCGTTGATGGCCTCAGCGCCCGAAGGTCTGCCCGAGCCGCCCGACGGCGACAGCGTCGCGGCACTGCTTTACACCTCCGGAACCACCGGACGTCCGAAAGGCGCCATGCTCACGCACAGGAACCTGCTCTTCGACGCCATGGCGTCGCGCGAGGCCGTGAGCATGACAGAGGACGATATCTTCCTCGGCGTGCTGCCGCTGTTCCACTCCTTCGGTTCCACCGTCTGCATGGTGATCCCCATAGTGATGGGCGCGACGATCGTGCTGGTGCCGCGCTTTGACGCGCTGTCAGTCCTCGAGGCCATCGAGGCCACGCGCGCCACGATCTTTCCCGCTGTTCCCTCGATGTTCACCGTGCTCGGGGGCCTCAAGAGCGAGCGAAGCTTCGACGTGGGGAGCCTGCGGCTGTGCATCTCCGGAGGCGCCGCGTTGCCGCCGGAGCTGACTCCCGCCTTCGAGGAGCGATACAAGACGACGCTTCTGGAGGGCTACGGGCCGACAGAGGCCTCCCCGGTGGTCAGCGTCAATCGCTCGCGCGAGACGAGGAAGATCGGGACCGTCGGCCCGCCGCTTCCGGGCGTGGAGGTCGAGATTCGCGACGGCGATAGACCGCTGCCGGTGGGCGAGATCGGCGAGATCTGCGTCCGGGGCGAGAACGTGATGGCCGGCTACTGGCAGGATGATGCAAAGACCAGGGAGGCGATCCGTGACGGCTGGCTCTACACCGGTGACCTCGGGAACGTTGACGAGGACGGCTACATCACGATCGTCGACCGCAAGACAGATATGATCATCGTCGGCGGGTTGAACGTTTACCCGCGCGAGGTCGAGGAGGTCATCCGCCGGCTCCCGGCGATCCGCGACTGCGCCGTGGTCGGCGGACGCTCGAGGCTCCGTGGCGAGACCGTCGTGGCCTTCGTCGAGCTTCACGAGGGCCATGAGATCGAGGCAGACGACATCATCCAACACTGCAGCAACTGCCTGGCCAGGTACAAGGTCCCCCGCAGGGCTGAGATCGTCGAGGAACTGCCGCGCTCTGTCACGGGGAAGGTACTCAAGCGCGAACTGCGCGGTCAGTAAACGTTTGCGGGGTCCGAGACGTCTCGCGGTCGATCTGCGGCGGCCCGGGCGACGATCACGCAAGCGCCGCTCCGGCCCTCGCAGGTGGCCTCTCGTGTCAGGTCTTCCGCCAGTTGTCGGCCCAGTAGATCACCTCGCCGGTATCGGGATCGATGGCAATGCCCCAAACGGGCCCCTCCTCGTTAATGCGCTCATCTGCCATGTACTGCTCGGGAGCGGCGGCGATCCACTCACGTCCCGGACCGCCGTGGGGTATCTCCTCGGGGGGCTCGCGAAGCGGCTCGAGTGTCTCGCTCAGGCGCGCCCGTCGGATGATCTCGCCGATCTGCTCCTCGGGCAGCGTCAGCCGTAGCTCATAGA
>JALGTR010000204.1 GCA_029821265.1 Candidatus Zipacnadia bacterium
TTCGACCTGTCGTGGAACTACTGGGGCGATCGATCGATCGGAGACAGAGTCGTCTACCGCGGCGAGGTCGAGAGCGGCCGGTTCGTGGCGTGGTGGCTCGACACCGACACTCGCGTGGTCGCGGCCTTCACGCTCGGAATCCCGTTCAATGAGGCGAAGGCGGTCAGGCCACTGATCGAGGAGCAGGCGCAACTGGCCGATGACGTCCTGACCGACGGGTCGCGAGAGCTGGCCGACCTCTCGGGCCGAACGGGCTGCGGCCCTTCCAGACGACATCGCGCCCCGTCCCGCGCACAACAGGACGGGGCGCGTTTGCCTCTGAGCGTGCGCGCGTCAGTCCAGCATTCCGGCGCGCTTCGCGCACAGGAGCATCGTCGGCGCTGAACCTGCCGGCTGACCGGCGGCGTTGAAGGCGGTCAGCGCCAGCTCATACACCCTCGGATCCCACTGGGAAAGCTCCGTCCAACTGTGCATGAGCGCGCCGTGGCGATAGTCATCATTCTCGGCCACGCGGTGGGCCATCTTCGGGTTCTCAGTATCGCCGTTCCACATGACCTTGAGCCAGGTGTTGCAGAAGCGCTCCATGTCCTCATCCGTGAAGACCACGCCCTGGCGAGCTGCCTCGACCGCGAAGCTGACATCGATCGTCCCGTGGCTGGTGTCCTCCCAGCCAGAGTTGCCGGGCTCACCATACTCCGTCCAGTCCCAGTAGTGCCACTGCCAGGCGTCGTTCTCCTCGTCGAGGAACAGATAGCTGCGGAAGTATCTCGCCATCTGCTCGGCACGCTCGGCCATCAACGGGTGAGCGCCCTCCAGATCTTTCAGGAGCAGCCAGGCGCGGGCGAGGGAGAGGTACTGGTTATGTGGCATGATCCGGTTCGGGAAGCGGTCGGTGATCTTCGGCTCGAAGCGGTAGGCGCCGCCGAGGTCGCCCATGTCCAGCCAGTCCCGCTCGTTCTTCTCGAAGACGTGAGTGTTGATGAAGTCGAGGAAGCGGTCGGCGTCCGCGCCGAACTGCTCCTGAAGCTCAGGCGTGGTTTTGACGGTCCTGATGAAGAGCGCCACCGGATAGATGAACATGCCCTGATGGACCGTGAACTCGAGCGGTTCAGGCGCCACCGTCCGGACCTGGAAGCGATCGCCCTGGTGGGTCTCGCCGGTGATCGTCAGGCGGAACGGGACGATGGCGTCGATCTCCGCTCCGCTCTCGTAGGGTAGGTCATCGGCGACGACCTCTCGAGTCGTCTGGTCCACGACACGGAAGGACTCAGGGCCCTCCGGGAACTCGATCAGATAGGTGTGGCCTGTGCACTGCGCGGCCTGCTTGCCGTTAGAGTTCTTCTGGTACTCCGGCTCGATCACCGCGTTTGATACATTGTGCAGCCGCTCTGCCCACGCGACGGCGGTTGAGTAGGTGGTCGTCTGCCAGCTCAGGTAGCCGTCGCCATCGGGGTCCGAAGCATTGCCCATGATCCGGTTGAAGTGATCCTGGATCTTCGCCAGCCAGTAGGTGTCTCCGGTGGCCTCCCACATGTGCGCATACGATTGCATGATCGCGCCCTCGCCCCAGCCGAGGGCGCCGGAGTCTGGATTGTCCGAGCGGCCAAGCCCTTCGTTGCGCTCCGCGTCCAGAGCCTTGTAGGCATCGTTGAGCGCACCGACGTCAAGTGCCGGCGCCTCCTGCGCCGGTGCCATGAACAGGAAGAGCAGTGCGGCGATTACACTGAACGCCAGTATCTCCTGCACCATCGGATTCACCTCGCACGGACGATAGCTGCCCTGTCGCCTGCGGGGATACGCGCCCCGGCCAGCAACGGTCGATCGACGTGACGGATGGAATGCTCGCGGTTCTCCCGAGCCCATTTGACCGCCGTGACCCGGGATACCTGCCAACGAACAGCGGCGGGGGAAGACGCGATACCTTCGCCCCGCCGCACTCCGTTCGGTCGTGCAGGCCTACCCCCGAACCGGCTCCAGACGATTAGCCCGTCGGGAACCAGAGGTCGGGGTTTATGGCCTGGTCGAGCTGCAGCCACTTCGCGTGTCCGTCCGCGAAGGCGTTGTTAATACCGCCGTTGTGGATGCCGGCCTCCTCGTTGTAGTACATATCGTGCATCCGCTGTTCTGTCGTCTGCGGGAAGAAGCGCCAGCACAGGCCCTTGGCGGAGCCATCGGAGTAACCGAGCACGTTGCGCATCCACCAGTAGCCGAGCGAGCCCTCGGTTACGACGATACGCGATGCGGGCTCCTCAACCTGGGCCTCATTGATGCCCTCGTAGATTGACCCGGTGCGCGGGGGGCTGATCTGCTGCCCCGGGAAGTAGCCGAACTGGATGTTGTAGGCGTATCCGGTGGGCCAGGTGGGGGTCGAAGGGCACTGTGTGACCTGAGTGTTCCTGATGTATGGAGCGAGGAAGAAGTCGTACCAGGTGCCCCACGGGCTGAAGTTGGTGGAGTAGCAGTAGAAGCCGTCGTAGTCGGCTTTATACATCTCGACGGCCAGACCGATCTGCTTCATGTTACTCAGACACGAAGTCTGTCGGGCCTTCTCGCGAGCGCGCGCGAAGACCGGGAACAGAATTGCGGCGAGGATCGCAATAATCGCGATCACGACCAGCAATTCGATGAGGGTGAATCCGCGACGCATGCTTCGCACCTCCCATACTTCTTAAGCACATGTTTGGTAGAGATCTGCCGACACCTCTGTCCAACGTGCGTTCGGAGCCTCCTTTCTATAGTGATGCGCTGTCAGGACGGTAGTCGCAGCTTAATTCTGTGTGACGCCAAGTACTCCTCCTGCGCCCCCGAAGAACTCACGCGGACTACGCAGCTCTACAGGAGATCGGTCAGATCGGCGATGAAGACGTCTCGACGACCGGTGGGACAGGCGTTGAAGGTCACGCGCCGCCAATCGGGTCCCCAGGCAGGGTGGGGATCGACACGCAGAACCTTCTTCTCCCCCGCAAAGTCCGGCTCCGTGCGGATGCGGGCGACGCGAATCTCACCATCGGCCTCGATATCAAGCAGGCGCAGCGGGGTGGTGCCGTCCTCCCGCGCCAGCGGACCGTGCGTGTAGTCATCGGTGATGACGTGACGGCCATCAGGATGCATCGCCGGATGACCGGTGCCGAGCAGCTCATCGCTGAGGGCATGCAGGTCGGTGCCATCGAAGTTCGCTGCGATGAGGCGCATGTTCTGGCCGTCAAGCTTCAGGTTCATCATCACGCGCTCGCCGTCGGGGCACCAGTTGGGGTGGTGGCCCCCGCGCGCCCACACCTCTGCGGGGATCGCAAGGTGCAGCTCGGTCCCGTCGGGCCGGACGGTCACGAGCATCGCCATCATGCGACCTTCGCCATGGGGCACCCAGCGAACGACGAACATCAGGCGATCGCCCTGGGGATTCCACTTCACGTGGAAGCCGTAAAGGTCTCCGTGCCCGAAATCCCTCGCGTCGAGCAGATCCTCGAAGATACGAGCGTAGGTGAGCACAAGCCTCACCTCGCCGGTGGTCGTATCGGTGAGGTAGAGGCCATCGTCATCGACGGCGCCCTGGTTGCGGGGTATCGCCTCCTCGGGGACGATGACGCCGTACCCGAGCTGCGTGCGGCGGGTGCGGCGCAGGCACGGACTCGCCGCGGTGCTGCCATCGGGCGAGACCATGTACAGCGGGCCTCCCAGGTCGCGCCGCTCACCGGTGAATGGATCGAGCCTGACGCCGAATGGCTTCCAGTCGTCCACATCCATATCGTTGAAGAACAGGTCGCGGTCACTCGCGCCCCACTGCACGTGGGCTCCCATCTGCGTGTCCCAGCCGCGGGTGACCGCTGCCACGTCCGAATCGCCGGTCTCGAGGTCGATGAGGATGACCTCCGCAGCCTCTCCGGGCTCGGGCATGCGATCCTCGGCGGGAAGCCGCGTGAGAGCCAGCCAGCGTCCGGACGGACTGATCGGGGACGTGTCGAAAAAACGGTGGAAGCAGCGGTCGATCTTCGGCGTGACGCACCAGATCGGCGCAGCGGGGTCGAACTGTTCGTAGCGCGGGAAGCTCGCGTCCAGATCGATCGGCATGACGGACCTCCTCGGCGATGATCCTGCAGCCGCGCTTCGTCGTATGACAGACTGCGACCTCCCGGCCGTCGCCAGAGTCGGGATGGCATGAGCATTTCCAGAGGAACCAGAGCAGTTTCAAAGGAGCGTGCGCACCCGGCGCAAAGCCATCATAATCCCGCGGTAGCAACGTGCGGCACGCCTTTCGTCGGGACTCGAACGACGCGCGCCGCGCTCATCCACGCCAGACTCCCTCCTCCGTCATACGCGGCAGGAGCGCGGAAGGCCTCGCCGAATCACTGGTATGAAGACGACCGACGTGGGAGGGTGGCGAAGATGGCGGCACCGGGCGGCACATCAGAGTACGAGCGCAAACGCGACTTCCGCAGGACCCCTGAGCCGAAAGGCGACGAGGTGGAGTTCGACTGGGCCGACGAGCGACCGATCTTCGTCATCCAAAAGCACGACGCATCCACCCTGCACTACGACTTCCGCATTGAGGTGGATGGTGTTCTGAAGTCGTGGGCGGTGCCGAAGGGACCCTCGACCGATCCGAGGGAGAAGCGGCTCGCGATGCCCACCGAGGACCATCCGCTGGCGTACGCCGACTTCGAGGGGACGATCCCGGAGGGCGAGTACGGCGGCGGAACCGTGCTAATCTGGGATCGTGGGCCATACCGGAATCTGAAGGAAATCGAGCGGGACGAGGATGATGACGAGGAGCCGATGTCGGTGGCCGAGCAGATCGAGGACGGCCATGTGACGATCTGGCTCGAGGGGGAGAAGATCAGCGGTGGGTACGCACTGATCAGGACGGGGGGCGGTGACGACGAACGGTGGCTGCTGATCAAGATGAAGGACGATAGAGCCGACGCGCGGCGGAATCCGACCAGCACCGAGCCCAGGTCGGTGAAAACCGGCCGGACGATCGAGGAGATTGCGCAGGAGGGAGGCGAGAGCGATGAGTAGCCCGCTCGATCGCCTGTCATCGCAAGAACGCGAGAAGGCGCAGGAGACCTCGATGCCCGATTGGATGGACCCGATGCTGGCGAAGCTCACGCATGACTACTTCTCGGATCCCGACTGGATCTTTGAGCGCAAGCTTGATGGCGAGCGCGGCATCACGTACCGCGACGGCAACAGCGTTCGCCTGATGTCGCGCAACCAGAAGCACATTAACGACAGCTACCCGGAGATCGAGGAAGCTGTGGCGGAGCATGCGCCCGAACAGTGCATTCTCGACGGCGAGGTGGTCGCGTTCGGCCCGGACCACGTCAGCGACTTCCAGCGACTACAGCGCCGGATGCACGCCTCCAGCCGCGAAGAGGCGCGCCAGAGCAATGTGAGGGTCCATTGCTACATCTTTGACTGCATGTATGTTGATGGTCATGACATCACTCGGGTTTCGCTCCGCGCCCGCAAGAAAGTGCTCCGGGAGGCAGTGAGGTGGGAGGATCCGCTGCGCTGGACGCAGTATCGCAACGAAAAGGGCGAGCAGTTCCTGCGTGAGGCGTGCGAGAAGGGCTGGGAGGGGCTGATCGCCAAGCAGGCGGGCTCTGAGTACGTCCACTCGCGCTCCAGCAAGTGGCTGAAGTTCAAATGCACGCGACAGCAGGAGTTCGTGATCGGCGGCTTCACGGAGCCGCGGGGGAAGCGTGTGGGCCTGGGGGCCCTGCTGCTGGGATTCTACCGAGACGGCCAGCTCATCTATGCGGGTAAGGTTAGTACAGGTTTTGACGATGAAACCTTAGCAGACTTGCGTGCAACTTTGAATAAGATTAAACGCAAAACCTCGCCATTCGATGTTGGCGACCCGGAGCACAAGTGTGTGCATTTCGTGACCCCGAAGCTGGTCTGTGAGGTCGGCTTCACGGAGTGGACGTCGGACGATAAGCTGCGCCATCCACGGTTTCTCGGACTGCGGCGTGACAAAGACCCGAAGGACGTCCACAAGGAGACCGAACAGCAGCAGGCGTAGCCGGCGGGAGGCAGGGCCATGAAGGTGGACGGGCGCGAGATCGATGTCTCCAGGCGAGAGAAGGTCTTCTTCCCCGACGCGGGGTTCACGAAGGGTGACGTGATCGACTACTACGACCGCGTGGCCGACGTCATGATTCCGCACATGAAACACTACGCGGTGAGCATGGAGCGTTTTCCTGATGGTCTCGCAGGCGACGGCTTCTACAATAAGGACACGCCGGATTACTTCCCCGACTGGATCAGGACGGTGACGATCCCGCGCCGGGAGGGCGGGAGCTTCAGGGCACCGATCGTGGACAGCAGGGCCGCGCTGGTCTACATGGCAGATCAGGCGGTTCTGACCCCGCACCTGTACCTCGCCCGATATAACGATCTCGAACATCCCGACAAGATGATCTACGATCTCGACCCGCCCGAGGGAACGACGGACTTCAGCGCGGTGCGGAGAGCCGCGCTCGACATCCGGGATGTCATGGCAGAAGTCGACCTGCAGGCCTGGGTCAAGACCACCGGCTCCAAGGGCTTCCATGTGGTCATACCGCTGGATCGGAGCGCAGGCTTCGACGAGGTGCGCGAATTCGCCCACAGTAGTGCGCTGTTGCTTGTTCGTCGCCACGAGGAGACATACACGCTGGAGCAGCGTAAGAACAAGCGCAGGGGTCGGATATTCCTGGACGTGTTGCGCAACTCGTACGGGGCGACCACGGTCGCGCCCTACGCTATCAGGGCCCGTCCGGGAGCGCCGGTGGCGACGCCGCTGGACTGGGAGGAGCTCAAGGCGGGCGCGAACCCGCAGGACTGGACCATCGAGAGCGTGCCCAGGCGCCTGGCACAGAAGGAAGACCCATGGAAGGGCCTGATGCGCCACGCGCGATCGCTGGAGCGCAGGAGAGAGAAGCTGGACGCGTTGCTCGACGCAGAGGAGCCCGCTGAGGAAGAGGGCTGAGGCCCAGCCGGGTTGCCGATTGCTGAGTTCATCTGCATCGAGCGCGCGCCTATCCGAAACCGGGTCGAGAAGCTGCTGGAATCAGAATCCAGACGGAGGCGCGGCGAGGCCCCCTCGGCGCGGGACGACCGGGACGAGATCTGAGGACCTTGACTCGTCGGGGTCTGTG